>CBRAFL010000130.1:0-14084 GCA_967755055.1 uncultured bacterium
CACTTCGTCGCAGGCGGCGTCGAGCTCAACCTACTGAATTTTCGCCACGGATTGACTCGGATCGACCTGGATAGAGGCGGTGTTGAGAGAAGCCACGCAATACACAAAACCCGCGGAAAATTGATATTAGATTATACCTTCGCCGTTTTCCGCATGTGAACGGAGAGCGTCACGGCGGAGAGCGGAACGCCGCGCTTCTTTGCGATCGCGGTGTAGCGGCGCTTCAACGCCGAATTCGCGAGCACTTCATGGTGAAACTTGGCCGCGGTCCGGAAGCGTTCCCGTTGCGCGAGCTGCGCCGGTGAGGGTTTGATGCCGTCCATTCGCGGGCGACGGCTGATCACGAGCCCCGTCGCATATTGCTTGTAGACGAAACCGTCAATATGGCCCCGCAATTCCAGAAGCGCTGAATTGAGTTTAGCTTTGGCCATGGAATTCGAATGAACGCGAAAGGGACGCAATCAGGTGTTCCCGCCTTCGTCGATCCATCGTTCTCCCTTCGAGCATCCTTGCATCATCCTTGCACCTCGCTGGCTGGATCGCACGACGAGGATACAGGACCGGCCTCTGTCGTGAACGTCACTCGAGTGAGGCGAGTCGGGGAGCCGTCGTTGAGGCGCTAACACAAATTTCCCGCAACCAATCTCAATTTTTTGCCTGCGAACTCAACTAGACGAAACTCGACGAAAGTGAGATCTTCGTGGTGTTTAGATCCAATACGACCGACGTTACGTCACCTCTCTACCGCCCCATGTCCCTAAAAAAAATCGCTCTGCTCGCCCTCTGCTTTGCCACTTCCGCGTTTGCTCAAAAATGGGAAGGTCTGGCCCTGACCCCGCCGATGGGTTGGAACAGCTGGAATACATTCGCGAATCACATCGACGAGAAGGTCGTCCGCGAGACGGCGGAGGCGATGGTCGCGAATGGCATGCGCGACGCCGGCTACGTTTATATCGTAATTGACGATACATGGTCAAAAAAAGAGCGCGAGTCAGACGGCCGTCTTGAGGCGGATCCGAAGAAATTTCCCAGCGGCATGAAGGCCCTCGGTGACTTTCTTCACTCGAAGGGATTCAAGTTTGGCATTTATAGCTGTGCCGGGATGAAGACCTGCGGAGGCTTTCCCGGCGGCTGGGGACATGAGTTTCAGGACGCCCGGACCTATGCCTCGTGGGGAGTCGATTACCTGAAGTACGATTGGTGCGACCACGGTACCGCCAACGCCCGCGACGCGTATAAGCGGATGAGTGAAGCTCTCCGCGCTGCAGGACGTCCCGTCGTGTTCAGCTTGTGCGAGTGGGGACAGAACAAACCGTGGGAATGGGCGGCGGAAGTCGGACATCTTTGGCGCACGACCGGCGATATCTACGACTCCTACGACGGCCGCAAAGGATGGGAATCGGGTTGGAAACTTCTTTTGAATGCACAGTACGACCTCGTTCCCGCCGACGGTCCCGAGGGCATTGCGAAATACGCGGGACCAGGTCACTGGAACGATCCCGACATGCTGGAGGTGGGCAATGAGGGGCTATCGCTTGCCGAGTCACGCGCGCATTTCAGTTTCTGGTCCATGCTCGCCGCTCCGCTGATGGCGGGTAACGACGTGCGTCACATGAAACCGGAGATCCAGGAAATCCTCACCGACAAGGAAGTGATCGCGATCGATCAGGACGTGGCCGGCAAAGAAGGCTTTCGCGCGCTGTCGGAGCCGGCGACGCAAACCGAAATCTGGGTGAAGGAACTGAGCAATAAGGAGTGGGCGGTTTGTATGTTAAATACCGGTACAGCCGCAGCAAACCTGACCATTCACTGGGATCGCCTCTGGACGATCCAGGGCAAGTTCAGCGTTCGCGACGTGTGGTCGAAGAAAGCAGTCGGCGATAACAGTGAACCCTACACGGCCAGGGTCGGCTCACATGATGTGGTGCTGTTTCGTCTGACCCCGATCAAGTGATTCGCGAACTTCGCACCTTCGTAGCCGTGCCGGTTACGGCGCGGTTCATGAATCCGCACGCTAACGCGTGCGGCTACTTTGCAAATCTCTCCTAAAACTCTTTCATGACTTTTCCGAAAAATTTCACGTGGGGTGCCGCTGCGGCCGCCTATCAAATCGAAGGAGCGTGGGACGCGGACGGGCGAGGCCCGTCGGTGTGGGACGTGTTCTCTCAACAGCCGGGAAAAGTTTTCGAGAACCACAACGGCAACGCCGCCTGCGATCACTATCATCGCTGGCGGGAAGACGTCGGATTGATGCGCGACCTTGGGCTGCAAGCTTACCGGCTTTCACTCGCCTGGCCACGTATCCAGCCCACTGGCACGGGCAAACCGAATGCGAAGGGCCTGGCATTTTACGACCGGCTGATCGATGCACTCCTCGCGGCCAACATCACGCCTTGGGTGACGTTGTTTCACTGGGATTTGCCGCAGGCGCTTCAGCAGCGCGGTGGATTTATCAATCGCGACATGGTCGAATGGTTTGGTGACTACGCGACGATCGTGGCGGACCGGCTGGGTGATCGCGTTAAACATTGGATGACGTTCAACGAGCCGCCGGTCATTCTCGGGCTAGGTTATCACGAAGGCATGTTCGCGCCTGGCCTAAAGCTGCCGTTCGCCGATTGCCTGCTCGGGGCGCATCATTTGCTCATGGCGCATGGGCGGGCAGTGCAGGCGTTGCGTGCCGGCTGCCGCGGCAAAGTGAAAATCGCGATCGCGCATACGAGTCGCGAACGCATTCCGGCCACCGAGACCAAAGCCGATATTGAGGTGGCGCGTCGCGATTATTTCGAATGCACGAAACCAGTGATGTGGAATCTGGCGTGGTGGGCCGATCCGATTGTGTTCGGCCGTTACCCGGAGGAAGGCGTGAAGGCTTTTGGCGCCGCGATGCCCCGCGTCACGTCGGCGGACATGAAGCTGATTTCGCAGAAGACCGATTTCGTTGCTTACAATTGCTACACGGGCTGGAAGGTCCGCGCTGGCGCGAAGGGCGAAGCCGAGAAACTGCCGGGCGGGTGGGGAATTGGTAACGCTCGCGGAACGCTGGCGTGGCTCGATATCGCCCCGGAGGCGATTTACTGGGCGGCGCGTTTCCAAACCGAACGCTATGGGCTGCCGCTGGTGTTTTCGGAAAACGGATACTGCAACACGGATTTCGTTCATCTCGACGGCAAGGTTCACGATCCGCAGCGCATTGATTTCATGACGCGTTATCTGCGCGCGGTTGGGCGGGCCGTTGAAGAAGGTGTGCCGGTTGAGGGCTATTTTTATTGGTCGATCCTCGACAACTTCGAATGGATCGAGGGTTACAAGGATCGCTTCGGCCTGGTGCACGTCGATTATCAGACGCAGAAGCGCACGCCGAAAGACTCGGCGTATTGGTATCGCGACGTGATAAAAAATAACGGCGCGACGCTGTAGGGCGTGCCCCCGTAATGTTCGGAAAGAGGAACCGCTAATGGGATCCGCCAATGGGCAGATCCTTATGTCACCCCTCCGCCTGATCGGCTCCAGAATAAGTGGTGGGGTCTGCTGATCTCAGACCGCGATCAGCGGACTCCAATCACTTCACGGTGCAGGCGATTAGCCGTAGCCACTGAACAAAGATTTCCCCATTGGGAAAATCCCATTAGCGGTCCCATTCTTGGTCACGGGTCTTTACTTCGGAGAAACGACCTACTGTCGCGAATTCTGTGCCATCGATGTAGTAGGCGAGGCGTCCTGCCGAGGCGGAAAATACAAGGCTCACCGGGACGGTTCGCCCTACCAAGATGCCATCTCCGCAAATGGAGGGCTGCGCTCCGTCGCAGCTGGGTTAGTAGAAGTGACAGCGCTGACGGAGCAGCGCCCTCCAGCAGAGGCTCGCGGGCAAAACCGGATCGCGCACGCAGCAGCGGCTTGATTGAGACCTCTACGAAATTGAGGCTTTCGTGAAATAGAATCCGCGCTAGATCTTACGTCCCCCCTGATTTTTCCTAGATGCATACCCTCCCGCTCGCCAACTCGTCCTGGCAATTTCGCAACGTCACTGAACGCACTCCGTGGAAACCCGCCGTTGTGCCTGGCTGCGTTCATCGTGATCTCCTGCGGTTGAAACTCATCCCCGATCCGTTCTGGGGCGCCAACGAAACGGAACTGCAATGGATCGAGGAAAGGGTTTGGGAATATCGCGGCACCTTCACCGTACCTGCGGCGTTGCGCGGCGAAGACGTGGTGGAACTTGTCGCCGACGGCGTCGACACCGTCGCCACGGTGTTGCTCAACGGGAAGGAAATCGCCCGCACCGTGAATATGTTTCTCGGCTATCGCTGGGATGTGAAATCGCTGCTGCGCCCGGGTAAAAACGAGCTCGTGGTACGCTTCGAGAGCGCGATGGATTACATCAGGAAGCACCGCACGGATCATCAACCGAAAGAGTTCAACGACCCGATCGGCCGTTCGCAGGTGATTCGCAAAGAGCAGTGTCAATTCGGGTGGGACTGGGGCCCGCGCTTCGTGACCGCTGGCATCTGGCAGGACATCCGTCTCGAAGGATGGAGCGGCAACCGCCTCGAAGGCGTGCGTGTCACGCAAGAGCATCGCAAAGACGGCAGCGTACGGCTGGCGATGGCGGCGGAACTCGCACGCGTGGAGGAATCGGCAGTAATTCGTTGGAAATTGTCGCTCGATGGAAAAGTGGTGGGAGAGGAGAGCGGTAACGAAATCGTGGTTACGCAGCCGCAGCTTTGGTGGCCGAGCGGCCACGGCGCACAGCCGCTCTATCAGCTCGAGATCGCCGTCACTTCGGCCAATGGCACGGTCATCGGCACGCGATCGAAAAAGATCGGTCTCCGTACGATCGTTCTCGACCGACACCCGGACCAGTGGGGCGAAACGTTTCAATTTGTCGTCAACGGTCGGGCGATTTTCGCGAAGGGCGCGAACTGGATTCCGGCCCACAGTTTTGTGGCCGGCCTCACGCGGGCGGACTACGAACGCGATCTGACGAGCGCGGTGGAGGCGAACATGAACATGATCCGCGTGTGGGGCGGCGGCATTTACGAGAGCGAGGATTTCTACGATGTGTGCGACGAACTCGGCCTGCTCGTCTGGCAGGATTTCATGTTCGCGTGTTCTCGTTATCCCGCGGACGCGGAATTTCTCGCGAGTGTGCGCGCGGAGGCGGTTTATCAGCTCCGTCGGTTGCGTCATCGCGCGAGCCTCGCGCTGTGGTGCGGCAACAATGAAATATGGGCGCTCAATTTCACCGAGCTCGAAGCCGATCCAAAAATGCGCGCGGATTACGATGCGTTGTTTCACGAAGTGCTGCCCGCGGTCGTCGCGGCAGAGGATGCAATCACGCCGTATTGGCCCAGTTCCCCATGGCGCGGCGATCGGGAGCACTCTCATGCTGCGGGCGAGATGCGGGGCGACACGCATTTTTGGGACGTGTGGCATGCGCGCATGCCAGTGAAGGATTACGAAAAATACACGTTTCGTTTTGTATCGGAATTTGGAATGCAGAGCTACAGCTCGCCTGAAACGAACGCGACGTTCTCATCGTCAGCGGACAATAATGTTTTTGGCGCAACGATGGAGAACCATCAAAAGAATCGCAGTGGGAACCAGGTCATTCTCGATTACGTTTCGCGTCGTTACCGGTTCCCGAAAGGGCAGGACGAGCTCATTTATCTTTCACAGCTCAACCAGGCGTTCTGCATGCAGACGGGTGTCGAGCACTGGCGGCGTAATATGCCGCGGAGCATGGGCGCATTGTACTGGCAGCTGAATGATTGCTGGCCAGGGGCTTCGTGGAGTTCGATCGAGTTTACCGGACGCTGGCGCGCGCTGCATCACGTGGCGCGGCGGTTTTTCGCGCCGGCGCTCGTGACGGCTCATGTGCCCGGTGAAGAGACGACCATCATCGGCAACTATCGTCGAACGACGGTTCGCGAGGTGCATCTTTACACAGTGTATGATGCGCCACAGTCGGTGAAGGCGCGGCTGAGTTGGGATCTGTTCCACCTCGATGGGAAGAAGCTGAAGAGCGGTTCGAAACGCGTGACGCTGACGTATGGCGAGAGCGTGTTGCAGCAAACGTTGGATGCGGCGCCCTGGCTGGAACGGCATGGCCGCGACCATGTTTATCTGCGAATCGCGCTGGATATCGGAAACACGCGGGTGAGTGAGGAAACGGTTTTTCTTACGCCGCCCAGGTTTCTGATGTTGCCGACGGCGAAGACGAAAATCGAAGTGCGGATGACGAAACCGACGGACGCGGTGCTGAGCTTCACCTCGGATGCGTTTCAACACCGTTTCGCGTTCGACCTGCCCGGCGTTGAGCACCGCAGCACCGACAACTACTTCGAGTTATTTCCCGGTGAGAAGAAGACCATTGGGGTGCAGTTTACGAAGAAGCAGACCGTGGCTCGTCTCAAACGCCTGCTGACGTGGCGTTCGCTCGCAGATTCGTATTAAAGGTGTTTGGCAATGTGGAGGGCTGCGCTCCGTCGCAGCAGGCTTCGACGCGTACAGCGCTGACGGAGCAGCGCCCTCCAGTAGAGACTCGCAAGAACAGGCCTTGCTCTGCCTAATTACGAGTGAACCGACCCCTCGCAGGCTATTATTCGTTTGCCACTCGCTCGCAGGCGCGCCGTCTTGATTTATCCTTAAACCCCAAGTTTCGACCATGCAAGATTCCAGCCCCCAATCCGCCGTCAGCAGTACATCTTTCAACGATACGGCCAAAGGCGACCGGGTTCCCGTCAAACAGAAGCTGGCGTACGGGCTCGGCACGTTTCACGACATGTGGGGCCACTGGCTTTACCCGAATCTCGGCTTTCAGGTCTTCAATATTTTCCTCGGAGTTGCGCCATGGTTAATCGGTCTCGCGCTCTTTTTTAACCGGGTTTGTGATGCCATCACCGATCCATTGTTTGGTTGGTTGTCGGACAATACGCGGAGTCGCTGGGGTCGCCGGCGACCCTACATTTTGATCGCGGGCGTTTTGGGTGGATTGGGTTTTCCGCTGTTGGTGGCGGTTTCGCCGGGGTGGGGAACGACGCATGTTTTCGGAACCGAGGTGCCGAATTATTTCTGGTACATGGTGATTTCATCCGCGCTCTTTCTGCCCGTGATGAGCGCGTTTAAGGTGCCATTTGACTGTCTTGGCGCCGAGATGACGCCAGATTACAACGAGCGGACCAGTGTCTGGTCGTACCGCAACGGGGTGCAAAAATTTGCCGAGCTCGGGTTGTTTTTTGCTGCGCAATTCATGACGATGGCAATCTGGGTGGGCGCGACCAACGGCGACGCGTTCGAACGGATCCACCGGTTGTTCACGACGAGCGCGGCGTGGGCTGCTGCCCCGGAAGGGACAAAACCAAACATTCTCCTCGCCGCGCAGGTATATTGCACAGCGCTCGGAATACTCATGGCGCTCGCGTCGATCGCGATGTTTTTTACCGTCAAAGAACGTTACTACGGCAACGTCGTCGCGCGCGGGCAACAAAAGGTGAAGCTGGCGGAAACCTTGTGGCAGACGCTGAAGTGTCGTCCGTTTCGAATGCAGCTCCTGATGAAGCTGCCGTATGCGATGGGCACGAGCATGGTGAGTGCGCTCGGCTATTATGATACCGTTTATTATGTTTGCCGCGGCAGTCTGGGTGAAGGCGCGGTTTGGAATTTCAAGATGGGGATTTCCGGCATGGTTTTTGGTTTTATCGGAATTCCGGTCTTCGCATTTACGGCCCGGCGGTTGGGCAAGCGTTACGCCGTCATGTTGATTTTGAGCGCCGCGATTCTGGTTTTTGTTGGCACGTGGTGGTTCTACAACCCGCAGATTCGCTGGTTGCAAATTTTTGCCTCCGGACTCATCGCGTTTACGGGTGCGGGATTTTGGATGATGGATGGCTCGATCCGTGCCGACGTGATCGATTACGACGAGCTGGAGACGGGCAAACGACGCGAAGGGGCGTTTGTCGCGTGCGACTCATGGATTTCGAAAGTCGGAATGGCCATTGGCGCGGGCGCGTCCGGCATTATTTTGAGCGCGACGGGATTCGACGCGACAATGGGTGGGAATCAGACTGAGCATTCCCTTTTTATGATCCGGTTTCTCCTCGCGGCGGTTCCGATTGCGGGGATCAGCGTAGGACTGGCCATGATTTATATTTTTCCGCTTACGCCGCAGAAGATGGCCGAGATTCGTACGCAGCTCGAAGCGCGTCGCGGTAAAGTTTAAGAGGGGAAGAGTAGCCGACTTGGCTTCGTCCGGGGACGACGACGCTCTCTAACGTCGAGTATCGCGCAGGATTGCTATTTGTTTCCATGGGCGCTGAAAACGACTGCAATTCATGAGCACTGTCGTCGGCCTTCGCGCTTCTCGATTCAGGTTTTTCCGGGTGAAGCGTAAGGGCGTTCTCGTTCTTGCGACCAGCCTGCTGTTGGTGACCGGTTGCGCGCGAAAGGAAGTGACCACTGCTTCGCGGAGTGCGCAGTCGGCGGTGGTGGAAGAGACGGGGCGATTCGTGCCCCAGGCGATCGGCGCCGCTTACGAAGGCAAGCCGTGGATCTCGCACGTGAACATCGTGGACCTCGACAAAGATGGTTTGCCAGACGTGTTGGTGTGCGACGACAAGGCGCTCGCGGTGACTTGGATTCGGCAGGTCACGCGCGGGAAATTTGAGGAGATCACGCTCATGGCCGACCTGCGAGCGCCGGTGCACGTTGAGGCGGTGGATATGGACGGGGACGGTGATCTCGACCTGCTGGTGTCGTGCATGGGTGAGGTTTTTCCCAACAACGACAAGATCGGTTCGGTGGTCATTTTGGAGAATGACGGGCACCAACATTTCACCAGGCACGTGATCGCCGAGAACATCGCGCGGGTGACGGACATTCGCGCGGGAGATTTCGACGGCGATGGGAAACTGGATCTTGCGGTGGCGCAGTTCGGCTATGATCAGGGCGAGATTCGCTGGATGAAAAATCTTGGGAACTGGCAGTTCGAAAGCCACGTTCTCCTGAGTTTGTCCGGGACGATCAATGTTTGCGTCGCTGATATGAACGGCGACAACACGCTCGATATCGTCGCCGTGGTTTCCCAGCAGTGGGAGGAAATTTATCTCTTCGAAAACAACGGTCACGGTGAATTCACCAACAAGAAAATCTTCGGCTCAACGAACGAGGATTTCGGCAGCAGTGGGATCAGTCTTTGCGACCTCAACCGCGACGGACGGCCCGACGTGCTTTATACGAATGGAGACGGATTCGCGTATGCGGATCCCGGCAAACGTCCGTGGCACGGAGTGCAGTGGCTGGAAAATCTGGGGAACGGCTATTTCCGGTATCATCGCATTGGTGACATGCCGGGAGCATTTAGTCCCGTGGGCGTCGATCTCGACGGACACGGAATCATGGATGTGGTTTGCGTGAGCGGATTCAACGATTGGAAAAATCCCAAGGCGGTCTCGCTCGCCGTTTTTAAGAACGACGGTCAGATGAATTTCACGATGCACGTGCTGGCGAACTCACCGATTCAGCTGATCAGTTGTGCCGTGGGTGATCTGGATGGGTCAGGCAAGCCGTCGATTGTGACCGGCGGCTTCTATGCATATCCTCCATTCGATCACATGAGCCGGATCACCTTGTGGCGGCAGAACGCGAAGCGTTGAAATGATTCGGCCGCATGCCCTACGACGAGGAGATGCGGCCGATGCTGCTATAGTTGGTTACCCCACCACCTATTTCGCCGTGAATGTAGATAATTTTCATGGCGTGGAAACCGTTTAGGGGCCGAGCGCCGCTCCATCGGGGTGATTTGCCGGCTGAGTGGTGTGAGTTTGTAAGCGGCGGCCGACCACATTCCTGTAATGGAGGGTCCACCTCCGGGTGGACCGAATTCCGAGGTAGGGCGGGACCGCTGGGCCCGCCGAAAAACCGGACGACACGGCGAGTCGGCTCTCCAATTCTGAAAACCCGGCAGGCAGGGACGCCTGCCGCTACGCTAACAAATCGGCGGAGACGAGAACGAGAAAGATTACGAGAACGAGAACGGGTGCGGCCCGCGCCGCTGATCCAGGCGCTTAACGGTCTTTGGGCTGCAGCGAAAGCAACAGATCACCGCGTGCTACTTCGCCGGCGTCTTTGACGTCCGCGGCGATTGTTCGGCGCAACGCGGCAACTAGATCCGCGCTGGATTTGGCGGCGGGATGGCTTTCGAGCGCGCGCAGCAACGTTGCCTCGGTTGAAGGAAGATCGGCTGGTCCCGGCGTGGAATAAACGACGCGGGCCCAGGTTCCTTGGTCGGGCGTAGGACCCACTGCGAAATAGCGGCCGGTCTTTTCGCTCCAGAAATGCGTGTTCGCTGCATTCAGAAGTTTTTCGGCCAGTGCCGCTGCGCCGGAGTCTTTTGCAACTGTGTCGTACTCCAGCAAGCCGGCGATAAGGAATCCGTAGTCTTCGGTGGCAGCAGCGACGGAGCGGCCGGCGAGCCGTCGCACGCCGCCGTCGGGTAGCAGTAATTTTTCACGGATGAAGGCGTATTCATCTTTCGCGGACGCAGTCAGCTGTGGGTCTTGCAGCTGCAGACTCGCGCGGGACAGCGCTTCCAGGAGCAAACCGTGCGTACCGCTGGTGGCGTTGTCATCGCGGAGTGCGGAGGCGCGGCTTTGTCGTTTGGCCAGGAGCTTCGTGGACGATGCTTGCAGGGATTTTTCAGTCGCGGCGTTGGGCGCGGGTGTCGCGCGATACAGAATATTTTTTCCAGTGGTAGTGGCACCAGGAAACGCGTCGGCAGGGATATTGCCTTCAGCGGTGACACTGTACGCGGAGCTGAATTCCTTGGCAAAAGCCTCGCCCAGCACGTCGCGAATTTCGGCGACTGTCCAGAAATAGGACGCGGTCACCGCATCAGGCGTGGAGTCTTCGGCGCCGCAAAAATCGCCTTCTTTCGTCCGCAGTTGCGTGAGCGCATAATGAAGCGCGCCGCGGGCGGCTTCAGCGAATTGGGCGTGGTCGGTCAGCTTCGCTGCGTCGAGCAACGCCAGTGCAAGCCTCGCCTGATCAGCGAGAGTTTTTTGGAAATAAGGATGCCGCCATTCTGCATCGACCGCGTAGCGGAAGAAACCGCCGTCGAGCGGGTCACGGACCGCGCCGTTGATCACAGCGCGCAGTGTGGTGAGCGCCATTTCTTGCGAGGCGGGATCGCGCAACAAATAACGCAGTAGTTCGGGCTCGGGGTATTTAGGGGGATCGCCGAAGCCGCCATTGGCTGCATCGAAACGTGCGCGCCACGCTTCTTTTGCGTCGGTGAGCAATCGAGTGATCGCAGCGGCATCCACGGCTTCAGCCGCGGTGGTAGGCTGAGCGGCGACGACGGTCGTCACGGCTTCGGTGGCTTTCGCGCGTTGAGCGGCAGCGTCCGCTTTCCATGCGGCGGCGGCGCGTTTCGCGACAGTGCTGAAACCTTCTTTGCCCCATTCCTCCGTGGGCGGAAGATAGTTGGCGCCATCGAATGGTTTTAGCTCGGGCGTGAGCCACAAATTCATCGGCAGGCCGCTGAGTTGTTTCACGGTCTGCAGATACTGCTGATAAAGCGCGGTGACCTCGCGCTGTTCTTTCGCGTCCACGAGAATGCAGACGAACGTGTCGTTCAAGAAAGCGGCAGTCTCCGCATTGGAGAATGTCTGCCGATGCATCGCGCGGCTCAGTTCGCTCGTGAAGCTTCCGATCACGAGGAGGACCGGCTTTTGCTCCTGCTTCGCTCGCGTAAAAGCGGGTTCGCCCCAAGGCATCCAGTTAACCGGGCCGTCCGCGTAGCTGCGCAGGAACGCGGAGGATTCGGTCGCGATCGGAGAGGCGGCATGAGTCGAAAGCGTGGCGGCGAGAAGAGCGGCGAGGGGAAGAAGGCGGCGCATGAGAGGCAATGGAATCAGTCGCGTCAGGGCTGACGAGACGAAAGCTCGCGAGTGAGGGTTGAATGTTTTTGTAGCCGCATGCGTTCGCGTGCGGAAGGACGGACCGCACCGTAACCGGTGCGGCTATGAAGGACGGACGTAGCGCGGCGAGCGCGTTACCTACGGGGCGTGAAGAGCAGCAGTGGCCCATCGCAACGCATGACGGCGATCGCGGGGCGTTTCGAAACTCCATCGACGAAACTCACGGCGGCGCGGGCGTCGCCTTGGACGACGAGGCCGGAGTCGCCGGGCGAGAGCGCGACGAAGTTGCCGTGACCGTCACCTTTCAGGAGGACGCCGAGACTGCCATCGAATCGTCCGGTGTTGGGCTCAGGCCCGAAATTATTTCCGACGCAATAGAGGTCCATCGCGCCGTCGCCATCGAGATCGCGCGCTACGATCGCGTTGATCGGAGCAATTTGCGCGGAGCGTGGAAGTGGTTGAAAAGCGAAACTGCCATTTGCCTGCTGGATGAAGATTCCGCTCGCGAGTTCAGTGGCCGCGAGGCGACGGGTCGCCGCGAGCCGGTCGGGGGCGAAGAGATCGCTGATTTGCGCTTTCGCGTAGGCCTTGTAGGTGGGAAATTTTTTCGCGAGCCAGGGAAAGGCGTAACCCAGTTTGCTGCGCCCGCGAAGCGGATACAGCGCGCCGCTTTCATACTGCGCTTCGATCAGCAGCTCTTTCCCGCTTCCGTCAAAATCCCCGGCAAACAGGAGCGTGGGCTCTGCGGCGGATGCATGATATTTGGTATTCAAACCGACATTGCCCGCGACGAGATCGAGTCGCCCGTCGCTATTCACGTCCGCAATCGTCAGCGCGCTCCACCAACCCGTTTGCGCGGCGAGGCCGGCTTTTTCCGTCAGATTTTCAAAGCCGCGGCCGGTGTTGTGGAAATAATTAATCGCACCCCATTCGACTGCGACGATGAGATCCGGACGTTTGTCGCCGTCGATATCGGCCCACGCCGCGGCGGTCACCATTCCGATGCGACGCAGTTCAGGTGCGAGCTCATCGGTGACGTCCACAAATTTTCCGCCCACGTTTCGGTAGAGGAAGCTGCGTGGGACTGCCGGATAATGACCGGGCACGAGTCGTCCGCCGACGAAGAGGTCAACTTTTCCATCGCCATCGAAATCTGCTGCGGCGACGGCATAGGTGCTCTCACCGTCGGCCGGCAGCACGTCGGCCGACGCGAGCGTGAACCGTCCGTGCCCATCGTTGAGATAAAGCCGGTCGTTGAGTAGCGGATCGCCTTGGGGAAATGCCGCTCCGCCTGCAGCGATGAACAAATCTGCGAACCCATCGCCATTGGCGTCGAAGAAAACTGCGCCGACATCGTCCGCTGCAGCGGCAGTTGCCCACGGCTGCTCGGCCGCAGACTGGAACGTTCCGTTCGCTTGGCCGAGGAACAGTTCGCCGGCTTGTCCAGCCGAACCTGATACGAAGATATCGGGCAACCCATCGCCGTTCACATCGGCGGTTGCGAGGGTTGGGCCGAGGCCGTTGAGCCGACGGGGGAGAAGACGCTGACGGCTGAATTCGTCGAAAGGTTTTAGAGCATTCGAATGTTTGAGACCGCGAGTTGCGGCGGATTCGGCAAAGAGCGCGTGCGGATTTTCCGGGGTTTTGAAAATGGCTGGAGACGGCACGAGCGGTTTCCCTTCCGGTGGGAGCGGTTCAGAAATCGTCAGCAGTTGGTCAGCCGGAAGATTTTCCAGGACCTGCACCTGGCCGCGAGGCCAGTGGATCGTGAGTTTTTTAATCGTGTCGTCTTCGCCCAAGCCGAAGTGAGCGAGTGCGGGTTCGCTGGCTACGATGCCGCGCTCGGTGAAGACCTGTCGAATCTGGACGCCGGATTTGGTTTCGATCCGGATTTCGGCGCCGATGCCATCGAGATTGGGAGCGCGACCGGCCAGTTTGATCGCGGCGCGGTGGCCGGTGATAGTGTGATTACGAATGATCGAAGGAGGCGCGTCGTAATTGGCCAGCACGAGGTCGAGGTCGCCGTCGCCATCGAGATCAGCGAGCGCGCTGCCGAAGCTGACGCCATTTTGGTCGAGACCCCAATCGGCGGATACGTTGGCAAATTTCAGGTCACCGAGATTGCGATACGCGAGCGTGGTTTCAGAGCGGGGCTTCGCGTTTTTC
>CBRAFL010000131.1:0-14084 GCA_967755055.1 uncultured bacterium
CGCTATTCTGATAAACAGCAGCCCGTCATGCATGAAAAAACCCTCTGGGTTTTTGCGCCGGAATGTTCGCACGGCTGGGCGGATAATCGGGGCCAGGAATACCAGCGCATTTCACTCCACTTCGGAAGTGTTCCGTATCCACTCGATGAAGTCGTCCGCCAAAATGGTGGCTGGCTCGAAAAGAAACTCAATGCGTCGGAAATCGCCCGCCTGGTCGCGATCGCGAAGGAGCTCGAGCCGGCGTTCTGCCGACCAAGCCTCGTCAGCACGCTTCATTTTCAACGTCACTTGATCGATCTCTCGCTGCTTCTTCTCGACGGAAGGGAGTTCACCCATTTGCCGCCGGCGCTGACCGACCTCGCCAGCTTCAAAATCGAACGGGCGCTTTCGTGGTATACCGAGCACCTCGCGCAAAATCCGACGGTCAAACAAGTGGCCGACGCGATTCATATTTCTCCGAGTCATTTGCGACGCCTCTTCTGGCAGGCGCGGAAAACGAATCCGAAATCCGCGTTTGGCCGGGTCCGCCTCGATAAGGCAAAGGAGTTGATGAGCCGCTCTTCACTCACCCTCGATGAAGTCGCCGCGCACTGCGGTTACTCGAGCGCGAGTCATTTGTGCAGCGACTACAAAGCCGCGCATCATTTCACGCCCACGACATGGCGGAAAAAACTGATCGATCGCTTCGTCCAGCCGCCACCTCCCGGGACAGTCCCGGTTCGAGAATACAGCGCGCGTCCGGAAGAGCGCACGATGCGCGCCTGAAGGCGCGTTAATTGGATTGGACTTCCGTTCGGTAGGGCGAGGCGTCCCGCCGTGCCGCGCCTTATGCGCCTCAGCGCGGCTCACCCAGAGGGTTCGCCCTACCTGGGATCGGAAACCGGAGAGGGTTCCCTGCGCTCACAATGGCGAAATCCCCACCACCAGTCCTACCACCGCGCCATACACCACGTGGCCGAGCAAGTGGCTGAGCCCGACTGCGAGACCCGCTTCGTTGTATTCCTCAAGTGGATGCCCTTCCGCGACGACCCACACCAGCATAAGACTGACGATCAGGCCGTGTAAGAAGCCCACGCCAAGACCGACCTTCAAAGCATTCGGCATCCCCGTGGCGTCGAGCCAGAGCATCAGCATCGTATAAACCATCGCAAATCCGATCGCGGAAATTGTGTGGAGCACGGCCCCGACTCGCAACGCACTCTCTCTCGATCTCGTCACGAGTCCACCGAGAGCCACGACCATGTTTCCCTTCGCCAGACCACCTCGGGTCATCAACCACATCGCGAACAGCATTGCCGAACCGCCAAATACGCCAGCGATCACCGAGGTCAAAAGATAGTTTAAGATCATCGTCATCGAATTCATCACGCCTCCTTCGAGTTGAATTAAGCGCCGGTCCTGAATTGCGCCGTGTTTTATCGTACTCGTTTCAGTCAAGGTCGCAACCGACCGCGCGTATCGATCTTATGCTTTTTCTCCGGCTCTCGGGCTTCGAACTGGAGCCGAGACGCCACCTTCTTCACCGAAAGTACTGTCCACTGAGTTGTCTGTTCAACCTTCAGCCTTGGCCTGAATCAAATTTGCCGCGAACGTTTCGGCATGGCTACGCTACTCTTCATCGCGCCGCTGTTTCTGGCTTTCGAGGTGTGGCAGCTCGTCATGGGCGAGCGGTATCTCGGCATCAAACAGATCGCGCGCAACGGTGATCCGCGCACGCTCGGACTCGCCGAGCTCACCGCGTTTTGCTGGAGCATGATGATCGTGTTTTACGTGGCTTGGATGGTCGCGCTGCTCCTGTTGCCCTTCACACGGGTGCACGGACTCGGACTCCTCGCGGTCCTCGGTGTTGGCTTTACACTTCGCCGCAACACCAGCCTGAAGTGGGTGCTGGTGATCCTTACTTTCGAAGGAGCGATCCGCGTGGGCCTGCTAATTTCTCTGATCGCCATGGCTTGGCGTCGGCTCTGATTCCGAAGCTTCAGTTCAGTCCGACCGGAGGGACGACCTCCGTATCGTCCGCTACTCAGCGAACAAACCGCCGCATCTCTCGTTTGGGCACAGCCTCGGCGAACGACTGCGTGAAAAATTCCTGCGCCACGTTCATCAATTTCGCGTACTTGCCGTAGTCGCCGGCCCACGAATTCGGGACGCACACGCGCTTGATGACACCTTTGCCAATCTTGTCCGGCGCGGCCCCGTCAGGAATCAGTTCCATCGAGAATTTCGGGTCCTGCGTGTGCACGACATAATGACGGGAGCCATCGCGTTCCTCCCGCTCGATCCGCAGAAAGTGGGGCGAACTCATTTGTACTTTAACTACGCACGATCTCCTTTCGTTGGCAATCTCTTGAACGCCTCCGTCACGTGTCGGAATTGCAGGACGACCACTCCTCGCTCCTATCATCCGGCACTTGGCGAACTTCGCTACTTCCGTGATTGAAAACTCCGCCGGTGCATCGCACAAATTTCCCGCCGCCCGCGCGTCGCTTCTCCAGTTTTCGCCGGGTATTCCGCCGTTCCCATGAGCCTTCCCGATCAGACTCCGAAACTGCCCAAGCTCCCTTTCTTGCTCGGTGACGCCGTCCTTCTCGGCGCTGCCTGGTTCATCGCCAATCGTCACCCCGGCCCGCTCACCATCAATGAAATCGCCGCTGTGACTGGCTGCGTCGTCTTCGCCGCCATCATAGGCGCCGTACCGTTTCTGAGCGATTACGCCCGTAAACAAGACGAGGCGTTGGACGAACGGCAGCGTGGATTGGAAGCGCTTTCGCGCACCATCAACACCGCCGCCGAACAGATCAGCATCGCAGCAAATGGCCTGAACGAACTCACCGAGCTCACGCACAAAAACTTAAAACAAGCGGAGCACCTTCCTCACAAACTTCAGGAAAAGATCGCGGAATTTAACGCCCAGCTCGACAACGCGCGGCAGGACGACCGGGAAGAACTCGAGAAGGAACTCGTCGAGTTGCGCACGTCCGAAACCGAACGCCTCCAAACACTCTCGGAGAAAATCCACAAAGCGATCGGCGAGCTCTCCCGAATCGAAGCGTCCACGCAACAGCAGCTGGGCAGTCGAACTGAACAGGTTGAACTCGCCCGCAACGCATTTTCAAAAACGCAGTCAGATGCCACCACCGCGCTCACGGACGCGTTTCAAGCTCTCACCCAAAAGCTCGCCTCCGCTCAAGCCGCCGCCCTCGCGGAAATTGACCGAAAGCTCGCGGCCCGCACTGAGCTCGCCGTGACCGCGATTGAATCTGCTGTCGCCAAAGCAATCAGCGGGATCAAGTCGGTCGAAGTCGTGACCGTGTCATCGTCAGAACCGACCGGCGACGCGAACACCCCGAAGCCCATATCGACGGAATCGCCACAAGAAGTCGCCTCTCCGCCAAAACGCCCGCGCAAAGCCCGCCGAGAAGAAACCGCGCCGGCAGAAGTTTCTTCCATCGATTCAGAACTGGCGGAATCTCCGACACTCTCCGAGCCAACACCGACCGCATCGACCGAGTCCACCGCCGCGCCCGCTCCGCCGGCGCCGACCGAAACCGAGCCGGCAACAGAGACCGCACCCACTCCTGCGCCTTTTTCAGAGCCGCCGCCCGTTCCAGTCCACGAGATCGCGCAAATCCATCCGGTGGCCCCCGCGTCCGCCGAACCGTTTCCCGTTTCTCTGCCGCCGTCGCCAGCACCCTCTTCCGCGCCTCCCGCGGCGTCCACTCTTGAACCCGACGCGGCACCGGCCGCCATTCCACCGCCTGCGGATGCCCCACCGTCCGAAGCAACCGAACGCCCGGCCCGCAAGCGCGCGGCCCGAAAACCCGAAGCAGAGCCCACCCCGGATCTGCCCCTCGATTTCGCGGATGAATCGCTGTCCCCCTCCGATGACACACCCGTGACTAGCGCAGAAATGATGGAGCGGGTAATCTCATCCGATGGAGCAACCCGCTTGATCGCGACCTCGTACATCGGAATCGGCAATCGCCTGTTTATCCGCGGTGATGGTCCAGGTTTGAATTGGGAGAAAGGCGTGCCCCTGCAGTTTATCTCGATTGGGAAATGGCGCTGGGAAACCGCCGATGCCACCGCGCCCATTCAATTCAAGCTCTACAAGAACGATGAAGTCGAATGCTCCAGCATCGGCACCATGGTGCTCGAGCCCGGCCATCAGCAGGAAGTCACGGCAAAGTTTTGAGTCGTCCCGATCACTCGATGGCCGACTCCATGCTGGACCTCCTTCAAAAAACATTCGGCTGGTCGGGCTCTCCGGGCACGGCCCCGTGTCATCAACCGACCTGGCTGCATTTACGGAGACTTTGCCCAAACCACGAGAAGACGATCCATCATCATGCTTGACGATTTACTGCCATTTTTCCGCGCGTGGCTGCGTGATCCGTTTCGCGTTGCAGCGGTGACACCCTCCAGTCGCTCACTCGCGGCAGTGATGACGGCGGAGATCACGCCCGCGTTGGCACCCATCATCGAGTTCGGTCCAGGTTCGGGCGTATTCACTCGCGCATTATTAGCGCGCGGGGTTCCCGAAGAGCAGCTGACCTTAATCGAAAGCAGCGGAGAATTCGCGTCTCTTATGAGCGCACGTTTTCCGGCGGCGCGAGTCCTGCAAATGGACGCGTCATCACTCCGCCAGTTGGAGCTTTTCGACGAGGAGCGCGCCGGCGCTGTGATCAGCGGTTTGCCGCTATTGTCGATGCCACCGAAGAAGCTGATCGCGATTCTGAAGGGAGTGTTCCATCACCTGCGGCCGGACGGCGCATTGTATCAGTTTACCTACGGGCCCACCTGTCCCATTCCGCGACGGTTGCTCGATCGGCTCGGCTTGAAAGCGACGCGAATCGGAGGGACGTGGGCGAACTTTCCGCCCGCGACGGTTTATTGTATCCGACGCGCCGCCATTCACGAGCGCCCGAAACCTTCCGCCTCGTTTGGACTCCGCGTCTCGCCATCCGGCGACGCCGAAACAGCGACGTGTTAGCTCACGCAGGTCGAGGCCAATCCGTCTGCACCTCGCGCGCTCTCGATGCCGAGGAAGCCGTCGTACTGTGATCCAAGTTCGACCATGCGTCGCGACATCTCAGCGTAATCACGATCGCCGTCGGTTCGCGTGGAGGTAAAGATCACCGCGTAATAAGGCGGCTCGGGCGTGGAGGGAAAACCGTTTGGCGCGCTCATGCGTTCGCTGGATTCAGCACCAGCATCGAATGACTACCGATAAAAAATTCGTAGTTCACTCCGACGACTTCGCTCACCACACCGTTCGCCTGCAGCTCGCGCCGCAACCGATCCAGCTCTGCATAACGCCGTCCGTCCGGTCCGCACACCGGGTGTATCCGAACTTCACCTGCGCTCACCCGGGCAAGCTCAAGGCACGCGGCGAGGTGCCAGTCGAAATCGAAAAGGCGCGCATACGTGAAGAGCAGGTGCGCGCATAAAACGAGATCGAACGCGCCATCCAGAAACGGCAACCTCGGCAGCGAAGCACCAATATAACGGCTGTGTACAAAATGCGCTTCGTAGTCTGAGAGAAACCGCTGCGCCGCCGCCCGCCGGTCCGACTCCGCCTCATCGATCGAGGCAAAAAAAGTCGGTGTGCCCGCCGTCAACGCCGAGCGCGCCGCGCCGCGCCCCGCGAGCTTGAACAACCGCGGCTTCGCGCGCATCTGCGCAAACATCTTCGCGTAATCCAACTGCACGTGCGTCGCGAGCGCCTCGGGTGTTGAACCATAAAGCGGATCGACCGCGACTGCGTCGATGCCACGCCGGCACGCCTCGGCGGTAAACGAAGAAGGCCCGGCTGCGACATCGAGCACGGGCCGGCCGCGCAGCTCATCAATATCGAGGTCAAAGAAACGCGTGTATTCGTCGAGGGAACGTCCGAAAAAAGAGATCGAGGGGAGTTCGATCTCGGTCGGTCTGGGAGGAGGTGCAGTGAGGACAGGCATATTTTCTTTCCGATCAGTCTGAGCGTTCAGAAGATCAATCTGGTGGTGGGAGGTTGGGCTTTAGGAGCATTACGGGAGTGGAAAAACAAAAAGCCCGACTCGGATTGGAGTCGGGCTCGGCGGAGGGATTTTTAGGCGGCACTTGGCCGCTTTTTGCGCGTTGCGCGCATCACCATCGTCGCCGGTCCGACCCGTGCCACCAGACGCGTTTAAGCGCCGCCATAACTTTGGCGGACGGGTTAACGCAGGCTCGCACGGAAAGATTCACGTCGGTCGTGATGAAGTGACGCTGCACTCGCGGCAAGCGAAAATTATACACCAGCCTTGTAGGTTGCGCGCTCGCCGCGCCACAGGACGCGATCGTTGCGCGGCGAGCGCGCAACCTACAGGACGGATTAAACCCGTGTGACAAAGCTTACTTCGGAGTCACGCGCACAACACCTTTCATCATCGCCGCATGGCCAGGGAACGAACAGATGAAATCATAATCACCGGGCTTCTCCGGCATCAGGAAGAAAATCGTGTCGCTCGATTCGGGCTGCAGCAACGCCGAGTGATAGAGCACGTCCACCGTATCCGGAACATAATTGCGCGCCATCCCGTCGAGCCCCAACGCCATCGCGAGTTCACCGACCGCCTGTCCACGGCCCGGCGCGCACAGCACAAAATTGTGCAGCATCTCGTCACCATTACGCACCACCAGCCGGACGCGCGCACCCGCTTTCGCCGTGATCAACGTCGTGTCGAATTTCAATCCAGGCAGCGTGCCAACGAGGATCGTCTGCTCTTCCTCATAGCCCGGCCACTCTTTCGGGAAAACCGTCGGATGCTTCGCGGTCGCAGCGTTCGCCGCCGCCGGCACCGGTGAAACACAGAGTTCCGCGGCATTCTCGAGCGGCACGATTCGGTCGCCCGCCGGAAAACGATTGAGCGTGTAGTACGCGGTCTCGTGCAACAACGCCGCGCCCTCCACCGCACTGCGCACGCCCGCCGCTTTCACTTCGTGAATGTATCCTTCACGCAAACACGCGCTGCCGATCCGCACGCTCAAGCCATCCGCGGCCACGACGACCTTGCGCACCGGACAACCGATCCGGTTAATCGGCGGACTGCCATAGGTGCTGTGATATTTGTAAGTGAAACCAGCGATCGAATAACTCACGGGATCAGCCGCTGTCTTGGGATCCACGGGCTGTGTAAACGTGAGCACAAATCCATCCGGCTCCGCCCGCACTTCCTTGATTTCAAACGGCACTTTCCCCGTCCACACGAGTCGCTCGAGTCCGAACGATTTCGGACCCACGGAGCCCCAGCCGCGCGCCGTTTCGCCCGCAAACAGCGAGCCGTCTTCGCCCCACGCCAGTCGAATAATTCCACAATCGAACCCGGCGCGGAATGGATAACACGCGCCCTGCCACACGCCTTTCACTTTCTCCATGCTCATGCGCATGACTTTGCTCTGACCCTGATCACCGACATAAAATTGCCCCGCAAACGGCCCGAACCTTCCGCCCGTCACATCCTCGCGCACTTCTGAAGTCGAAATCCCCATGATCGTGTGCGGGAGCCACACAGCAGGTATCTTGATCCCCGGAATGCGTTTTGCCACTTCGTGCAACGGCTCCCCTGTATCCGGAATGTCCTCTACACGCAATTTCACGGGCGAGCCTGGGAGATTGCTCCATGCAAGCGACGCTGGATGGCCAAAAAAATCTCCCGGTTCAACGTGCGTCACGCGACCGGAACCGCTCCACTCACCTTGATTTTCCGAGTAGAACCAATCGCCTTTCGCCGTCACCGTGAAACCGGCCGGCGACCGCAAGCCCGCCGCGATCGGCGTCATTCGTCCGTCGGGCGTCACCTCCACCATCCAGCCGCGCCAGGGAACCGAGCTCTGCGTGGGCGCACCGAAAGACACATTGAGCGTCACTCGCAAATTCCCGTTTGGCGCGAGTACGGGACCGTACGCATACTCGTGATAATTTCCGTACAGCGGAATTTTCCAGATCGTCTTAAACTCATCGGCACGTCCATCGCCATCCGTGTCGGCGAGATGTGTGATCTCCTCGCGTTGAGCAACGTAGTACCCGCCGTCGGACGCCGCGATGATCCCGAGCGGCTCGTGAAGTCCCGCGGCGAAAAGTGTATAGCGTGGCTTCGGATTTTCGTCGTACGCACCATCGATCCACCACACTTCACCGCGACGCGTCGTGACCAATAAGCGCTTGCCGGGAAGCGGTAAAATACCGCTGACTTCCAGAACAATCCCGTCGGGCACGGGCAGGGAGATCCGTTTCCAATAGGAATTTTCCGCTGCAACAAGTGCGTTCGCCGGCTCGGCAAACCGCTCACTGGCGGATGGATTTTGAGCCGTCGCACGCAGTGCAAAAACGGTCATCACGAGAATAGGAAAAGGAAAGCGCTTCATCAGATTACCAGACGAGATTGTAGGTGACGTCGTGTTGCTCGCCTTCAAGCGGCAGATGAACGACGAGTTGCTGGCGACCGCCTTCGGTGCGGATTCTGGGTTGCAGCGAGGCATCGGCGGGCCAGTCGATATAGTACTCGCGATCGCCGATGAGATAGCCTCCGCCGGGTTGAGGCGTGATGACGCTGCTGTCTGCGATCAAAACCCACAGGCGGCGCTCCCAAGGCTTGCCGGTAAAATGCAGCGCACGCGTCAATCCCCGACCGTCGGCCAGCGGAGCAATCCGATCCGTCACGGCAACGCCCACGTATGAATAGAGAAACACCGGAGTGCCGTCCGGCTCGAGTCGGTAGCCTTGCGAGGTCGCTGTCTGCGCGGGCTTCTCCGGCCAGTGAGGTTCACCGTCCGCGAATAGTGCGAGTAACGGTTTGCCGGTCAGCGTAAGCGAGGGCCCAGTTGGTTTCGCGATCTGCGGTTCGGCGCGGCCTTTCCAAAGTTGGGACGCGTCGAGAAATTTCCCCCGCCACACTCTTAACAGCGTCGCCGCTTCGAGGTCGTAGGCGAAGTGTACACCGGCTGGGGAACCGACGGAAATCGCGTACAAACGCTTGCCTGATTCGAACGGCACGAACGCGCGTTGCGCGAGCACCCGGTCCGTCGGATCGATGAGCGTCGGCAGTTCAGGCTCCTTCTTCTCTTTCTCATCGTCTGCAACTACGACCGGCGGAGCGCCACCGCCGAGTTGTTGCGGAGCGATCCCGGGGCCTTCCATCCAGAACTGAAATCGTCCAATCATCCGCCGCGAGCCGCGAATGTGATCGAGCTGAAAATGATGCTCCCCTGCGCTGAGCGTAACACGCCCGAAGTGCGCACCACCATCGTTCGGCAGGATCACTGCGCGGCCATCAATCACCAGTTGCGCCGCGAAAGTTCCGCGAAGTTCGAAAGCATACTCGCCCTCGACCGGTACGACGAGCACTCCCGTGAATCGCGCCGCTCCACGCCCATCGCCCTCTGTGACCGAATTGGAAAAATTGCTCAACGCCGCTTCCCGTTTCGGCGTGCGTTTCTCGAACTCAGCCACGGCTTCGAATTCACCGGGATAAAACTTTAGACCGAGATCCTTCATCGTCACTTGCAGTCCCTCGAAACGCTTCACTGCGAGATGTCGAATCGCCACCGGACCGTGGTCGCCCTGAATCAGCAGCGGTCCGCGCGGTTGCTCATCGTTCACGATCGCGCCACGCGTTGGACCGGTGACTTCAACGTTATCCTGAACCACGAAACCGTTGAGCGTGACCTTAAGAAATTTTGCATTCGAAATTTTTACGCCATGCGCATCAAAACGCGGAGCACGAAAATCGATTTGCAACCGCTGCCACAGTCCGGGCGCGCGACAGGCATTCGCGAGCGGCGCGTGGCCTTCGTAGCCTTCTTTCCCCGCGCCTCGTGCTGCATCCCAGCGCTGATAAATTCCGCCACAATCGGAATAGGTCGGTTGTTTCACGCCCCAACTATCGAAGAGCTGCAACTCGTAGCGCCCCTGCAAATAAATTCCCGAGTTGGAGCCGGCCGGCAGAAGAAACTCCAACTCAAGCGAAAGATCTCCGTGATCCCAGGTGGTCACGAGCGATTCCTTCGCGTCTTTGCGCGGTGTATTCACGAGCACACCCGTCCCAGGAAGCGCCGTGAGGGTTTGAGCGTCACGGGACGAATCGGCGAGTCCGCCTGCGACGCGCCAGTTATCCGCGACCGGACGAAACGCCGTCAACGAATCCAGCGAGACCGGGACTGTCGGAAGGAGCGTGGGAGCGCTCGCGGCGAAAGCCGTGGTCACAGCCATGACCGCCATCACGAATAGAGCGCGAAGACTCGGGCTGCGAAAGATGGACGCGAAAGTGGCGTGAAGCTGAGTCGGTATTGATTTCGACTCGGGACGAAAAAGGCCTGCGACGGTCATGGGGTGGCAGACGTTGCTTTCGCAGAAACGATTCACGAGAAAAAATTTCGTTTCATTACCTGCGATCCCGCATCGCGGGGGCTTTACGCGCCAATGTGTAAGGCACTCGCGCGTAGTCGGGGCTAAAGCCCCTCCGACAATTTCGAACCCGACGCGCGGCCCACCGATCGCCGCTCGCTCTCAGCCACGATTCACTTGTCCGATTTAAAAACCGAGCGAGCTGCGAGAAACGGCGCTTTCGTGAGGCGTTCGACCGCTGACTGACTTTTTTTGTTTTCCGCCGGCGCAGCTGGGGCTGAAGCGGCGAGATCTTTCTCCCGCTTCGCGAGCATCTCCTCGCGAACCGCTAGTTCAGCCTCGCGGCGTTTCATGGAGAGCTCGGCTTCCCTCATCATCATCCGCTCATCGCGCATCTGCTTTTGCTCTGACTCGAGCAGCGCGCGAGCGCGGTGAAATTTTTCCCAAGACGACGCAAGCAACGAGTCGCTGGAAAATGGCATCTGACTTAACGAATGGACAAAGGGCGAATCGCTTCCGGAGCCCGGCTGTGCAGTTCGCGAATCCAACTGCGTCTGCCATGCGCGCAAACGCGCTTCGTATTCGCGGAGGTTGGTCTCCCTCTCGCGCAACGCCTCCATGTCAGCGGCGAGTTCTCGCTGCGTTGCCGTCTGATTGGCGGGTTCACTGGCTTCCATCGATTCCCGATGCGGAATTTTCAGCGGAGGTGTCCCTGAATTGGGGGAAGCAGAATTGTTCATGGTTTTGGCCGGACAGCCTGTGACCGCATGTTAGACAGAATTTATCGGCACAGGCCACTGTTGCAATGGGTTTTTACCTAAGCTTTACCGCGAACGACTCATCAAGAATTTTCCGTCTGCGTGGCCGATCTAGGATCTAAAGATCACATCCTCCCGGTTAAACATCCTCACCGCCAGCAGCAGCGCGACAGTCGCATAAATACAGGATGATCCGAAAATTAGCGCGATGTAGTTCCAGTGCCACACACCGGAAAGCATCTCCTTGCAAACGAGCGACAGGTTTAAAATCGGAACGAGCGCCAGCTTCGCGTTGAGCTCGATGCCCGGCAGGATGCCGACCACGGCTGGCATGATCACAACGATCATCATTGGCCCCACGTAGCTTTGCGCTTCTTTAAAACTTTTCGCGAAGAGTGAGACGGTAAAGATCACCGCCGAAAAGAGAACCGCGACCGGCAACACCAGCGCGATCACACCCAGAATTCCGGTGGGATCAATCGGAGGAAGGGTCATCACTCCCGCTCCGGCGGTTTTTCCTCCACCCCTCAGGAGCAAGCCGCCCAATGTTGCTGAGATTCCCAGTGACGCCATCGACATCGCCATCGCTGCGAGTGAACCGGTGAGGACCATGAAAAATTTCCCGAGCACCAAGTCGACGCGCGCGACCGGACTGCACAATAGCGTCTCCATCGTACCACGCTCCTTCTCTCCCGCAGTGAGATCCATGGCCGGATACATCGCGCCCGTAAAACACAGGATGATGATCACGTAAGGCACGATGCCGCCAAAGAGATTGCCGCCGACCTTCTCGGGTGGCGCGACATTCTCGCGACGAATATCAAACGGCTTCACCAGAGTCGCAGGCAGCGAACGCTCAGCGAGTCGGTCGGTCACCGTGCGCTCCCGTAAATCGCGGAAGAATTTTTCCAACTCGCCGACGGCAAAGCCTGACTTCAGTTCGCCTTCGTAGTGATACAGCGTGACCGGCTCCGCCCGGCCCGCGCGCAGTCCGGCTTCGAATCCCGGCGGGAGCTGTACCACACTGCGGATTTTTTTATCCGAGATCTGCGCTTTCCAATCTGCTACGCTTGGCACCACGGTGATTTTTTTTGACGCCTTGAGCTGCGCGATCACCTCCGGGGAGTCTTCGCCGCCGAGGATCATGACGTGCGGGATTTCCTGCCGCGCTTTGGAAACCACCGTCGTCGCAATTTTTCCCACGCCAAACATCAATGCCGGCATGACCAGCGTCGGAATGATGATCGTTGAAAGCAGCGTGCGACGATCGCGCAGCGAATCTTTCAGCTCCTTCAAATAAACCGTTACGATATTGTTCCAGTTCATGCGGCGACCTCCGTACCCACGACCTTCACAAAGATTTCCTCGAGATCGTGCTCACCATGCTTCGCGCGCAATCCCGCGACGGTCCCCTCCTCCATTAATCGGCCGTCGTGGATAATTCCCACGACGTCGCAGATCTTCTCCACTTCACTCATGATGTGTGTCGAGTAGATCACGGTCTTCCCACGATCGCGGCAGTCGCGCACGAATTTAACGATTGCGCGCGACGTCATCACGTCGAGACCGAGCGTCGGCTCATCGAAAATCATCACCGCCGGATCGTGCACGAGCGTACGCGCGATCGAGGTCTTCTGTTTCATTCCTGTGGAAAATTTTTCGCACCGCCGGTCGAGGAAATCATGCATGTCGAGATCATCGGCGAGTCGCTTGATGCGCGCCTGCAGATCGGCACCAGAGAGACCATTCAACCGTCCGAAATACGCGATCATCTCACGCGCGGTCAGCCGCCCATAAAGTGCGGTGCTCGCCGCGAGAAAGCCCACGTTCGCACGCACTTTTTCCGGTTCGCGCTCCACGTCGAATCCCGCGACTGTGGCGGAGCCGTTCGTTGGCCTTAGCAACGTGGCGAGCAGACGCAGCGTGGTGGTTTTCCCAGCGCCATTCGCTCCCAATAGTCCGTAGATTCGTCCTGGTTCAGCCCTGAATGTGATACCGTCTGCTGCGCGAATTTCCCCGCGTTTCTTGTCGTGGAAAATCTTGGTGAGGTGATTGGCTTCGATCATGGAAAAGCGTTTAACACGTCCGCTTCGCCACGACGCCGAACCCGACAGCGAGGGCCACGCCGATTGAAATTCCGACCGCCGGTCCGTTGGAGGCGCAAAGAGCCGCTCCAACACCTGTCCCGATGATGACGCCGGCGAGGTTGAAACGAGTGGGATTGGGGGTGGTCATAAAAATTTTCAAAGGCTCATTTTCTCACGAAAATCCTGCGCCTGCCGGCGACTGAGTTCAACTTTCGCTCCGCCCTTGAGATGGACCAACAGTCCGCCGCTGAACCACGGTTCGATTTTATCGATCCACGCGAGGTTGATGATCTGCCGGCGATTCGCGCGGAAAAAATATTTCGCGTCCAGCCGCTCTTCCATCGCGTTCAGCGAACGGAAAAGCTGCGGCTGCGCATTGTCGAAATGCACGCGCGTGTAGTTGCCTTCGCTTTCGAGCAGCCGGATCGACTTCACCTCGACGAACCAGCAACGCTCTCCTTCGCGAACAAACACTTTATCGTCGCCCGCCAGTCGATCACGGCCCGCTTTGCTGTGACTCGAATCCGCGGGTGCCGCCGTGCCGCCGAGTTTCGCGCGAAGCTTTTCCATCGCCGCGGCCAGACGCGTGGGATCAACCGGCTTGAGCAGATAATCGAGCGCATTCAGGTCGAAGGCCTTCACCGCGAATTCGTCGTACGCAGTCGTGAAGATGACTTCCGGCACGGGCGCCTCCAGCGTCTCCAATAACTCCATACCGCTTTCTCCGGGCATCTGCACATCGAGAAAAACAAGCTCCGGCGTCAGCTCGGTGAGAAGTTGTCGCGCCTGCCGGGCATTCGCTGCCTCGCCGACAATTTCCAGATCCGGAAAAGCAGAAAGCAACCGGCGCAGTTCGTTGCGCGCGAGACGTTC
>CBRAFL010000132.1:0-13919 GCA_967755055.1 uncultured bacterium
AGAAGGGGTTTTCACACAGTCTGGTGAGCGAGTGGACGAAAGCGCCGATCACACCCCCCGCCCTTCGGGCACCCTCTCAAAGAGGGGACTTCGGCTGCTCCGGTTGTATGGAAATCCCCTCTTTGAGAGGGGTGGCGCGCAGCGACGGGGTGGGTCGCTCTTCGTCTTCGCCTACTTCAACAACATCGCAATCCGCTCATGATAACCGCGGCTGAGCTTCAGCTTCGTTCCGTCCTGCAAGACGACCGCATATTCGCCGGCAAACGATGGCGTCAGCTTCCGCATGCGATCAAGGTTCACGATCGTCGAACGGTGAATACGGATGAATTGCTTCGCATCCAGCCGCTCTTCCAAACGCGCCATCGTCTCACGCATCATGTGCGTTTTACCTCCGACGTGAAATTTCATGTAGTCTCCTTCCGCCTCGATCCAGTCGATCTCCTCCGCCTTCAGGAAAAATATTTCGCCTGACGATTTCACCAGAATGCGATCATGACTTGGAGCCGGCGCCGCCATCGTCGTGGTCGTTTTCAAGTAACTGAGTAACTGGTTCAGTCGTTCATCAGCCGTCTCGCCGCGCCGGTTGCGCACCGAGTCTTTGGCTCGTTGCAACGCCGCCGCAAAGCGCGCGTCATCGAACGGTTTTAGCAGGTAATCCACCGCGTTCACCTCAAACGCACGCAGCGCATAATCATCGTAAGCCGTCACGAAAATAATCACCGGTGCATGAGCGGCGCCGACGCGCGACAGAACTCCGAAGCCATCGCACGACGGCATTTGTACATCGAGAAACACCAGGTCTGGCCTTTCCCGCATAATCAAATTCACCGCTTCCTCGCCACCGGTCGCCTCCCCCACGACGTCGATGAGCTCGTCGCGTTCGGCGAGTAGGCGCACACCGCGGCGCGCCGCTGGCTCGTCGTCGACAATGAGGGTGCGAACGCGATGAGGAGTCGCGGAACCGGAGGATGAAACAAGGTTAGCCTTCATATACGATAGGGTAAAATAATTTGCACCGAGACTCCGCGGCCCGGCTGACTCTGCAACGCCAGGTGCGTGCGTGCGCCGTAGATTTTCGTCAGCCGTTCGCGCGTATTCGCCAGACCAACACCTTCTTTCGCTCGTTGGTGGCCGTTCGCGATTCCGGGACCGTCGTCGCGCACTTCGAGATGCAATTGGCCTCCCTCAACGCGCCCAATGATGTACACATGTCCCGGTTCAGACTTCGGAGCAACACCGTGAATGATCGCGTTCTCCACAATCGGCTGCAGCAGAAGATTGGGAATCCGCGCGCGCAACGCCTCGGGCGCAATGTCGATCTCCACGCTCAGCCGATCAGAGAAACGGGTTTTCTGAATTTCAATGTAGTGCCCCAAAAAATCCAGCTCCTGCTGAAGCGTGACTTCCGGGACGCCGGTGTTGTCGAGCGACATTCGCAGCAACGAGCTCAGCCGCGCGATCAGCCCCACCGCTTCATCGTGTCGCCGCTCGCGCACCAACACCGCGATCGTGTTCATCGTATTGAATAGGAAGTGAGGGTGCATCTGCTGGCGCAGCGCCTTGAGCTCCGTCTCGATGAGCCGCGTTTCCAGCTGCGACGCCTTGAGTTCCTCGCTCTTGTACTTCTGATAAATTTCGGAGCTGTAGCCAAACGCGATCACGCCCCAGTAGTACGCCATGTCGATGATGTTGCGCCCGTAGAAGCCGGACGCCGCCATCGACCAAAATCCCCATGCCTTCCCGTGCTCGGGAAACCAAATCGTATAGCTCCACATGCGACCGAGATAATACGTCGCCATCACAATGAAACTCGCAAGGAAGTGAAACGTTACGCCGCCGAACCAGTTTCCTCGATCGAGCGGCATTTTTTCCCGCAGCTTTAAAATCAAGGGCGCCAGCGCCGCCCATAATCCGGCGCGGACAAACTGCGGAACGGCGATATCAAACAGCTCCTCATGCCCCATCGTGGCCCGGTTGTTGAAATACAACTCGAGCGTCAGCACGGAACCCATGAAGAACGCCGCGCCCACCAACCCCGCAAAATTGGCCCAGCGTTTCTTCATTGCGACCAAGGGTCTTCGACCACCGTGCACCCAATTCAAGCGGATAACGCTCCGTCTGCGACGAACCAACGTCGTTTCGCGTCCAATTGCGGTTTAGTGCGCCAGGACTGCGGCACCGCGTGGCATCCGCCACAGCCGCGCCACGTCCACTTCCGGATCAAACGGCACGCCATCCATCAAATGATTCACCCACTGCCGAGCGAGCGCCGGCGCAAACAATGCTCCTTTTCCACCCAATCCATTCACGATCCCCAACCCAAGTTCCGCCGGATGACGCCCCACCACCGGACGTTTGTCGCCGACATAAACGCGCACGCCCGCCTGCTGATCCGTCACAGCGAACGACTGCGATCTGATCGACAATAGTCCCGCTTCGAGCGCCGAACGCGCTTTTGCGGTGAGCGTCAAATCGCGGCTTGCCGGGCAATGCGTCGCGCCCACCGTCGCCCGCCCATCGCTCAAAGGAAGCACCCAGTACCCACGATTCAATATCACATCCGGACTCAGTTCGTCGGTCGCCACGGTCAGGCATTCCCCTTTGGAAAATTGCCACGGCACGAAGCTAAACGGGCCACCGTTGGCTCCGGTGCAATCGATCACGAGATCGTAGTCTTCCCGGATCGTCGCAACATTCACGCGTTCTTCCCGCATCACGCCCGTCGCCAGCCACCGCGCCCTCGCCGCAGTGATCATCGCTCCGACATCCACGCGCGCCGCACCTTCGATCCAAAATCCCTCGCCATCATTCGCGCCCGCATAATCCGCCAGTTCTCCCCTCGCCTGTTTTTCTGCGAGCACCCGGCGTTCGGTTTCATTTAAATATAAACGCCGCACGCGCATTTCCCGCCAGAGCGAAAGGCCGAGTTCTTTTTCAAACGCCCGATAACTCTCCCGCGCCGCCGGCAAAAGTGTGTCCACCCGCCAGCTTTTCACGATCCGCTGACCTGTGATCGGATTAATGATACCGCCGGCCACCCGCGAAGCTGATTCGGCGTGACCCGCGTCGACGATTTCAAACTCGATTCCCGCCCGCTCGAATTCCCACGCCAGCAACGTGCCGGCAAGTCCCTGGCCAACGATCAGAATTTGGGCGGACATAATACGGGAGGCGGCGAATGCCGGTGGTGTTCCGTCGCCCAAAGCGCCGCGCCGACAATGCCCGCCGCATTATAGGCGGCCGCCGGAACTTTCGGGGCGCGTGTCTTCGCATAGTGAAAAAATTTGTCACTCTTCGCGCTCACCCCACCACCGATGATGATCAACTCCGGCGAAAGGATCGTTTCGAGCGTACGAAGATACGCGCCGAGTTCTGTGCCCCATTTGTGCCAGGATAATCCGCGCCGCTTCCGTGCAGCCGACGAAACAAACCGTTCCGCCGAACGGCCACGAATCGGCAGATGGCCCAATTCGCTATTCGGGTAAAGTACCCCGCGGTAAAACAACGCCGAGCCCACGCCAGTCCCGAGCGTCAGCAAGAGCACCGTGCCATCAAACCCTTTTCCCGCGCCGAATTTCATTTCAGCAATCCCCGCCGCGTCGGCGTCGTTGACGAGTTCGACCTTGCGACCCACCGCTTCGGAAAAAATCTTCCCCGTATCCAGGCCGATGAATTTCTTGTGGAGATTCGACGACGTGAGCGTGAAGGAGCCTTGGACAACCGAGGGAAATCCGATTCCGATCCGCCCGCGCCATTTAAAATGATCCACGATCTCCTTCACCGCGGCCGCCATTTCCGGCGGCGTGAGCACGGTGGGCGTTTCGACCCTGAATCGCTCCCCCAGCAGTTCGCCTGTGCGCACGTTGACCGGAGCACCTTTCAGTGCCGATCCGCCGATATCGATACCAAGAACATTCATTCGTGTGAGCTTTAGAAAGACGCCCGGATCTCGCTGCGAGCAAACACTGCGTCGAATTTCCTCTAACGATCAGTGACAGTCCCCGCCCGCCGCTCCGCCATGAGCGTGACCATGAGCCAGTTCCTCGCGGCTCGCCGCCCGAATCCCGACGATCTCAACGTCGAACGTCAGGTCGACGCCGGCCAGAGGATGGTTTGCATCAATCAGCACGTCCTCACCCTCGAGACCCGCCACCGTTACCACTGGCGAATGACGATCCTCCCCGGTTTGAAATGAATCGCCCACCTTCAACTCCCCTTCAATGGGCAACAACCCGCGATTAACGCGCTGCACCTGATCCGGATCGCGCTCCCCGTAAGCCTTCGCCGCCGGCACCTCAATGCGGAGTTTCACCCCGGCATCTGCTGAGCGGAGTTGATCTTCCAATCCTTCAATGATTTGGCCGGCTCCCTCTAGATAAGTAATGGGATCTCCGCCCGCAGAAGTGTCCAGGATGCGCCCGGCCGGATCGCGGAGCGTGTAGTGAAAGGTGAGAACGCGGCGGGACAATGGTGTCATGCTGAGCGGACCGAACAATCCGGAGCCGTGCCCAAAGTCCAATGGATTTTTTGTGATGCTGGTAGGGCGCGGCGTCCCCGCCAAGCCGTTCCGAAGGTAGGGCGAACCGCCCGTTCGACTCATTCTCTTAATCGTTCTCGTTCTCATTCTCGAATCGTTCTCGGCGATTGAGCATATGCTTTCAGAAAAGCGAGAACGAGAAAGAGAACGAAGAACGAGAACGAGGATACCAGCCGTGCGGGTTGAGTTTTCCCGATTGGATCGTGATCGTGCTCGTGCTCTTGATCGTGATCGGTTGCCGCGCCCAAGCTCACGGCACGGCGGGACGCCTCGCCCTACCTCATGCAACCCCACCGCACCCACGTCCTCACGTTTCCTGCCGCAACACTTCCAACGGTGGATGAGTCGTGATTCCCCGATTCGTGAGCAGCCCCGTGACCAACGTCACCGCCACGGCGCCAACCACCGAGGCCAGCAGCATCAACGGCGAAAAGACTATCGGTGCCTTGAACACAAACTTTGCCAGCAATCCATTTGCCGTCAACGCGAGCAGTCCTCCCGTCGTCGCCGCGAGCACGCCGAGCACCGCGTATTCGACAAACTGGATTTGCCGCAGCTGCCGTCGCGTCGCCCCCAACGTGCGCAACAGCACCGTTTCTCGGATACGTTGGAAGCGCCCTGATAAAATCGCGCCAGCCAGCACGATCACCCCCGTCAACACGGTGAAGGCCGCCATGAACGAAATCACAAACGCTGCCTTCGCGAAAATTCCGTCGAACGTTTGCAAGAGCAGCGTGAGATCGATCGCCGAGATGCTCGGCAATTCCCGACCCACCACACGTTGCAGCGCCGCCGAAGCCGCCGGCGACCCCGCGCGGACCGCAGCCATGAATGTTTTCGGCGCCGGCTCGAGTACGCCTTCAGGAAACACGACAAAAAAATTCGGCTGCATTCGCTGCCACTCCACCTGCCGCAAGCTCGCCACGTACGTCACCACCGGAACGCCTTGCACATCGAATGTCAGCTCATCGCCTAATTTCACCTGCAAATCTTTCGCCAGGCTTTCCTCGACCGAAACCGGAACGCGCGCCTCGCCTAGCGGGACGCGACCGATGAATTTCCCCGCGATTAATTTTTCCGTGTCGCTCAAGCTGCCGCGAAACGTGGAGCGATATTCCCGTCGCAACGCCCATCCGGGAATCGCCGCGTGCTCGTCTTTCAACAGCTCTTCCACGGTGCGTCCTTTTAATGAGGCAAGCCGCATCGTCACCATCGGTGCCTTCGCCATCAACGGCGTGCCGTTGCTCGCAGCGAGCTGTTCAAGCCGCGCCAGCTGATCGTCCTGCACATCGAAGAACACCAGGTTCGGCCGCGTCCCGCCGCCCAGTCCCTCGATCTTCGCGAGCAACGTCGCCCGCGTGAGCACCAAGGTCATCATCAGAAACGCGCCGAGCCCGAGCGACAACAGCAGCAGAACAGTGCGATTATTCGGCCGGTGCAAATTCGCGAGTCCCTGTCGCCACACATACGGAAGTGACCTTCGCGGCACGAAACGTTTCGCCGCCCAAATAATTAATCGCGCCAGTCCGGCGAGCAGACCAAACGCCGCGCCGAGCATCAGCGTAAAGCCCGCGCCAACTTTCCAGTTTCCCGACTGCAACATCGCAAACCCGAGCGTCGCCAGTCCGATTCCAACGTAGAGCCACTTGCGCCACGGATCCGGCGCCGTGCTCTCGCCCTGCGCCGAGCGAATCGCAAGCAGCGGCGACACCCGCCGAATCGCGAGCAGCGGTAGCAACGCGAACAACACACAAATCACCAACCCCGCGAATGCACCCCGCGCGACCGCCGGCCACGAGATGAATAGCTCCACTTGAAACGGCAGAAAATCTTTGAGCACCGCCGGCAGAATCAACTGCACGCCCACTCCAATGACCGCGCCGACGATCGCGCCGATCACGCCCAGACAAAATCCCTGCACCAGATAAATCGCGAAACTCGTCCGCGCACTCGCCCCCAAACAACGCAGCACCGCCACCGTCGCGATCTTCTGCCGAATATAAACGTGCATCGCACTCGCCACACCCACCGCGCCAAGAAACAGCGCCACGAATCCCACCAAACTTAAAAATGAATACACGTCCTTCAGATTTTCCCCGAGATCGCGCTTGCGCTCTTCGACCGTGGAAAATTGCAGCCGTTGTCCCTTGAATCGCTCGCGCAGATCCTTGACGAGCAGCTCCACGTTTCGCTGCGGCGGAAGTTTCAAATGCAGACGATGCGTGGTGAACGTATCGCGATTCACCAAGCCAGCTGCCGCGAGTCCTTCCATCGAAACGTAAACGCGCGGCGAGAACATCGCGACGGCCGCGGACTCCCCCGGAATTTTATTCAGCGCACCCGCCACCACAAACGTGCCCTGGCCAATCCTGACTTCGTCGCCCGCCTTCACGCCGAACTGCACGAGGATGGTTTCCTCCAGCAGAGCGAAATTTCCGGTGTGCACTTCCTGCATCGCATCCGCGGGCGTGGTAACGAGATCGCCGTAAAACGGGAAATTTCCCTCCAACGCGCGCACTTGCACCAGCCGGCGCTGATCATTCTGCGCCGGAAATGTGATCATCGAACGCAACGAAAGTTCACGCGCCCGTTCGCCGCCGAGCGTATCGAAATACGCCAGGGTCTCTGCGTTAAATTCCTCCCGCGAGGTCACCGTGAGATCGGCCCCGAGCAATGATTTCGTCTGCTGCTCCACGGTGCGCTGAAGATTATCGCCGATGGAAGCGATGCCCACGAGCGCGGCGATCCCGAGCACAATGGAAAGTGAAACGAGCACCAGCCGCCGCCGCGAAGCCCGCGAATCCCGCCACGCCATTTTGAGAATGAACTTCATTTTAATCGGAGTCAGACCGCAGCTACCGCACAACTCTGCTTTCCGTTCTCTGCGGTCTTTGTGATCTTTGCGGTTAAATAGATTGAGGTCCGGTTCCGTTCTCCGAACGCAAACCACCAAACCGTTTTAACCGCAAAGATCGCAGAAAACGCAGAGAGGAATCCTGGCAACGGATGTTGCATCGAGTGCATCGCGAAAATCATGAAACGACTCCGGAATTCGGTTCAGCGATCTTCGTATCGATGCTCGATGTTCCTTGTGTCGAAATCATCTCATCACTCACCACCGCCCCGCTCCTCAGTCGGATGATTCGTTGGCAGCGTCGCGCTAGCTCTAGGTCGTGCGTTACCAACACCAGCGTCGTCGCCCGCTCACGATTGAGTCCAAAAATCAACTCCACCATCGCGTGCGCCGTATCACCATCGAGATTACCCGTCGGCTCGTCACAAAATAAAATCTTCGGCCGGTTCATGAACGCCCGCGCGAGCGCCACGCGCTGTTGCTCACCGCCCGAAAGCTGCACCGGATAATGATCGTACCGTTCACCCAATCCCACTCGCGCCAGCAGCTCACGTCCTTCGTCTTCTCGGCCCGACTCACCGCGCAATTCCACCGGTACGAGCACGTTCTCCAGCGCCGTCAGCGTCGGCACGAGTTGGAAGTTTTGGAAAACAAAACCCACATGCGCGTTTCTCACGAGCGCTCGCGCATCTTCGTCGAGTTCGCCGATCGACTCGCCCGCGAGACTGACCGTCCCGCCCGAGGGCTGGTCGAGCCCCGCACATAGCCCGAGCAGCGTCGTCTTGCCGCTGCCACTCGGCCCCACAATCGCCACACTCGCGCCAGCGCCGATTCCAAAACTCACCTCGTGCAACACCGTCAGCGGACCTGCCGCCGTCGCATACGTTTTGGTCAGTCGCTCGACTTTCAGCATCAAGTGGTCACTCATGAATTTATTCCGGCACAAAACACACGATGCGGCACGAAAGCTAGTTCAAGCGGTCGATTTTCCACGATGAGCGTCACTGCCCTCCGATTCACTCTTCTCTTTTGCATCCTCGGCGCGGCGATTTCCCGGGCGGCCCCGTCGCACACGGTCGTAATTTTCGGCGACAGCCTCACCGCCGGCTACGGGTTGGATGACCCTACGACCGACTCCTACCCTGCCCGGGTTCAGGCTAAAATTGACGAAGCGCATCTGCCCTACCGCATCGTCAACGCCGGTCTTAGTGGAGAAACCACCGCTGGTGGCGTGCGCCGCATCGATTGGATTCTACGTCAGCCGATCGACATCTTCATCCTCGCGCTCGGTGCGAACGACGGCCTGCGCGGAATTGAACCTGCCGTTTCCCACGCCAATCTTCAGACGATCATCGATCGCGTTCGCGCGAAAAATTCTGCCGTCAAAATCATCGTCGGCGGGATGAACATGCCACCGAGTATGGGCGAAGAGTACGCGCGAGATTTCGCCGCGATCTTTCCTGAACTCGCGCAGAAAAACAAAACGGCGTTCATCCCTTTTTTACTCGCGGGCGTCGGCGGACACCCGGAACTCAACCAAGCCGATCAGATTCATCCCACACCCGCGGGCCACGCGATTGTAGCTGAGAACGTCTGGAAAGTGCTTCGTCCGCTACTTTGACGCAGCGACGCTTCCGTCCCTGCCGCAAAAAAGGCGTTTAACCCGTGACGGGAAGAAACAGGGCTCCTTGTAGCGCAGGCTTCCAGCCTGCATCCGTGGGGAAGGCAGGCAAGGATGCCTGCGCTACTTTCAAACCCTGTTTCCTTGAGAGTTGAGCAGCTGCAAACTTGGGAAACGCCTCCGTTGTAGCCCGCCGCGGGAGCGGCGGGATCCCTGCGCTCCCGCGCAGGGCTACACAGAAATCAGCTGCCAATCCCGTTTCCTCCCTGTCCGATTCCAAACGCGTTTTGCGGTCGGGACTGCATGACGGCACGATCACCACGGGACACGTCGCGCGCTTCACTACGCCGCGAGCTGTGCTGCCCATGACGGTGTCATAGAATGCGCCGTGCCCGTGCGAACCCATGACGATGGTGTCGGCCGAAAGGCGCGTCGCTTGTTCAATGATACATTCGCGCGGCTCGCCGCTAAACTGAAGCACGTGAGCAGTCACGCCTTCATCACGGAGCGAGCGCTGAATCTGAGTGAGAATTCGCGCGGTCGTTCTCTTTTCCTCCTCCGCAAATTCGACTCGCGCCAGTTTCAGCGCAATCGGACCGCCAACTGGCAAAATGGGCGCCACCACATACAACAGCACGAGCCGGGCGTCGCTCGCCCGCGCGAGGTCGATCGCAGTTTCGATCACGCGTTCGCTGACCCGGGAAAAATCAATCGGCGCAAGGACGGTTTTCACGACGGGGAATGTTTCCGGATTTTCAACGTGCTCTGATTCTACCCTCGTCGCGTCCACCCGGCTCCGCGGAAGCTGTCATTCCATAAGCGAAGTTTGCGCAGAAATTTTTCCGTTCGCTAACGCCAATAGGTCCAGCGCCTTTCATCGACAAGTCCCTCGATCAGCCCCCGATGGTCATGTCCGTTTGCATCGTGCCCGGGTCCGCGCAGAAATTTTTCCGCACACTCCGGGCTGCACATCGTGACGCGCTGACCCTCAGGATAAAAGTGGCAGTACGCGTGGGCGCCTTCGGCCTCTTCACCGCAAACCGCGCAACATTCGGTTTCAACAAGTTCGTTTGCCATGCGAATAGTGTGCTCCGTTTCCGTCAGTCGTGCTGCGCATTGCATGGCGATTCGCGCGCATTTTTTGGCGGGCCATCGCAAAGCATGCGCAGACTGCGGCAACCGATGCGAAGCGGCACCGGAGCGTAAAGCGTATGATTGAGCCATGATAACAGGCTACCCCGAACCCACGACTCCGCGACCCACGCGGCCACTGGAACAACCCTCAGCGCCGAGACCGCCTTCCGCAGCGTTCCGCAGTTCTTGTTTCTACCGGTCGCCCCGACGGTCACGTCGCGTATTCGCCGCGGCGGTACTCGCCTCCGCGGTGCTGCACGCCGGCGTTTTCTTCGGCACGGGTCACAGCAAAAAGAAATCCATTCCACCCAAAGAGGAGCCGTCGACGATCATCGCGCTCACGTTCGCGGACGTAAAAGAACTCGATGAACCCGAGCCCGTCACCACCGACGAGCCCGGTGAAAAGCCCGATCCGGGCGAACTCGTGCCCATGCAAGCCGATCTGATTCAAGTGCCGCAACCGACCGACTTCGTACAACAATTCGACTACGCCTCGCTCGTCGAGCGACCGGATCTGAGCCAGGCCAAAGTCATCACGATTCCCGAGCATATCGGTCGTGGCGGAAAAATCGGCGAAGGCATCGGCGCGATCTTCAATCTCGCCGATCTCGATCGCGCACCCGTGGTGGTTTTTCAAATCGCACCCGTCGTCCCCACCGCTTTGAAACAAGACGGCATTTCCGCAACCGTGCGAGTCGGGTTCATCGTCAATGTCGAAGGGCGCGTCATTAACGCCTACACGGTTGAAAGCACCGACCATCGCTTCGATGACGCCGCGGTCAGCGGCGTGTCCAAATGGAAATTTAAGCCCGGCATGAAAGGCGGCCGGAAGGTCAACACGCGGATGGCCGTTCCCATCGTCCTCAAAGTAAGCGAGCACGACTAACACAGGCCCCGGATTTTTCTCTGACATGTCCTCTTCCACTTCTGCTCCCCGCGTCGCCGTACTTGGCGCCGGCATCACCGGACTCACCGCCGCCTGGCACCTGCGCCGGGCCGGCCTGAATCCCGTTGTATTCGAAAAATCGTCACGCGTGGGCGGGGTCGTGGGCGCCGCCCGCTGTGACGGCTGGCTGCATGAACTCGGGCCGAACTCGATGCTTGAAGGCTCATCCTCGATTGCCACGTTCATCGACGAAATTGGACTTGGTGCGCGCCGTCTCTATGCAGCACCCGCGGCGAAACGACGCTACCTCGTGCGTGGCGGCCGACTGGTGGCGACGCCCGACTCTCCCTTGGGTTTCGTTACAACGAGATTGTTTTCCTGGAGTGCGAAACTCGCGCTCGTCGGCGAGCCCTGGCGCGCGCGCGGCGCGGCGGACCTCGAGGAGAGCGTGAAAGAGTTTGTGCTGCGCCGGCTCGGCCGCGAATTCCTCGATTATGCAGTGAATCCATTTGTCGGAGGCGTTTATGCGGGCGACCCGGCACGGTTATCCGTAAGTCATGCGTTCCCGAAGCTTCATGCGCTAGAGCAGGAGCACGGCTCGTTGATTCGCGGCGCACTGAAACGCCGCAACGCGAGTGGCGGTCCCAAAGGCCGGATGTTCTCCTTCCCAAATGGACTCGGCGAGGTTCCATCGGCTCTCGCTGAGACCTTGGGTGACGCCGTGCGCGTCCGTCATCAAGTGCTCACGGTCCGCCACGAGCAAGGAGACTGGCAGGTTGATTTCGAGACCGGCGGCCTCCGCTCCACCGAGCCATTTTCCGCCGTCGTATGCGCACTGCCCGCCGACGCGCTGGCAGCGATAAACTTCGAACACGTTCCCGAAAGTCACGGGCTGCACACACTGCGGGAAATCGAACATCCGCCCGTCTCTTCGATTTTCATCGGATACAAGCGCCGCGACGTCCGCCATCCTCTCGATGGTTTTGGCCTGCTCGTTCCTCAAGTCGAAAACCGATCCATTCTCGGTGCCCAGTTTTCAAGTACGCTCTTTCCCGGTCGTGCCCCCGAGGGTTACGTTGGGCTCACCGCGTTCGTGGGCGGAATGCGCGCGCCTGAGCTCGTGAACCTCGGCAACGCCGCGCTGACGGAGATCGTCCACCAGGAGCTGTGCGAACTGCTGGGCGTTCGAGGAGCACCGGTATTCAGCCACATACAACGCTGGCCGCGCGCGATTCCGCAGTACACTCTAGGGTATCACCGTTTCAAGGACGCCATCTCAGCCGTGGAAGCGTCATCTCCCGGTCTCTTCATCGGCGGTAATTGCCGCGATGGAATTTCCCTCGGCAACTGCATCGAGTCCGGCCGGCGCCTCGCGGATCTCGTGAAACCGTTTCTTCCCGTCCACAGCCCGGGAAAAAACAAGGTTGGAAACTAACTCCCGCGTAGCCCTGTGCGTGAGCACAGGGATCTCCCCGTTCCGCGGCGGGCTACACACCCTCGTTGCTTGTCATTGCGAGCCCGGTCCGCCGGGCGCGGCAATCCAGTAGATTAAAATTACCGCCATCACCGCTCACCTCCGAAATAAAGGTCCCAACCGAGAGGGGAACCGCTAATAGGATTTCCCAATGGGGAAATCTTTGTGCAGTGGCTACGGCTCATCGCCTGCGCCTTGAGGCGATTGGAGCTCGCTGATCGCGAGCTGTTTTCTGAAGGGAGTCCTTATTACGTCGGCCTCGTCACCGTCTGCGATTAGCAGACCCACTCCTCTCTCGGGAGGCGATCAGCCGGAGGGGCAATATTCGGATCTGCCCATTAGTGGTTCTCCCGCTCTGGGTTTTTCAGCCGACCTCACCCGATATCCGCATCGTGGTAGAGTATCGACACACCCACCGCTACGAGACCCATTGCCAGAAATGCCACCGTCAGCGGATTCGCTCGCAGACCGTAAACCCTCGAGACTTCCCACGCGACGAATTCACCGACGACGATCGCCGCAACGATCGCGAAACCAAACCAGGAGCCTTTGAATGTTCGGATTGTTTTCATGATGGAATGAGCGGCAAAGCCGATCATCGGCTGCCGACTAGCCAAGTATCGTCCTAAACCGCCCTGCCCGCTCATCACCCTTTGCGTTTGGCTGCGCACGCTTTGCGCCAGGACAGCGCGTAATGGTGCAGCCGCCGCAGGTCGCGGCGCCGCCATGTCAGGTTCGATCTTACGACGTCAGCGTGAAATAGAACGTCGCACCGGCATCCGGCACTGCTTCCGCCCAGATACGGCCACCGTGGCGATCGATGATCCGCCGCACCGTGGCGAGGCCAACTCCCGTGCCTTCAAATTCGTGGGCGTGATGCAAACGCTGGAACACGCCGAATAATTTCGTCGCGTCCTGCATGTCGAAGCCGACCCCATTGTCCCGCACAAAATAAACGGGCGTGTGCTCGTCCTTGTTCTCCGCCACACCGACTTCGATCACGGCGACATCGCGTGGACGCGTGTATTTGAGCGCATTGGACAGCAGATTGACGAACACCAATCGGAGCAGTGCGGGATCACCGTCGGCGGGCGGCAGCGGGTGCAGGCGCAGGTCAACAACCCTGGTGCCACGCTCGTTCTCCAGGTCTTTATACGCATCACCGCAGAGCTGGAAGAGATCCACCTGCTGCCGCAAAAGCTCCCGTCGGCCGAGTCGGGAAAACGCCAGGAGATCGTGAATCAATTCGCTCATCTGACCTGAGCCGTCGCGAATCATTTTGATGAAACGCTGCGCGTCCGCCGGCGGAATATCCCCGCGCGGATCAAGTAATAGGTCGGCGAATCCTGTGATCACCCGAAGCGGCGTCCGTAGATCGTGCGCCGCCGAGGAGCAAAACGCCTCGAGTTCGCC
>CBRAFL010000133.1:0-13897 GCA_967755055.1 uncultured bacterium
CACGATGCATTCGACTCCGTGCGCAACAGCCGCGGCGGCGCGCGCCTGCCGGGGTTTGTCGAGAAAGGTAAAAGGTGCGGCTCCTTCGCTCACATCGCGCAAGAGCGTGAGGACGTTCGCCATCGCATCGTCGTTATAGGTGATATGCGTGTAGTAGCCCGTGCGCAGCGGAAAAAACTGCGGCCAGCCGCCGGAGTCGTATTGCGAGGCGAGTAGATAATCGATGCCGCGCTCAACGGCGGTGATGTAGCGCGGATCTTTGGTGGCGGTGGTGACGACGAGGGCGAGCAGTCTGATTTGGGTCGTGGTCGCGTTGTTATCGATCGTTGGCCAGCGGTGATCGGGCGCGGTATTCGCGAGAAATTCCGCCGACGGCGGCTGAGTCATGTCGACGTTCTTCGGCCAGCCACCTGAATCGGTTTGATAGAGGAGAACGCTATCCGCGATCGAACGCGCTTCCTTGGTGCCGTACCAGTTGGCCGGCTGTTTGAGGATGGTGTGCCAATTAACCGCCGCCTGACCGGCCGCAGCCAGTATTGAAAACGCGAAGACGAAAAGGCAGCCGTGTTTCATCGCGCAAATCGGATCAGGCCGGAGCGCGATCTTTTTTGGGCAGACCAGCGTAGATAAGGGCCGCTCCGATAATAACCACACCGCCTGCGGCGGTCGCGGCTTGGGCGGCACCGGAAAGCTTGGCGGCTTTGACACAGACATCCCAATTAGCTGCGATCAGCGCGCTAAACACCGAGCCCAGCACCGCTAGAATTGCGCCGCTGGTCAGCAGCGGCTGGTGCGCCCGAGAGATGTCCATGGGAGAATCGACATCGGCCATCTTGAAATCAGAGCGGAGCCAGAGCCAATAGATCAACAAGCTGAGAGGATGCATCATCCCGGCCCAGATAAAGATGAGTTTTTGGTTGCCGGTCCACTGGATCGACATCGCGGCGAGCAGGGTCAGGAACATGCCGCCTAATCCCCCGGTCGTCGCGCCCAAGCCGACGACCGAGCCGGAAACTTTCGCGGGAAACAGATCCGTGGCGGAGGTGAACACATTGGCTGACCACGCTTGATGGCACGCAGTGGCGAGACTGATCAGCCCAACGCAAAGAGCGAAGTTCGTGGTGCCGTAGGCGACGATGGAGAGCGGCATCAGGAGCGCCGGGAGCAGCATCGCACCGTAGCGAGCTGCGCCTACGCGCCAGCCGCGGCCGATCAGAAAACCGGAGAACCAGCCGCCGACAATTGAGCCGACGCTCGCCCCCGTGTAGATCAGTCCGATGAGCAACGCGCTTTTCATCGGGTCGCGTCCGCGCTCTTTCGAGAGGTAGGACGGCAGCCAGTAAAGATAGAACCACCACACCGGGTCGGTGAGAAACTTCGCAATGAGGAATGGCCAGATTTGTTTGAAGCGCAGCAGCGTCGTCCAAGGCAGGCGGAGACTTTCCTCCTGTTTGACCTGACCGGAGCGGATGTAATCAAGCTCCTCCGGCGAAACATGCGTGCTCTTTTCCGGCCGGTCGAAGCCCCATTTCCAGAAAAGCAGCCAGGCGAAGCCGAGCAGGCCGATTGTGACGAACGCCCATTGCCAGCCGAAACGTTCGGCCAGCCAGACGGTGCCGAAAGAAATCATCACACCTACATTGGTGCCGGAGTTGAAGAGTCCGGTCGCCAACGCACGTTCCTTCTGGGGAAACCACATGGCGATCGCCTTGATCGAGGCAGGAAAATTTGCCGCTTCCGCCACACCCAACAGGAAACGCACGGTCATGAAGCCAATGACCGTATGGACCACACCCAGCATGACGGACATCGTCGACCACATGATCAACGCCGCTGCCAGACTGATCTTCACCCCGAACCGATCGATGAGCCGGCCCAGCAGCGTGGGAAACGTCGCGTAGGCCGTGGTGAACGCGAACTGAATCCAGCCGTAGTCGGCTTCATTCCAGTTTAGCTCTTTTTCAAGAATCGTCTTGAGGACCGAAAGCGAATTGCGGTCGACGTAGTTGATCGTCGTGGCGGCAAACAGGAGACCGCAGATGAGCCAGCGGTATTTTGTGGCCGTGGCGATAAGCTTTGACGGAGGTGTGACCGACGATGGGGCAGTTTGGCTCATGGGGTATTCGGAGAGGGAACGGAGTTGAGGCTGCGGGCGACTTTGGCGGGAGTGATTGTGACGTGGTCGAGGGTGATCGATCCGGCGTGCTGCACGAGGTCGGTTTCAGTTACATTGTCGAACGTCGAATTGCTGATGCGAATATTTTCAACAACCGCGCCGGGAAAACCCCGAATGTAAAAAAGGCGTGGGCTGGCGGAGCAGGTGATGTTTTCCATCTGCACATTCCTCACAATGGGACGGAACGGCCCTTTCGCGCCTTCTTCGTAGAGCAGATCAATGGTGAGCACGGCTTCGCTCACGCGTCCGATCTTCACGTTGCGCATGAAGACGTTTTCGAGAATCCCGCCGCGGACGGCGTTGTTTTTGAAACGCAAAGCGCGGTCGAGTTGAAGGCTGTCCATCGTGCAGTTTTCGACGAAGACATTTCGAATTCCGCCGGTACATTCGCTGCCGAGGACCACGCCACCGTGGCCGTCCTTCATCGTGCAGTTGCGGACGATGAGATTTTCAGTGGGCACATTGACGCGGCGACCGTCGCCGTTGCGGCCGGACTTGATCGCGATGCAATCGTCACCGGTGTCGAAGACGCAGTCTTCAATGAGAACATCTATGCACGATTCAGGATCGCAGCCATCGTTGTTCGGGCCGTGCGAATTGATCTTCAGACCGCGGACGGTGATGTTCTGCGAGAGGGCGGGATGAACTTCCCACATCGGTGAGCGCACGATGGTGACACCCTCAATGAGAATGTTTTTGCAACGGTACGGCTGGATGAAATTGGGCCGCAGAAAACTGGGGGACGCGAAGACGCGCTGATCCACCGGGACATTGCCTTCGCCCCATTCGATGAGTTTGTCGCGCGCGGGTTTCTGGCGGGTGATCGGGCCCTCGTCTTTTTTATTCCAGGACCACCACGTTTCCCAATCGGCGCCGCCGTCGAGCGTACCGGTTCCGGTGATGGCGATGTTCTCCTGTTCGAACGCGTAGATGAACGCGGAGTAATTCATGCACTCGACGCCCTCCCAGCGCGTGAAGACGGTGGGATATTTTGTGAGATCGAAAATCCAGCGCAGCGTCGCGCCTTCGCTAACGTGGAGGTTGACGTTGCTCTTGAGCTGAATCGCGCCCGTGAGCCATTCGCCGGGCGGGACCACGACGCGTCCGCCGCCAGCTTTGGTGCACGCATCGATCGCGGCGTGAATCGCAGCGGTGACGTCGGTGCCAGGTTGTGCGCCGAAATCGGTGATGGGAAAATCGTGTGCGGGAAAAGTGGGCGCCTTGATGCGAGCGAGAACCATTTCGTAGTCGGCCCAGCCGCGCACAACGACCGGGGATGCGGACGTGGAGAGCAGTTGTTGAACTTCAAGGCCCGCGAGGATGAACGGGCTTACACCTTTGAGATCATTTTCGATGATCGGTTCAGTGACGTAGTAGTCGAAGGAGCCATCACGAGCGCGGCCCTTCGAATTGGTATAACCGAGACCGGCGACCTCGCAGCAGTGAGTGAGATTGATGCGTCCGTCATCGTCGCGGCGGATGAATTCGCGGATGAGGCCCTCGTACCCTTTGAGCACGGCGGGCAGATATTTTTCGCGAGAGAGATACCCACGGTTGATGCCCTTCGCGAGCGCGTAGACGAACATGCTCGAGCCGGTGGCTTCGAGGTAATTGCCCTTGCGATTGCCCTGGTCCATCACCTGCCACCAAAGGCCGCTCGCGGGATCCTGCCAGCGGACGACGCCATCGGCGACGCGACGCAGGACTTCGTTGATGTGCTCAACTTCTGGATGCGTGGGAGAAAAGAAATCGAGTGAGTCGACGATTGCCATGGCGTACCAGCCGACAGCGCGGCCCCAAAAATTGGGAGACTGGCCGGTGGTCTTGTTCGCCCACGGCTGGGTGCGTTTTTCGTCCCAGGCATGGTAGTACAGGCCCGACTTCGAGTCGTAGCCGTGTCGGTCCATGAGGAGAATTTGTTTGGCGGCGTCGTCAAACGCGGTGGGGTCCTCGAAAACTTTTCCATACTGGGCAAGAAACGGTGAGGCCATGAAAAGGCCGTCCAGCCACATTTGATTTGGATAACGTTGCTTGTGCCAGAAGCCGCCGTCGCTGGTGCGCGGTTGTTTGATCAGCTGCGTGCGTAGCGTTTGAACTGCTGTTTTGACCGCCGGTTCGTGATGGCCCTGCTCGTAACGGAGTAGGAGCACCTTGCCGGGCGGGACCATGTCGACGTTGTAGTCGTCAAACTTATACGTCTCGATGATGCCATCGGGCCGGAGGAAACTCTCGGCGGTCTTCGCTCCGTAGTCGGCGTACGCAGCATTGCCGGTGCGTTCGGCGAGTTTGATCAACGACAGTCCGAAGAGACTCGTGGTATAATCCCACCGCGCGCGTTCGCCGCGACCGAAGAACATGCTGTCACCGCGGCGGGCCATTTCTGAATCCGCCATTCGCTTCGACCATTCCAACGGTGTGGCGTCACCAAATTTCTGAACGGTCGTATCTGCCGCGGAAACGAAGGTTGGGAGGGCGGCAACGAAAGAAAGAAGAAGGAGGCGAATGAACATCGGGAGTGGGGGTGGTCTTCGGCCCGCTCTGAAAACGCCAAGGGACAGATCGAAGACCTGTCTTGGCCGGGAGCGGCCGATATTTATTTTGCAGCGTCGATCGTAACCTTGATGGGCGAACGAACGCGATGCGCAAAGGCGGCGACGTAATCATTCCACGACTGCTGCGTCGTGAACTCCCCAGCCTTGGACCAGCCGGCGCCCACATAATAGTGGAGTGGACGACCTGAAGAGACTTTGGCGACGACGAGTTCGTTCAGATCGTCTGCGGCAAAGCTCTGGAAGCCACTTTCAGGAGGAACGATGACGGCGGTGCCGAGTGAGCCGTTGGTTTTTTGAACGCTCCACTGGCTCAGGAAACCCGTTGTCGGATCCGACGCGACTTCGACTTTGGCGTCCTGGCCTTTGTCGGCGCTCGCTTTGTTCAAGCCGACCGCAACGGTTAATTCAGCAGGGCTGCCCTCAGCTGAGAACGTGCTGTCCACCTCATCGAAGTTGTGACCGGCATCGACGGTGAAGCGTTTCGTTTCGGAAACCTTGGTGCCATTGGCATCCCACGAATCGTAGGTCAGCTCAAAAATTGCGCGGATGGGACCGTTGGCGAGGACCTTCCACGTTTTGTAATTTCGGCTCACGAAAAGTTTTTTTCCGTCCCACACGCCGGTGCCGCCGCAGCCGCGTGATGGGCCGACTCCATACATGTCCATCCCCTCACCCTCGTCGTGGTGATAATGGTCGTGACCTTTGTTATACCAACGATCGACGATCAGATAGGTGACGCGTTTGCACCACACATCGAGGCCGCTGGTGACGAGGACTTCTTTACCGGAACCAGGCGCGGCGGGAGCGGCGAGTGCGGGGCCGTAGGTGCGGTGACCGACCTTGTCGTTCTCCCAGGCAAAATCATCGAGCCGCTCAGGAACGTAGCGGGCGAAAACTTTGCTCGGGAAAACCGGAGAAACGGTTTCGGTGCGTTCGATCGTGAACGTCGCCGATTTTTCGCCGGCGGCGAAATCGTGTTGGAAGATCAGGTCGCCATACGCGATGCCGACACCTTTTGGGTCCTTGGCTTCCGGAGCGATGTTGGTGACTTGATAAGGGAGGCTGTGACCGGCCGCGTCCTTGACGGCGATTTTTTGAAGCAGAGCCCCTGGCAGGGCTTTCGCGAGATCACGCCACGGCACCGTGATGGTTTCGGAGGGACGAGGAGCGCCGAGATCGTGGGAAACGGTGACGGTGATGTGGTCGGCGGCGAAAGCAGCGGTGGAGAAAACGGAAACGAAGGCGGCGAGGAGAAACGTGCGCGGAGAGTTCATGGGGAAAGAAAGGGTTTTCAGCTGAGACGGAATCGAGCCACACGCTCCGCTCTATCGGGCACCCTCTTGTTAGAGGGAACAGCGGCTGCGTGGGATTGAATCCCCTCTAGCAAGAGGGGTGGCGCGAAGCGACGGGGTGTGTGGTTCGTCGTCGACAAGAGATCAGCGGTTCAGCGCGCCAGCCAGCCACCATCAACGGCCATCGTGAATCCGTGCATGTAGTTGGAAGCTGGTGACGCGAGGAAGACGACGGCGCCGGCGAGATCCGCTGGCGTGCCCCAGCGGCCGGCGGGAATGCGGTCGAGGATGGCGGCGTTGCGGGTCGCGTCGGCGCGGAGGAGCGCGGTGTTGTCGGTCGCCATGTAACCGGGAGCGATGGCGTTGACGTTGATGCCGTGGATCGCGAGTTCGTTCGCCATCAGCTTGGTCAGGCCGTTCAACGCGCTCTTCGCCGCAGTGTAGGAGGCGACGCGAACGCCGCCTTGAAAGGACAACATCGACGTCACGTGAATAATTTTGCCGGGAGTTTTTTCTGTGACCAACCGTCGGGCGAACTGTTGGCTGAGGCGGAAAGCGGCATCGAGGTTGACGTTGAGGACATCGCGCCAATCGCTCTCGGAAAAATCGAGGAAAGAGGCGCGGCGAATGATGCCAGCATTGTTGACGAGGATGTCGGCGCGTCCGAGGGCGCTGACAGTCTCATTGATGATTTTTTCGGCGGCACCGGCCTCGCCGACATCAACAGCGATCGTGACGCTCTTGCGGCCGAGCGCCACGATACTCCGCGTCACCTCCGTGGTGTCGCCACGGGCGACGAGAGCGATGTCCGCGCCGGCTTCCGCGAGCGCGAGCGCCATGCCTGCACCGAGTCCACGCGAACCACCGGTGACGATGGCGACGCGATCAGTGAGACGAAAACTTTCGAGAATGTTGGCCATGGCGGAGAATTATTTCAGCTCGGCGAGCGTGACTTGATCCATATCTGAGAAAACCTGGTTGTCGCCGCCCATTGCCCAGATGAATCGATAACTTCCGGTGCCGACACCGGCGTGAATGGACCACGATGGAGAAAGCACGGCCTCGCGGTCGCGGACGACGACGTGGCGCGTGGCTTGCGGTTCGCCGAGCAGATGGACGACGAGATCGCTGCCGAGATCGAAGTAGAAATAAATTTCCGTGCGACGGGAATGGGTGTGCGGCGGCATGGTGTTCCACACGCTGCCCGATTCGAATTCGGTGAAGCCCAGGACGAGCTGGCAGCTTTTGATGCCCTGCGGATGAATGTATTTTATGATTCGGCGCCGGTTGCATTTCGCGGGGTCGCCAATCGGATTCGCATTTCCTTCCGCGCGGGTTGCGTGAGCGATGGGATGCTTGGCGTGCGCGGGTGTGCTAATGAAATAAAACTGTGCCTGTCCCGTCGACCCGTTTTCAAACAGGACGTCGCGCTCGCCCAAACCGATGTAGAGGCAGTCGAGCGAATCCATCACGTGACGCGTGCCGCTGACGGTGATCGCACCGGGGGCGCCGACGTTGACGATTCCGATTTCTCGTCGCTCGAGAAAAAAATCCGTGCCGGTGGCTTTGGTATTCGGCAGCGCGAGAGGTGTGCCGGTCGGAACGGCGCCGCCGGTGATCATGCGATCAAGATCCGTGTAATGAGCCACGACCTTTCCCGGTTGAAACAAATCGCCGATCAAAAAGGCGTCGCGCAATCTTTCGGTGCTGAGAACGTTGGTCTCGGCGGGACTTGGAGAGTAGTGGATCTTCATTTTAAGAATACCGAATGGGCTCAAGCAAAGTGACGCGCCAGGAAACGACGCATCGGACGGTTGTAAGTTGCTGGTTTTTCCACGAAATTAAAATGCCCCGTCGACCCGTGCAGGTGTGGTTGGAATCCATTTCGACGCTCACGAGTAGAGTTATTGGTGCGGACTGTTTGTAGTTGGGGTGGGGCTGCCGAACTCGTCCAGAATTTCGCCGAGGCACCCATTAGGTGAAAGCGCGCAGGTGAAAATCGAGGGGGAGATCCGTAAAAGCGATAAGTTCACTAATGAACTTGCCATCCATATTTGAACAATCGAATCTGGTGGCAACGATAAAGTCCACGGCGATTCCGGGGTTTCCTGACCTCGCCGCGGCGAATGATTCCTTAATCGTTACCTGTGATATCCACCTCGCTTCGTGTTGTTTCGTCGGAAAAGAACCCCGTGGATGGGGAGCGTTATGTCATCCCGAACCTTCGCAATGCGTGTCGCATTCTGAAGCTGCTGGGCCGGCATCCGAACGGACTGAAAGCGGCGGAGCTCGCGCGCAGTCTCGACATTCCGGTGACGACGACACTGCGGATCATGACGACTTTGCACCTCGAGGGTTTTGCGCGAAAGCACGAGGGCCGCTACGAACTGGGGCCTGTGTTGATCCAACTCGGAAACACGGCGCTCGCCGGCACGGAGATTCGAGAGCTGGCGTTGCCACTCTTGCAAAAATTATCGACTGAAGCGGACGAGACGTCGCATCTCGCGATTCCTTGCGACGAACGAGCATTGATTGTGGCGGTGCAGGACAGTCCGCATCCATTAGGTGCGGCGTCGCGACCCGGATTTCTCGCGGAGCTGCACTGCTCGTCCACGGGGAAAATCTTTCTCGCATATCTCTATCGCCAACAGCTCGCGGAAATTGTGGCGGAAACCAAACCCGCGCGTCGCACGCCGCGAACCATGACCACGGTGAAAGAGTTAAAGCGCGAAATCGATCTCACGCGCAAGCGCGGCTACAGCCTCGATGACGAAGAGTTTAACTTGGGCGTGCGCTGTCTCGCGGCGCCCGTGTTTGATTCGGCCGGTCAGGTGACGGCTGCGGTTGGAATCACGGCTGCGACGGTGCGTTTCACGAAAGAGCGCATTCCTGAAATGGCGCGAAAGGTCCGCGCGGTCGCCGCTGCTCTTTCTCAATTGATTGGCTATACAGAGCCGCGTTGAGACATTGCAGTTTGACCGCATTTGAGTCGGTGCAATGTCGCCTGCGTAAATTTACGTAATGCGGCGACTCGTGGAATTTCCGCAAAAGATTTCGGCTGATTTTACACGCGGCCCGTCCATAATCCACTGGCGTGAGTTTTGCGTGCATCCTCCGGCCACACGACGTCCATGATTAGCGACTTCAGCTTCGAATATTCCATCGTCGGTCGATCTGGCGTTACGCAGCCAGCGCCGGTTCAGATCGAAAATCCGGTGGCGTTGCAACTGCCGCTGTTGTTGCCGGAACAACTGCTGAACCTTCGTGGTGTCGCGGAAAACCTGGAGGCGTTCCTCGAACATTTCGCGCCGCTGCAACTTGCGTGGGAATTCGAAGGAGACAACGTTCGCGGAGGAATTCGTGTGACGGGTGTGCTCGACGCGGATTCTCGAACCGGCGGGATCTGGGCGCTTTGTGTTCTGGAGCGCGCGGGCACGGGCCGCCATCTCCATCACGCGGGTGGGGCTTACGGCGAATGTGTTATCACACTCGCTGGCGAACTAGATGACATTCTCGATGATGGGACCGCGGTAAAACTGCGGACGGGCGCCGTCATGTTTCACGCGGTCAATACGATTCACGAAGCGAGCGCCGTATCCTACTGGGCAGGACTGTATCACCAGCCCCGCGGGAGTACGCTCCTTGTTTGAAATCCACCTTCGCAGTTGTTGAAAGCGGTGCTTGCGATCGGTCAGTAGCGGGCTTGAGCCGGACGGTGGCGACTGTTTGTGTCGCGCCTGTGAGAATTGTTGTTGTCGATGACCATTTGATGTTCCGGGACGTGATTTTGAAATCCTGCAGTGCACGATTTGGCCACGAAGTCGTGGGTGAAACGGATTCCGGGGTGAAGGCGGTCGAAATGGTTCTTCGGCTGAAACCTGATGCGCTCATTCTGGATCTGTCGTTGCCGGACATGGATGGGTTCAATGTGGTTGATCGTGTACTCAAGAGTTTGCCGGCTCTTCGCATCCTGGTCGTCTCATCGCATTGCGATGACTACACCCTGTTTCGAGTTGAACGGTCGGGAGTGCACGGGTTTGTCGATAAAAACTCCAACACCGTTGAGACGTTGCATGAAGCGCTGGTCGCGCTCGAGGCGGGGCGGATTTATTTTTCGGCTGCTTTCAAAGCAGCGAAGCTAGCCCGGCGGACCGATCCCAATTCGTTTACCAAAGTGCTCTCAGATCGAGAGCGTGCGGTCCTGGCACTGATTGGACAGGGATTGAGCGATGCTGAAATCGGCACACGGCTCAACGTTTCCCATCGAACTGCACAGACGCATCGCAGCCGGATTCTGCGCAAGCTCGAGATCCGGGGCACTCCCAAACTGATCGCGTTCGCGATCCAGCACGGCTTCACGCAAGTCCCATCGAAGCACGGAACGACTCCAGTTTACTCCTGAAACTGGCGAACTCGCGGTCGAATTCCGCCAGGAGCTCGCGGAGTTTCGCTGGATTTCCGCCTGTCGCGTGAGTTTGTAATTCGCTCGCGAGGCTGACCAACGGCTGGAAATTTACCATGCTCGCGTGTCCCGCGAGCCGATGAGCGATGCGGTGAATTTCGCGGACGTTTCCACCGGCGATAACCTTGCGCGCGACACTGCGATCCGACTCAAAAAATCCGAGATAGCGATCGATCTGCTTTCCCAGACCTTCGGCTGATTCCTGAGCGAGGAATTTCAGTACGCGAAGATCAATTCCCGCGATGGGTGGAGCCTGCTCCTTGACCGGTTCAAGCCGCTTCGTAGAGGCGGCTGGGCGGAGCGACCCTCGCAACTGATGAAGAACGGCGGATATTTTTTCCGGCGCGAATGGCCGCGCGATGAAAGCGTCCATCCCGGCCTCGACGCACGCCTCGCGATTGGCCGCCGTGGAATACGCCGTGGTTGCGATGATCATCGTGCGACGACCCGGTGCTTCTGTGGCGCGAAAACGAGTGACGACTTCAGTGCCGGTCAGGCCCGGCAGATTCCAATCCATGAAGGCGAGATCATAGAATGAATTCTGGAGACGCTTGAGTGCCGTGGGCCCATCGCGCGCGACGTCGGACTCAATGCCGAGCTTTCGCAGCATCGCCTGCATGGCGGCCGCATTGTAGTCGATGTCTTCCACGATCAAGGCGCGTAACGGCGCCGTGTTTTTCGTGATCTCGATTGCCGCTGGTGCGGCAGCGAGAGATTTAGCCGTGTTCGCAGCGTCGAATGAGGCGTTCTTTTTTCGCAAGAGCCTGGTCGAGTACCATCGCACGCCCAAAAAAATTGCGGCGAGAATAAGAAAGCCGGATACGACGTAGGTGATTTGCGTGTGATACCACGGAATCGAAACCATGAAACGGGCGGAGTCGGCTTCCGCGCTCAGCGCGATCCGTGGTGCAAAACCGGAAACGCAAAAAATGTAGCGGAGGGAAAACGTACGATTCACAGCAAGCGGGGTAGCGAGAGGCCGTTTAGAACAGTGGAATCGAGTGAGCCACGACAGAAAAAAATTCGATGATGCCGCGAAAATTTGTGAGCGTGGCGGAAAGCTTTGGTCAGGGATTCCCTGAGCGCCGTCAGTAACTGCGGGTGTTTTGGGTGAGGCGGGAACATGCCGGCTGCCGCCCAAATCTTACCGTCGCTTCTTCACCGAATGAAAAAAGCACTGATTACGGGCATCACCGGCCAGGATGGTTCCTATCTCGCCGAACTATTGCTCTCCAAGGGTTACGAGGTCCATGGCGTGATTCGCCGTGCCTCGACGTTCAACACCGGTCGCATCGATCACCTTTACAGGGATCCTCATGTGAACGGCGTGAAGTTGTTTCTTCACTACGGTGATCTCGCGGACTCCGTGCAGATGGTGAAGCTCCTCTACGAACTTCAACCTGACGAAGTCTATAATCTCGGCGCGCAATCTCATGTGCGAGTGTCCTTCGATATTCCCGAGTACACGGGAGACGTGGACGGTCTCGGTGCGCAGCGAATTCTCGAGGCGATCCGCGAAGCGGGCCTCGTGAAAAAAGTGCGCTATTATCAGGCCTCGTCATCGGAAATGTTCGGCAAGGTGCAGCAAGTTCCGCAGGTGGAGACGACGCCGTTTTGGCCGCGTTCGCCGTATGGCTGCGCAAAAGTCTACGCGTATTGGTTGACGGTAAACTATCGGGAGAGTTACGGGCTGCACGCGAGCAACGGCATTCTCTTCAATCATGAATCGCCGCGCCGGGGAGAAACGTTTGTCACTCGCAAAATCACGCGCGCGGCCACGCGGATCAAACTCGGCCTGCAGGATTATCTTTATCTTGGAAACCTCGAGGCGCGTCGCGACTGGGGTTATGCCAAGGAATATGTCGAGATGATGTGGCTGATGTTACAGCAGGATACGCCGGACGATTTCGTGGTCGCGACCAACGAAACGCACAGCGTGCGGGAATTCTGCGAAAAAACTTTTGGCCTGCTCGACCTCGACTGGAAAAAATACGTGAAGTACGATGATCGTTACGAACGGCCGGCGGAGGTTGAACTGTTGATCGGCGATCCCGCCAAAGCGCGTCGTCAACTCGGCTGGGAACCGAAGGTATTGTTCAACGACCTCGTGAAAATCATGGTGGAGAGCGATCTCGAACTCGCCAAACGGGAGTTGCAAATCAGCCAGCTGCCGAGCCTTTGATTCCCGAATGGTAATGAAACGCTCGATTAACCCGGGCGGTTTGTTTTCGTCGCGTTCGTGCTTTCTGTAAATCTTGCCGTATGAAACTTTATGTTGCTGGACACCAAGGGATGGTTGGCTCCGCGCTCGTGCGCCGTCTCTCGCGTGAGCCCGGCGTTTCCATCGTCTCTCGGACGCGTCGCGAACTCGAGTTGACCAACCAGGCGGCGGTCGATGCATTTTTCGCCGCAGAGCGTCCGGATGTCGCGATCATCGCCGCGGCGAAAGTGGGCGGAATCCATGCCAACAATACATACCCGGCGGATTTTCTGTATGACAACCTGATCGTCGCCGCCAACACGGTGCGCGCCGCTCATGCCACAGGTGTCAAACGGCTGCTGTTCCTTGGCAGCTCCTGTATTTATCCGAAGCTCGCGCCGCAACCGATGCCGGAGGAGAGCTTGCTGACGAGTGCGTTGGAACCGACGAATGAGGCCTATGCGATCGCGAAAATCGCCGGCCTCAAGCTGTGTCAGTATTATCGCAAGCAGTTCGGCGTGCTGTTTCATTCCGCGATGCCGACCAACCTTTACGGCCCGGCGGATAATTATCATTTGCAAAACTCTCACGTTTTGCCGGCGCTGATCAGGAAATTTCACGAGGCGAAGGAAACAGGGCAGCCTGAGGTGGTGGCGTGGGGCACAGGTTCTCCGCGACGGGAGTTTTTGCACGTCGATGATCTGGCGGACGCATGCGCGTTTTTGCTGCGACTCGACAACCCGCCAGATTGGATCAACGTCGGCTCCGGCACCGACGTGACGATCAAGGAATTGACTGAAACGATCGCGGCTGTGACTGGATATAGCGGTCGGATCGTATGGGATACTTCGAAACCTGATGGCACTCCTCGCAAACTCATGGACGTCTCGCGGCTCACGCAACTGGGCTGGAGCGCGAAGCTTGGTCTGCGCGAAGGGGTCGCGCGCACTTACGAGTCATTCCTCGCGGAAAAAGCCGCGGGCACGCTGCGGAGCTGACTCGGAGACATTATCGCTTCGGCGAATTATTCTCGCGCCGCTTTGGGGCGCGCGATTTGAAAACGACGGCGTTCTCGTGACGCCCCTGTTTGCATGAGTGACGCCGAGTACGTGCCGGAACTCGAAGATTCCAGCGCGAAGAAATCATTTTGGGATCACCTCCGCGATTTGAAAACGACGGCGTTCTCGTGACGCCCCTGTTTGCATGAGTGACGCC
>CBRAFL010000134.1:0-13887 GCA_967755055.1 uncultured bacterium
ACGCCCAAAGGGCACCCGCAACGGTCACCCCTTCGCTCCGCTTCGGGGCCGCACCCGGTGCGACCATCTCCGCGCTGCCGCGCTCCATCGCCTGCGCATTGAGGTGATTGGAGCCCGCTCATCGCGGTCTGCGATCAGCAGACCCCACTACTTATTCTGGAGCCGATCAGGCGCAGGGCTGACATAAGGATCGGCCCATTGGCAGATCCCCATTAGCGGTTTCCCTCCTTCCGAGTATTTCGAAGACAGACCCTACCGCGCGCCGCGATAGCTGTTCTTTGAGAGCCGTGTGGTCACACGCATTGCAGGTAGTTTGAAAATTCGCGGTACGACGTAGGTAGCGTGCTCGCCGCGCTACAGCTCGCGTGGGTAACCACGCTCGTTGCGTAAACAGCTAACGAGCGTAGCGCGGCGAGCGCGCGACCTACAAATCGGTCCCCGTTCGCTCGCGAGCCGGTTCTGTCGACGAAGTTTTTTTCTGCGGGGTTGCGCTCAATCTCTTTTCCTTGGTCGAATCGCGCGTTCTTATTTAGCCCGTGTTTTTTACCCGATACATCGTCGGGAATACCTCTCGCGTTGATACCCGCCAGCATCACCCAACATCTACCACGGCCGCGCACGTTGCGCTGGTGGTGCATTGCCACGGTGCTCGCGATCGCTTTCGGAGCGGTTCAGCCTGCAGCTGCGCTCAATCCCGCACGAGAACCCAACGGGTATTCGATCCAGGGCTGGTTCACCGAGCACGGGCTGCCTTCCAATAAAATTCGAGCCATTACGCAGACGCGGGATGGTTATTTGTGGGTGGCCACGGCACAGGGAGCGGCACGATTCGATGGCAGCCATTTTACGGCGTTTACCGGTGCAACGAATCCGGAACTACGGGGCGGTGGCTTGTTTGCCGTGATGGAAGACGGGAAGGGCGTGCTCTGGTTTGGCGGAGATAAGGGACTATTTCGGTGGAGAGACGGACATTTTGAAACGTTCACCACGAAAGACGGGCTGGCGCATGACTATGTACGCGCGCTGAGCATGACGCGCGATGGCGCGCTCGTAGTCTGTACGCGCAACGGTTTCTCTTTCGTGCGCGAGGGGAAAATCACGACTCCCGGAGAAGAGTGGCGCGAAATCCATGGGATCGCGCGCTCGTACCTCGAGCGGGCTGACGGTAGTGTTTATCTCGGTACCGACGATGGGTTGTGGCGGATCGTCCAAGGAAAAATTGAAAAATTGTCCGGACACGACGGTCTCCACGAAAGCGGATTCACCAGTTTGGTCGAAGGCACCTCCGGCGAATTGTGGATCGGGCATCGCGAAGGCGTGCGCCGAATTGCGGCCGACGGGACCATTACCGATTTTGGCGTGGCGGAGGGCCTGACGACTTTGCGGGTGCTGGCGATTCAGGTGGACCGTGACCACAACGTCTGGATTTCCGGCACGCGCGGTTTGTTTCGACTCAAAAATGGACGCGCGGAACACATGGGATACGCCGCTGAATTCGGCGCGGTGCCCGTGCAATATCTGTACGAGGGCCAGGAAGGCGGGTTGTGGCTCGCCGCTGCTCCGGGGCTCTATCGTCTACGCGACAACATCAGCACCCAAATTGGAGCTACGGCCGGACTAGATCAAACGTCGGCTTACTCGGTATTTGAAGCGAGCGATGGCATGTGGTGGATCGGTCTGTGGGGCGGGGGCGTGTACCTCTACGATCAAGTCAGAGCAACCCGTCTGGCGGTTCCTCGGAAAACGGGACCAGACCAGATTCTGTGTTTCGCGGAGGAGCCAGCGGGTACGATGTGGATCGGCGCTTCATCCGGTCTCTACAAGCACACCGCCGGGACCCTGGTGAATCTGTATGACGCCGCGCGAGCGCCGGCGCTGTTGCAAGAGCTCTCGATGCACCCAGACGCGGTTCTGCCGACGATCGCGCACAACCGGGTCAACGCCGTCGTGAACGACGGTCAAGGTGGCTTGTGGATCGCGACTGACGGGGCGCTCTATCACGGCCGTGAGGGTCAATTCCGTGCGTACACGGAGGCGACCGGCCTCCCCGGCGACGTCATTAAATCAGTGATACGCGCAAAAAATGGCGACGTATGGGTCGCGGCTCCGCCGGAGGGTGTGGCACGCTGGAGAGATGGCCAGTGGACGACGTATCGTTCGGGCAAGGAGATTCCGGATACGCCACCTCGAGCGGTTCACGAAGATGAACGCGGAGTGATCTGGGTGCGCACCGATGGAGGCGGGTTGGCGCGATTCAAGGATGATCACTGGCGCACGTATACGACGGCGGATGGGCTGGTCGATGATTTCATTGCCGGCTTTGTCGAGGACACGCTGGGTAACTTTTGGATCGCTTGTCCGCGCGGGGTCATGCGCATTCCGCAGGAAGATTTCGCCGCGTTGGACGAAGGTCGAATCAAGCAACTGCAGCCTCGTCTGTTCGACCGACTCGACGGTTTGCCGAAAGGCGAGGTGAACATCCAGGGTCCCAGCGGTGTGCGAACGCGGGATGGTCGTGTGTTGTTCGGCACCGACAATGGAGTCGCGGTCATTGAACCCCAGGCGGCGATCACGCTGCCACGAAAGCCACCCATCAATTTGGAACAATTTCTCGTCAATGGGAGGCCCGTCGACCTGACGAAACCGATCGTCGTGGAGCCGAAGGACAACGACGTGCAGATCCGTTACGCCGGGATCAGCCTGCTGGCGCCGGAACGCGTGCGGTTTCGGGTGCGGCTCGCACCACTGGACCGCGAGTGGGTGGACGCGTCTACTCAGCGGGAGACACGTTACTCGAAACTTCCGCCCGGCAAGTACGTGTTCCAAGTTACGGCGACACGCGGCGAAGGTCTCTGGAATGATACGCCGGCGCAGATTTCGTTTTTGGTGAAGCCCGCTTTTTATCGGACCCCCTGGTTCATTACCTCACTCATTCTCGGTGGCATTGCGGCTGGGGTGGGGGTCTATCGGGTCCGGCTCCACCGGATCAGAATCCGCATGGTGGAGCTCGAACGGATGGTGGACGTGCGGACCCGTGAATTACGCGTGGCGAAGGAATCGGCGGAGGCGGCCGGGCGCGCCAAGGCGGAGTTCCTGGCGAACATGAGCCATGAAATTCGCACGCCGATGAATGGGGTCATCGGCATGACAGGGCTTCTTTTGGATACGCCGCTCGACGATCAGCAGCGGGAGTTCGCGGAAACCGTCCGCAACAGTGCTGACACTCTGCTCACGATCGTGAACGACATCCTCGATTTCTCAAAGATCGAGGCCGGCAAGCTGACGTTTGAAGTGCTTGATTTCGATGTGTTGGAAGCGGTGGAGAGCACGCTGGAACTTCTCGCGGGCCGCGCGCACGGAAAAGGAATCGAACTGGCCAGTGATCTGGCGCCGGACGTGCCCGTGAATCTCCGAGGCGATCCGGGCCGACTGCGGCAGGTCCTGCTCAATCTCTTGGGCAATGCGATCAAATTTACGGAGCGCGGCGAAGTGGTGGTGCGCATTTCGAAGGCAAGCGAAACTGCGACACACGCGAAATTGCGTTTTGATGTGTCGGATACCGGGATTGGAATTTCGCGCGCAGCGCTGGATAAATTATTTCAGCCCTTCACACAGGCCGACAGCTCGACGACGCGCCGATACGGCGGAACCGGTCTTGGGTTGGCGATTGCGCGACAACTCGTGTCACTCATGAGCGGGGAGATCGGTGTGACCAGCGAGCCCGGCAAAGGAACGACGTTTTGGTTCACCGCGGACTTTGAAAAACAAACGGGCGAAGTTGTGCGTCAGCCGAAATACAACCGGGATCTTTGCGATGTTCGTGTCTTGATCGTGGACGACAACGCGACCAATCGGCAGATCCTCGAGCACCAGATCACCTCCTGGAAAATGGCGAACGAATCGGTTGATAGCGGGGTCGCGGCACTCGACCGCCTTCGGGCGGCGGCCGCAGCGGGCACGCCTTTCCAAGTCGCACTCGTCGATGTGCAGATGCCCGGCATGGATGGGTTCATGCTGACGGAAGCGATCAAGGGCGACCTGCAGCTCGCGGACACGCGGATCGTAGTGCTCACGTCACTGGGCCAGTCGATGACTCAGGAGGAATTGAAGGCGGCAGGGATCGCATCGTATGTCGTGAAACCCGTGAAGCAGTCGCGCTTGTTTGACTGCATGGTGAACGTGATGGGCCGGGCACCGGTTGAAAATCGTTCACGTGTGACCAAAGGCGAGGACGTGGCGGAAGTGATTCCTCATTTGGCGAAGTTGCGCGTTCTGGTGGCCGAGGATAACCGGGTGAATCAGCGCGTGGCGGTCGGGCAGCTAAAACGGTTTGGGTGCGCCGCTGACGTGGCGGCTGATGGAGTTGAAGTTTTGAAAGCGATCGAGCAGGTGCCGTACGACGTTATCTTCATGGATTGCCAGATGCCTGAGATGGACGGCTATGACGCGGCGCGCGCGATTCGGGAACGCGAGCGAAACCCGGCGTCCTGTGGCTGGAAAATTCCGATCAGGATTGTCGCGATGACGGCCAACGCGATGCAAGGCGACCGCGAGAAGTGCTTTGCCGCGGGGATGGATGATTATGTGAGCAAGCCGGTGCGCACGGGGGATATTCGAGCGGCGCTCGAGAAAATCAGCGGGGCGAGGTAGCGATCTCGCGGTCTGCTGACGTTTGGGCGACGTGGCCGATTTTGATTTGCCACGAAAAACGTCCGCCGTTCACGATCCGAATCCCGTTTCCTCAACTCGCGGGATCGGCATGTCCAAATCAATCGCTTCCCGCTTCGTCAGTAACACCCAGCATTGCCGACGCGGCGGCGGACTGGCGCGCGCGGACGGTTGGCTTCTCCTGCTGTTCCTTACGAGCTGGAGTATGGCCGTCGCCTCCGCAGCAGATCGGGGCGGATTTTTTTTCGGCAGCCCACCCGATCCGGCCCAGTCCAAACATTACTATATCGCAGCCGAACCCACGCTGTGGGATTACGTGCCGTCGGGCCGCGACGAGATGTGCGGAGCCCAATTGCCGCCTTCGTATCAACAGAAACGTCTCGCGGGCAAAGTAAGGTATTTCCAATACACCGACGCCACCTTTACCACCAAGGTCGTCGAAACGCCCAGCCTCGGAATTCTCGGACCCGTGCTGCGAGGTGTCGTGGGCGATTATCTGGTCGTCACGTTTTTGAACCGCGCGGGGCAGCCGCTCTCCATGCATCCGCACGGCGTGAAATACGATAAGGACAGCGAGGGCGCGTATTATCGTCCTGCGCCGGGCAAGGGCGCGTCGGTCGAACCTGGCGAAACGTTCACCTACGTCTGGCAACTCGATGAGGCTTCTGGTCCGCAGCCGGACGAACCAAGTTCCAAGGGGTGGCTTTACCATAGTCATGTGGCGGGTGACGAAGAGATCAACCAAGGGCTGATCGGCGTGATCATTGTCACCGATCCGCATCGCGCCCGCGCCGACGGCACGCCCTCGGATGTTGACCGCGAACTGGCAACGCTCTTCCTCATCTTCGACGAGAGCGGGCTCGGCGCCGCGGCCAAGGAGGCGTACGAATATGTGAACAACGGCAGCGGCATCCCCGTGAAAAGTTGGGCGGAGATTCAGGAAACCCTCGAGATTGGTTCTCGCAGCGCGATCAACGGACGCACGTTCGGCAACCTCGCTGGATTGGAAATGAACGAGGGTGAACACGTGCGTTGGTATCTGTTCGCCTTGGGCTCGCAGCAGGATTTCCACTCCGCGCACTGGCACGGGCAGCGTGTATTGGAGGAAGGGCGACGGCGCACGGACGTGATCGAACTGATGCCCGCTTCGATGAAGGTCGCGGACCTGCTCGCGGATAATCCAGGAGACTGGCTGTTTCACTGTCACGTGGCCGATCATATGCGCGAAGGCATGTACGCGCGGATGACAGTGCATCCACGCGATGCAGTCGGTGCGAATCGTTCTCCCGGATACGCGTTTCTCGGCATGGGCGGAGCGGCATCGAATCCCTCGCTGCGCTTCACGCGCGCGGAAGTGGTGGCATCGCCTGCGGTCGCTGGCGCCGCGCGCACGTACGAGGTGAAACTGGCAATGAAGGCGACCGTGTTCGAAGCGTTTTCTGTTTTTCGACACACGCTGAAGGTTCAACTCGGGAAACAGACGATCACGTTTGCGCCCGACGTGCACGGTGCCGCGAACGTGATCGGTCCGGCCGGTGGCACGCTGCGCATCCTAAATTCTGGCGCGCAAGGCGTCGTCTACGGCGGACTCATGGAGTTCGTTGTCACGCTAAGTGGAGCCGCTTGGGAAGAAGAATTGAAGCTCCAAGGCTGGTCTTCGACGGACACCGAGACGTGGACGCGTCCGGTCGCGCTCGCGATCGTGATTGGCGACGCGCGGCATGAAGCGTCGGTGCCGCTGGCGGGGGCTGAGAAAAAACGCTGAGCCGCGGGACGGCTCGTGTCGTTGAGCTTACGCAACCGAGACGATCAATGGCGTGGTTGGGCGAATTGGAATGGAGAGTCCACCTCCGTGTGGACCGAATCGGTCGACGGACGACACGGAAGGCGTCCCTCCATTATAATCGATCCTTCGTGCCGGCGATTTCGTTAACCTGCTTCTGACGGAGATTGGGATCAGCAATGGTGGCCGCCCACTGGCGGGCGAGGTCGGGCTGGGTGGGCGCGAGATGACGAGCAAGGGCAGCGCAGCAAGAGTCGCGCGCGTCTCCGGAGGGCAGGGCATTCAGCCAGTCGCCAAGAGTCGCGAGATCGGCTCCTGCCCAGGCGGTGACGATGGCTGGCAACGCCGACTGCCGGGAGGAGTCAGAGAGCTGCGTGGTTGCCCACCGCATGAGACTGTCCGGAGTGCGGGCCGACCACTGATCGATGATCAGCTCGATGCCTTTCTGCTGCTCGGCCCCGGGGGGCAATGTCAGCGCCAGGTTGGCGGCGGCGGCGGCGTCGGACTGAGCCACGCCCGACAACACGCCACGGAGCGCCACGTTCCGGTCGGTTTCGTTGGAAAGGCCAGCTGCCCAGGCGAGCGCGTTCCGTGGATTCTGCTCAGCCCATTGGCCGGCTGCAGTGCTTAGCATTTGAATACGGCGCGTTCCTTCGGGCATTGAGGCGAGATAGCGCGCGGCGTCCATCGGCGCCTGGGCGACCCATTTTTCGAAAAGGATTTCGAGTGGGCTGACCTGGATGTCGAGCGATCCGGGGTCGCCGGGGGGCGGCAGGCCTTTCACCCAGGCGATGGAGGCCTCCAAGTCATGGTCGGCCCATTTCCCGATCACCTTCCGGAGCGCTAGGTTTTGCTCTTCACTGGTCGGCAGGCGTTGCGCTTCCGCCGCCGCGCGTGCCGGATCAACGGAGCTCCATTCGGCGAAGAGCGAAGAGAGGGCGAGACGGCGGTTTTCGCCGTCGAGTTCGGACGCCATTTTCAGAGCGTCTAGTGGGCGCGTTTCGGCGACGACGGAGATGACGGCGGGCAATAGCCGCGAGCGTAGATCTCCGCGCGGAAGCGCTGTCGCCCACGCGATTACGGACTCGCCCTTCGCTTCCAGCCAGATGGCGAATAGTTCCGCCGGGAGTTCTGCCCGACCGTGAATCGCGGGATGCGCATGCGCGTAAGCGATGGCGGCGACGGGTTCGATCTCCGCCCACCAGTGGAGCAGCTCAAGCGCCGTTTTGTTCTCCGTCTCTCCGGGTAGGACGGGCTCAAGCGTGGCGAGTAATTCGCGTATCCGTGTCACCCTAACATCGGCCTGAGGGGCGGCGGTCGCGGCGTTAGGACTCACGGATTCAACGTGCCCCACGGAACTGGCAGGAGCGGTCGGTAGGCTATGACGGACCGCCGGTAACGTGGAAGGCCCGCGGCCAGGAGCGAGGCTCCACCACAGACCGGTCAGCAGGATGACACCGGCCCCGGCGACGATCAGGTAATAGGAGGGGCGATGTGTTTTCATGGAGGCATGCCGGCGGGACCGTTTCTCGCGAAGGGTCTTTTTGCTAGGAACGGGGAAATCCGAGGGAGTGCAATTTCAGATTGGAAATTACTAGGCATTTCGAACTGCTGCCACATGCTCGCAGAGTTGTAACCTTCGTCAGGTAAATGATACATAAATGTGACTCTGGGCTATTGATCGAATTTGTGCGTCAGTCACACATGATGAGTCGCCGAATGACGAACCCGTTCAAAGCGTTTCCTCTCCTTCGATTTCCTGGCGTCGCTGCCCGTATTCTTATTGTGGTTACAGCGTGCGGCCTTCCGGCCACCGCCCGGGCCCATGGCGATCTCGACGAACAAATCGATGCGGTCTCCCACCAACTCGACCAAGCGCCCTCGGCGGTGCTCTATCTCAAGCGGGCTGAGTTGCATCACGAGCACGAGGATTTCGCTGCCGCGCTCGCCGACTATGACCGGGCAGCGCAGTTGGACCACCAGCTCGACGCGATTTCATTTGGCCGGGCGCGGACGCTGTTCAAGGCCGGCCGGCTCCAGCTGGCGCGCGAAGCGATTGATTTTTATCTGAAACGAAAACCCGGGCACGCCGAGGGGTTTCTGCTGCGGGCGCGCGTTCTCGTCGGCCTGAAAGACTATGCGGCCGCGGTGCAGGACTTCGACCGCAACCTCGCGCTCACGCCGCAGCCGCTGCCCGAGTGCTTTCTGGAGCGGGCAGAAGCGCTGGTCGCTTCGGGTGACAAGCCAGCCGCGGTGAACAGCCTCGACGAGGGCATCGACCGGCTGGGCAACCTGGTAACGCTTCAGTCCTCTGCGATCGCCATCGAGCTCGACCTCCACCGTCACGACGCCGCCCTGGTCCGCGTGGATCGCGTGATGGCCGACCTGCAACGCAAGGAAACCTGGTTGGCGCGTCGTGGAGAAATTCTTGAAGCCGCCGGTCGCCGCGACGAAGCGCTCGGCGCCTATAGAGAAGCACTCGCCGCACTCGAGCAGCTTTCCGTCCATCACCGCAACGTGAAGCCCATGCGAGAGCTGGAAGCGCGTTTGCGGCAGCACCTCGGCACCTGATTCTCCCTCGAAAAAGTTTCCAAACAACCACTGCGATCGTCAGAAATAGCCCACCAAAAGTTACCCATGAAATTTAAAGCCCTCCTCCTCCTTCTGCCGATGCTGGCGATGGTGCCGAGCATCTCCCAAGCCCAAAGCGTAACGCGCGGCCCTTATCTGCAGAATGGCAGCACCTCCGCCACCACCATCCGCTGGCGCACCAGCGTTGCCACCGATAGCGTTGTCCACTACGGCACCACGGCCGGCAACCTGACCCTCACCGCGTCGAACGCGACCTCCTCGACGGAGCACGAGATCCGCATCACTGGCCTGAGCGCGGACACGAAATATTACTACTCGATCGGATACGGCAGCACCACGCTCGCCAGCGGTACCGACACCTTCGTGTTGACTGCGCCCACCGGGGCCAAGCCCACGCGCATCTGGGTGCTCGGCGATCCTGGGACAGGCAGTTCCGTTCAGACCGCCGTCCGCGACGCCTACTACGCCTACACCGGCGCCACGCATACCGACCTTTGGCTGATGCTGGGCGACAACGCGTATTCGAGCGGCACCGATGCCGAATACACGGCGAAGATGTACGCCATCTATCCGGCGATGATGCGGAAATCCGTTCTCTGGACGACGATTGGCAACCACGATGCCGGCAGTGCCGATTCCCCGACTCAGACCGGGCCCTACTACGACAACGCCACGTTGCCCAAGCAGGGCGAGGCTGGCGGCGTGGCCTCGGGCACCGAGGCGTATTACTCTTTTGACTACGGCAATATTCACTTCGTCTGCCTGGACTCGATGGACACCTCACGTTCGGCGACCGGCCCGATGGCCAACTGGCTGACGAGCGATCTTCAGAACAATACCAAGGACTGGCTCGTGGTCTTCTTCCACCATCCGCCCTACACGAAGGGCTCCCACAATTCGGACAGCGAGACGGAGTTGGTGGAGATGCGCCAGAACTTCGGACCGATCCTCGAGAACTATGGTGCTGACCTTGTCCTCTGTGGTCATAGCCACTCGTATGAGCGCTCGAAATTCATCGACGGCCATTACGGCCTTTCCACCACCTTCAGTGACGCGACGATGGTCGTGCAGTCGGGCAGCGGCCAGGGCGCGGGTGCCTATACGAAGTCGAGTGTCGGCCCGCTCTCGCACTCCGGCACGGTGTACGCCGTTCCCGGGGCCTCGGGCCAGATCAGCGGCGGCACACTCAATCACCCCGCCATGTTTATTTCGCTCAACGTCGCGGGATCGCTGGTCCTCGACGTCAACGGCAGTTCTCTGAACGCCACGTATCTCGACAGCGCGGGCGTGGTGCGCGACTCCTTCGCCATGACCAAGGGCGGCGGCGGTGGTAACGTCCTTCCGACCGTCAGCATCACCAGCCCGGCCAGTGGCGCGACCTTCACCGCTCCCGCCAGCATCACGATCGACGCCACGGCTTCCGACAGCGACGGCACCGTTACCCAGGTGGATTTTTATCAAGGCGCGACTCTCCTCGGCACCGACACCACCAGCCCCTATAGTTACACGTGGAGCGGCGTGGCGGCGGGCAGCTACACCCTCACGGCCAAAGCCACCGACAATGCGGGCGGAACCCAGACCTCCACGGCGATTCCGGTCACGGTGAATAGCGCGGGAGGTCCCACGGTTGTCTCGTTCCAGCAGGGAACCAACGGCTACGCCGGCATGGTTGATGCGCATATCCGTAGTGACGCAACCACTACAAATTACGGCGGCGCGACCACGCTGTTGATCGACGGCAAACCGGATTACTCGGCCCTGCTCAAGTGGGACCTCAGCGCCATCCCGGCTGGCAAGACTGTCACGGCTGTGACGCTAACCTTCAACGTCGTCGCTGCCAGCAGTCAGGTCTACGAGCTCTATGCCCTCAAGCGGGACTGGTCGGAGTCCGAGGCGACTTGGGTCACGGCCAACAGTACGACGAACTGGAGCACTGCTGGTGCGAGCAACACGACCAGCGACCGCGAGTCCACGGTTCTCGGCACCCTCAGCTCCGCGAGCACGGGAACCAAAACGATCACCCTGAATGCATCGGGCATCGCCAAGGTCCAATCCTGGGTCAACACGCCGTCGACCAATTTCGGTTTCGTTGTCCAGGATTACACGACCACGAAAGGTCTTGATCTCACCTCCAGTGAAGGAGTCACGGTCTCGCAGCGCCCGATCATCACGATCACGTACCAATAACGATTGTCGTAAGTAAGAAGAGATAAAGAAAGGGTCCGGCCTGCAAAGGCCGGGCCCTTTTTTTATCAGCCCACAGAATCTCGTACGCCCGCCAGCTCTAGACTTGCGGCCAGCGCGGCGTGCGGTGGTTAGAATCGCTGCTCGGCCGTGGAACGGGTTGGGGTTTCAGCCTTCATATTACCGATTGCCCTGCGTCGGATTTTCCAGGCAATGCCGTCACATCTGATGTCGACCCTTTTCCGGCGCCGAATCAGGAGGCGTTAACGCAGATCGATCGAGGTTGATTTCACGCTAGTGCCATCGACCTCAACTTTCACACGGAAGTCTTTAGTCGCCTGCTCAACGCCGGAAGAATTGGTGTAGAATTTCACGTACCCTTTTCCTTTCACGGTGAACAGGCCCGGAACACCGGTCCAAGGCTCTGGATCATCAGCATCAATACTCACGTCGAAACTCAAAATCCGATTCGAAGTTGTAGGCTGGTACTCGTATTCAAAAAATCGATTTGCCCGGGTCTTGGCGGCCCTTCGAACTATTTCCTTTATATCGGTCCGATCTGCAGCCCGGATTTCGCGCGCGTTAACTTGTGCTTGGGCAGCCTGCCTTGCGCTCGCCGCTTTAGTCGCAGCGTCCTGCTGCAGTTGCTTCGCCTGGAGAGCCTGCCGCCGCTGCGAGTCGATCGCTTCTTTCTCCTTTTCAGCCTTAGCTAGATCCGCGTTAACCGGGTAGTTTGACTGGAGCGCTTCGGGTAAAGCACGTTTCAGCACCTTCGACATTCCGCCGCTATGACGGATGTAAACTGAATCAGACGTTTCGCTGGTGATCTTCCATTCGTTGAACTTTTGACCGTCATTGAGCGTCAGTGGCGCCGCTGGATCGATCGGTTCAGGAACTACAACGACTGGTTTCGTATCAACAATCGGTGGAGCCGGATCACGACTGCATCCGCCCAACGCAACGGCCAACGTCAGCAACAGTAATTTCATGGACCGCCACGATTCATCGATGTAATAAAGCTGCAATAGTATACCGCGTTTATGCCACCGATCCTCGTCCGTTTTGTTCGATCCTAGACCTCGGCTTTAACTCGTGATCGGTTTTCAAATTCATCAACGGGAAGTAATGAGAGACGCCACGCTCCCTCGCGCACCGCAACGGGTACGGAACCGGCGGATCATTGCCCTTGGCCTGTTGATGTGGGTGGCCAGCGCAGGATTCGCGGCGGAGGCGGCTGGTCGACTTCTCCAACTGCGCGAGGCGGTCGCTCTGCATGAGACGCCGGATGACACTCGGCTGCGGCCGATCGAGATCGAGTGGAAATCCGTGGCGGGTTCCACGCTCGCCACGATTGAACAAATCTGGGTCGCTGGGATGAAACCACCGCGCGGTACGCAATGTACCGTCACGGAAAACAACGTGAGATTCACCGGCGAGATTCAGATTCCACAGAATAAAAATAGTCCGGCAGGAACGTGGCGGTTCGAGGGCACGTCAGGTGTCTCTGAGAGCGTCGCTCAATTTTCCGGCGAGCAGGGCGGGCGGAAGGTTTCCGGGCCGGCGGTTTTTATCTCCATCTACGCAGTCGGAAAGGGGGACGGCACCGCGATTCGCGTGTGGTTGCCCGCTGGTTCTTCTCCGGTGCGCGGGCTCTACATCTGGGGTAATGGAGCTGACGGAGACGAGCGTCGCAAAGTATGGGAAGATCGATGGCGGGTATTTTGCAGCCATTACCATTTCGCGTTCGCCGCGACGGGGCACTACGATCGTCAAATGGGCGGTGGTGAAGGCCGGCGTTTACTCCGCCAGCTGGCCGAAGTCGCGGACATGTCCGGGCGGCCGGAACTGAATCGGGTGCCGGTGATTTTCAGCGGTCATTCCAACGGCGGACAAATGGCTTGGGAGTTCAACGCGGCTTTTCCTGAGCGAACCATCGCGATCAACGTGTCGAAGGGCGGAGCATACGACACGTTCGATGATCTTTCGCCAGCAGCTGACCGCACTCCCGTGATCATGGTCGCCGGAGAGAAAGATGAGCTGAGACGCATTCAGTCCATCGTTCGTCTTTCCAATGTTCACCGGAAGCGGCCGAAGCCTTGGGCGCTGGCGATCGAGCGCGGGACGGACCATGACATCGGAAGTGCGGAGGCCGTCTGGCTGCCTTTCTTCGCCTACGCGATCGAACAGCGGTTGAACGCGTCAGCCTCATCTGAGGCGGCGCCGACGCTGCGCGACGTGGATCTTTCGGCGGGTTGGATCATTGATCAACGAGGAGCGTTGCATGCGTCGAAGGACGTTTCAGAGGACGAGCGAGCGAAAGGAAGCTGGTTGCCCGACGAGGCAACGGCGCTGGCTTACACGGCGCTCAACCGCTACGGCCACGAACTCGAGATTGTTGCGACACCGACGTCGGTCGTGCCGGCGGGAAAAAATTCGCAACTGCGACTGAAAAAGTTCGCGACCGGGGAATGGAAAGTCGTGGACCTGTGGATCGATGGACAAAAGAGCAAGGGCCTCACGAGCGAGGATCAGAAACTTGAGCTGCCACCAATGAGGCCGGGCGTACATTCCGCGGTTGCGATCGGGCGGCGAGAAGATGGCAAAACGTCCTTCTCGGCACCGTACGTGTGGATCGTGAAGGACGAATAAGCGCCGCACGA
>CBRAFL010000135.1:0-13797 GCA_967755055.1 uncultured bacterium
CCGGCGCACGGCTCACGCGGTAGCGGTCGTCACACTGCCGCCAACCCTAGCCGCGTTGCTAAAAGAGGGCGAGATAGCCACGAAGAAAGGCCCGATTTTTCAAACGGCGATTCTAGCGGGAGTGATGGGTGCGAAGCGCACGAGTGATTTGATACCACTCTGTCATCCGCTCGGACTGGACGACTGCCAGATCGAGATCGTGCCTGATGCGGCGCATCGCGAGGTGGCTGTACATTGCCGCGTGCAAACTCACGGCAAAACCGGAGTTGAGATGGAAGCGCTCACTGGCGCGACAGTGGCGGCACTGACAATATACGACATGGGCAAAGCCGTTTCGCATGGGATCGTGATTCACGGCGTCCGGCTCTTGGAAAAAACGGGCGGGAAACGTGATTATCACGCAGCGGAATGAACTTATAAGCCTTGCTGGTGCAGTATGATTAAAATTTCCATCCGATATTTCGCAATCCTGCGCGAGCAACGCGGAGTGTCACATGAACTGCTCACGACGACCGCGATCACGCCTGAAAGCCTGTATCAAGAACTGCGCGGGAGATATAATTTCACGCTGGCGGGCGAACGTATTCGCGCCGCGGTGAACAGCGAGTTCGTAGCTGCTGATACTGTGTTACGAGACGGAGATGAAATTGTTTTTATCCCGCCCGTGGCGGGAGGCTGAATCATGTTCAAGGTTTCCAAGGTCGCCCTCGATCCCGCCGTGCTGAAGCAGCAATTGCACGACGCGCATGCCGGCGCGTGCGTGACCTTCGAGGGCTGGGTGCGCGATCATAATGAGGGGCGTGCGGTTCTCAGCCTCGACTACGAGGCGTTTGCGCCGTTAGCCGAACGCGAAGGGGAACGCATTCTCGCGGAAGCGCGGGAAAAATTTCCCGTGGTCGCACTCGGGTGCGTACACCGCGTCGGATCGCTTCAGATTGGCGAACTCGCGGTGTGGGTTGGGGTCGCTGCAGCACATCGGGGGGCGGCTTTCGATGCGTGCCGCTACGTGATCGACGAAGCCAAGGCACGCTTACCGATTTGGAAAAAAGAACACTACGCGGCGGGCACGAGCGAATGGATCAACTGCGCCACTCGCGGTGATCATGGCGGCGCACAAAAGACTTAATGGCTTCGCTGGATCAACCGGAAGTTCGGCATTGGCACGATTACGGCTCGTCTCCAATGCTGCCATCCATCAACATTAATCCGATGTATTTCCTCGCTGCCGTCGCGGCAAATCCCACCGCGCTCGATAAACTAAAACAGATCCCACCGGCATTTTGGCTCAAGATCGGTATCGCGGTCCTGGCGATTATTTTGGTGGTTCTCATGATCCGTAAACTGGCGGGCGCCAACAAGGTCATCGTTGCTGTGGTCGTTCTCCTCGTCGTCAGCATCGTCGGCTTTAGCTGGATCTACGAACGTAACGAACCGGCTTGGGCAACTCCCGTGGTCGAGAAACTCGCGAATTTCTTCCCAGTGAAAGACAGCTATAACGCGAAGCAGAAGAAACCACTGAAACCGTAGGTGCGTTCGCCTGAGTCCGGCCGCGTCGGCGCCGGCCGCGCGAGTCCGTGAGCTATTCGCCAGGCTTGGCGACGGAGCACTTTATGCGCGATCGAATGTGGCGCCACTTGTCCCTGAACGTAGGCCTCCTGCCCCGCTCCGCGCTTTTTCCCGGCAGGTTTTATGACGCTTCGAGAAAAACAGGGTGGTTTTTGCGCTGAGGCACCCGTAGAAGCACGGTTTCCCTATGGCCAAAAACCACTCTGACATCGGACTCATCGGCCTCGCCGTGATGGGCCAAAACCTCGCTCTTAATATCGCCGACCACGGCTTCCAGATCTCGGTTTATAACCGCACGACGGAGAAGACCGACAAGTTCGTCGCAGAAAATCCTTCCACTCCAGGTGGTCTCATCGGCACTAAAACGTTGCAGGAATTCGTTCAGTCTCTCGCGAAGCCGCGCAAAATGGTGATCCTCGTTCAAGCCGGCAAGGCGACTGACGCGGTGATCGATGGCCTCGTTCCTTTGCTCGAACAGGGCGACATCGTGATCGACGGCGGCAACGCGCTTTGGACCGACACGATTCGCCGCGAGAAAGCGCTTCGCGAAAAAGGCCTCCGCTTCGTCGGCTCCGGCGTCTCCGGCGGCGAAGAGGGCGCGCGCTTCGGTCCGTCACTCATGCCCGGTGGCGACGTTGCTGCGTGGAACGAACTCAAGCCGATTTGGGAAGCCGTCGCCGCGAAGGTCGACGCGAAGACGGGCAAGCCCCTCGCGGGCGCAGCGCCAGGCAAGCCGGTGATCGGTGGCGTGCCTTGCACCACGTACATCGGCGAGAACGGTGCCGGCCATTATGTGAAGATGGTTCACAACGGTATCGAATATGGTGATATGCAGATGATTTGTGAGGCTTACGCGCTCATGAGCGGACTGCTCGATTTGAAGCCGGCGGAAATGAGCGAGATTTTTTCCGAATGGAACAAGGGCGCGCTCGACAGCTTCCTCATCGAAATCACTGCCGATATTCTTCAACAAAAAGATCCGAAGACGAAGCGGAAGGCCTTCGTCGATGTCGTGCTCGATACCGCTGGCCAGAAAGGTACGGGAAAATGGACGTCGACCAACGCGCTCGACATGGGCGTGCCGGCGCCGACGGTGGCAGAAGCGGTTTTTGCGCGGTGCATTTCCGCCATCAAGGAAGAGCGCGTTGCCGCTTCGAAAATCCTGAAAGGACCCGGCAAGAAGTATCGCGGCTCGAAGAAGGCGCTTATCGCGGCGATTCACGACGCACTTTATTGCTCAAAGATTTGCTCTTACGCGCAGGGCTTTCAGCTCATGCGCACGGCGCAAAAAGAATACAACTGGAAGCTCAATTTCGGCGAGATCGCCCAGATCTGGCGCGGTGGTTGTATTATCCGCGCGGCCTTTCTGCAAAAGATCACGGAGGCTTACGCCCGGAATCCGAATCTCGCGAACCTTCTCCTCGATCCGTATTTCAACAAGACCGTGCAGAAGGCGCAGGAGAACTGGCGCAAGGCGGTTTCTCTTGCTGCCGAATGCGGTGTAGCCGCGCCAACGTTCAGCTCGGCGTTGTCTTACTACGACAGCTATCGCTCGGCCCGGCTGCCCGCGAACTTGCTTCAGGCGCAGCGCGATTACTTCGGCGCACACACGTATGAGCGCGTTGATCAGCCGCGTGGGAAATTCTTCCACATCGACTGGCCGGAGAAGAATCGTCCGCAGCTCGACGTCTAATCGTCAGGCGAACACTCTCGCGATTTTCATTTTCGCAGAACAGGGCGCGGTCTTCGGACCGCGCCCTTTGCGTTGCAATCGCGTATTCGCAATGCCGATGCGCCGGGCGAGTCGAGCGGCGCTCAGGCGATTCCTTCGCTCTTGACCCACTGAATCGCGTGACGGACGAGCTCGGTTCCGCCGTCCAGCCGAAGCTTCAGCTTCAGGTGTTCGCGGTATGAATCGATCGTCTTCACGCTAAGATTAAGGCGTGTTGCGATTTGTCGGGTGCCGTAGCCGTTGCCGATTAATTGAAACACTTCCATCTCCCGGTCGCTTAAGGTGTCGATCGAATACACGACTTCGGCTCCGCCGGTTTTGACGAGTCGATGAAGCATTTTTTCCTTCATCTTTTCGCTCAGATAGAGCTCCCCTGCGAGCGTTCGCCGAATTGCGGCCAGGATGGCGGCGCTTGGCTCGAGCTTCATGATGTAGCCTTTCGCGCCCGCCCGGAGCGCGCGTTCGGCGAAAAGGCTTTCGTCGTGCATCGACATCATGAGCACCGGCAAGTCCGGAAGGAGCGCCCGCAGATGTTTCATCAGCTCAATGCCACTCGTCGTCTTTAGCGTGACATCCACCAACGCGATGTCGGGCGTGAGCTTTTGAATCAAATCGATCGCCAGCGGTGCACTGTCTGCTTCGCCGCAGACGACGAGGTTGTGCTCGCGGTTGATCAATGCCGCCAGTCCTTGTCGGGTGACAGGATGGTCATCGACGATGAACACGCGGCTTTTCGGAAAAGGATCGTTGGGCGTAGCCGCAACGGGGGTGGGGTCTGCGACGTCGGTCTTCATTTGGTCATCACGTACGGCGATTCGACCGCGGGTTCCGCATCAGGGCACAACTCTCTCGTGAAATGGACACTTTTTCTTTCGTTCCCGGGTTCCTCTCCTGCGGCGGCCAACGCCTCCGGCCGGTCCGAAGGCGCGTGGGTGTAATGGCGATACGCCGCCGCACCTTCCTGTTTATCCGGCCGCCTCGTATCCGGGAAACGGTTTCGCTCGCTGGCAAAGCTGCACAGCCACACCCCATGGGTCTCGCATCATCACGAGGATAGACCCATCGGGCAGAGCATCTTCGATAAAGAACGTCGCGCCTGCCTTCTCAAGCCGCGCTTGCTCGGCGCGAGCCGCGCGAGTGACCACGGCGAAATGGAAACAGAGTGGATGCGTCGCAGCGAAATCCGTGATCTCTGCCGTCGGATTGGTGTAGAGTTCGACAACAATGCGACCCGCATCATCTGCCAGGAAATGCGTGTAAGGTGCATCTTCCCGCTTACGCGCGACCGTGAACCCAAGGTGCTCGACGTACCAGCGGCTCATCGCGCGGGCGTCAGGAACGTTCAGGGCAAAATGTTCGAAGGTCATGAAGAGCGGCCGGCCTCGCGATTCCCGCAGGCGTGACCAACGAGCGCAAGGTCTGCGTTTAGCGCCACAGACGCAGCCCCACCATGATCAATCGCGGCGTGCCCATATTCACCACGCCGTCGGCGGAGCGGCCGGTTTCGAGCCGGTGATCCGCGAGGTTTTCCGCGCTGAAAAATATTTCAGATGACGCGCTCACGGTAACGTTCACTGCCAGATCGACGATCGTCGCCGAGGCGAGACGCAAGGTATTGGTATCGTCTTCAAATTGTTCGCCGACGAAACGCGCCTGCGGCGACACCGACCAGATCCCGGACTTCCACGTCACCCCCGCGGAAGCACTCTGGCGCGGAACTTGGGCGAGGCGCAGTCCTTCCAGCCAAGGCGCAATCGCCGCGCGTTGCACGGTGACGTCGTTGAAGAGCGTCTGGATGTTCGCGGTGAACGTCGAAGAGAGTTTCCATTTTGCCGACAGCGCAATGCCTTCGACGAGCACGCGATCCAGATTCATCCGGCGACGTCCTTCCCCGCCCGCTGGTACGAAACCTATTCCGGGAAATGTTCCTGGCCCGCGTGCAACGGTGACGTTGGCAACCGCGTCATGGAGTTCGTTGCGAAACGTGGTCGCGCCAAATTCAAAAGCGCCCTGCGTGAGCGTGGCGCCGACCTCACCGCTCGTCACCGTCTCCGTGCGCAGATTCGGATTCGCGTCGGTGATTACGTTTCCGACGCGAAACGGCCGATAAAGTTCGTTCAGCGTTGGACGGCGAAACGCGTGTTGGGCGCTCGCGTGAAAGCGAAGCGCCCGCGTGGCGGACCACACGATGCCCGCGCTGGGGCTGAGCGCGACGCCGTCATGAGCGGGGAATTTTTCATCGCTCGCCAAGGCGCCATTGAGGAAATCGCGACGGTGGCCGTCGGTATCCTGCCAGCCATCAGCGCGGAGACCGAATGATGCGCGCAAATCTTCCGTGATGGCCCGACTTTGCATTATGAATACGCCTGCGGTCGATTGTCGGCCACCAGCGAAACGGCGACGCGTGTAGGCGTTGCTGACGAACGCGGAATCCTCACGCGTTTCGCCGCGGACATCGCGCACGTCCACGCCAACGCTAGTACGGGTATCGTGCGGAGCGGTCCACTCCCCGACCCACGCCAGTCCAACGGCGGTGGAGGGAACGGCGTACTGGTTACTCGCGGGAGTCTCAGCCGTGCGCGTGGCGTTGACCGAACTAAACGTGCTGGAGAAATTCTGGTTCTGCGCATAAGCGGTTGCGTTCCATTGAAACGAGTTTCCGGCCTGTGCGCTGAGAGCGAGCGAGGCGAACGTTTCGTCGGAACTGTTTTGTTGATACGGCGTGCCGTTGCCGCGGCGCTCACCGAAGCGGCGCACGGTAAGTGTGGCGCTCAGGTCGTGGCCAAGCTCCTCGCGCCAGCGCCCGGTCATCCAGCGCGACCGACTGCTGGCGTGCGTATCGATCGGACCCCGCTGTTCTGGCGCGATGGTGAAAAAGCCATCGGTGGAAAGAAAACGGCCAAGAAGTTGCAATGTGCCGGGTCCAGCGGGCTCGGTCATTTGAGCCTCGAAATCATTTGTCTGGAAACTGCCAGTGCGCGCAACGAGTCGTTCGCGCGAGCCGACTGCCGGCTCAGTGAAAAGCTGAATGACTCCACCGAGGGCGGCGTTACCCCACGCCGTGCCGCCGGCTCCGGGAACGACTTCGATTCCCGCAAGCGATTCACGTGGCACTTTGCTCCAGAGCACCCAGCCGCCGAAAGGATCGTTGAGCGGGACGCCGTCCAATAGGATGAGCGTGCGACTTGCGCCGCTCGGCCCCAAGCCGCGCAGCGAAACACCTTGGGCAGTGGGGTTGGCTATCAGGCTGTCGGTGCGGCGGAAAAGGCTGAAACCAGGAATGCTCCGTAGTGCTCCGTCGATCGAGACATGGGGTGTGTCGCGCAGCGTGTCGCCCGAAAGGGTTTGATGAGAAAACGGCACGTAGTCCACGCCCTCGGAGGCACGCGTCGCGGTGACAAATACCGGTGAAAGCGGAACTGGCTGGGATTGTGCCACAGCAGCCGAGGTCAAGGTGAAGAAGAGCAATGCACGCGTCATGCGAAACGAAGGAAATGAAAAAATGATTTCTGATTTTCTGTCATGCGACGGTGAGCGAATCACTTCGGTTGTCGAACGCGCGACAGAATTAACGCAGAGTTCCTTCGTTCCTAATCCGAACGCTGGTGGTCTGAACCCGGTTCGTGCGAATGCTACGAAAGCGCGCATGCCGGCAAAAAAAATTGCGTCAGGTTGCAGTTCTGGCTACCAGCAACCCGTGCTGATTACTGCTTCAGGACCCGCATCACTCATTCGATCGGGCGGCTCTGCGGAATTCGCGTCAATGATCGAGGCGGCAACGCAGCTCGCGTTTCCCGGCGTGGAAATCGTGGAGGTTTCTGCGGGCAACGGTTCCGGTGCAAGCGGACGCGGCGGGGCGCTGCGGGCGCTCTGCGATCCCGATTCGGCGATCATCGCACAGGCTCGAAATGAACTGGACGAGACCGGGTTGCCGAGATGCGCGGTGGTGATTTTCAGTTCGGCTCCGGTCACGGCTCCGAGCGATTTGGCCGATATCATTCCTGCGGGCGAGTGGGTGCCGATGCAGGTCGCGCGAATTCTTCGGGCGACTTGGGAACAGCACCAACTGCGACGCGAAAACGCGCGGCTGCGCGGGGACTTGATGACATTTGGCTCAAAGATCGCGCATGATCTGCGGACTCCGCTCGGCGGAGTGCTCACCACCACCGAAATGTTGCGGGAAGTATTGGCGGAGGACGCGCCGGCAAAAGTGCCGCTGACTCAACCAATATTGGATTCGACGGATGGCTTGGTGAAACTGATTGAGCGGACGAGTTTCTTCGCCCGTGTGTGTGCTTCACGCGAGCAGCGTCAACGATTCGACATGGGCACTCCGTTCTGGAGCGCGTTTCAGCAGCTCGAGCGCTCGATGCTGCATGCACAAATCGCGTTCACGCATCCTTCAACCTGGCCGCGCATAGAAGGCCACGAAGCGTCGCTCGAAATGGTCTGGCGAATTCTCCTGGGCAACGCCGTGCAATACAGTGCGGTGGGCACGAAGATGGAGGCGGGCTGGTTGGCTGTTACGGGCGGTTATCGTTTTTGGGTGCGCAACGAGGGAGTCGTTTCGCAGGAGAAACAGGCGAAATTGTTTTTCCCATTTCATCGGTTGCACGAACTCGGTGCGCCACGGGGTTTGGGTCTGCCAATGATGCAGCGGCTGGTGGAGCTGGAGGGCGGCCGTTGTGGTTTTGAGCAACTGCCGTCGGGTCGGGTGGAATTTTTCTTCATTCTGATTCTGCCCGCGGTATCGACGTCCGAAAAATCGAGCGCCTCATCGCTCGAGGCCATGTCGCCATGCAGGACGGTCTCATAACTCCGACCAGCGGCGCGTCGCGGCCATCGCCCGCCGGCGATCCGTTCTTCGGTGGCGGAGAAGCGGGCGCAATTTTACGCGCGATCGATTGGGCTAAAAAATCCATCGGCAGCGTGGAGAGCTGGCCGCAAAGTCTCCGCACGGCGTTGAGCATCTGCCTGGTTTCGCGCCACCCGATTTGTATCATTTGGGGACCCGAGCGGATTTATTTTTATAACGACGCCTACACGCCGATCCTCGGAGAGAAGCATCCGTGGGCGTTGGGCGAAAGCTACATCACGGTCTGGCCGGAGATCTGGGAAAGTTCCATCCGGCCGATTTTGGAAATGGTGGAGGCGACCGGAGAGGCCTCGTGGTGCGATGACCTTCTGCTCGTGCTGCGGAGGCACGGCTACAACGAGGAATGCTATTTTTCGTTTTCGTTTGCACCGACACGAATCGAAGACGGCAGCGTCGCTGGCGTTTTCACGGCCATCACCGAGACAACCGCCAAAGTAATCGGCGAGCGCCGGCTGCGAACGCTGCGCGATCTGGGAGCGCAGGCGCCGAACTCGACGTCAGCCGAGGAAGCGTGCCGGATTGCGGGGGAAGTCCTGGCCGTTAACGCGCTCGATGTGCCGTTCGCGTTATTTTATCTGATTTCGAGCGACGGTCGATTGGCTGAACGCGTCGAGCAGGTTGGCCTGGAGATTCACTGCCCCGGTGTTCCGGAGCAGGTTTCGTTATCCGATGAGGGCAGCGCGGATCTGTGGCAATTTAGCGCCGTGATCCGGAGTGGAAAACCGGTGGTCCGTGCACGGCTGAGCACGCTGGTTGCGCCGATGGAGTGCGGGCCGTGGCCGGAGCCGATCGATACGGCGGTGGTGCTGCCGATTGTGCGGCCCGGCGAGTCGGTGCCGTATGGATTTGTGGTCCTCGGTGCGACGACGAGGCGACCGCTCGACAGCGATTACCACACGTTTTTTGAAACGATTGCGAGTCACGTCGCAATGGCTGTATCGAATGCGCGAGCACACGCGGAGGAGCGCCGCCGATCCTCGGCACTGGCGGAACTGGATCGGGCGAAGACGGATTTTTTCAGCAACGTGAGCCATGAGTTTCGCACGCCGCTGACATTGATGCTGGGACCGCTGGAAGAATTAATGGGGGGGCACACGGCGTTGCCGCTCGAGTCTGATGTGCGGGAGCGACTCGAGACCACGCACCGCAATAGTCTGCGGCTGTTGAAGCTCGTGAATACGCTGCTCGATTTTTCGCGCATCGAGGCGGGCCGGCTGGATGCGAATTACGAGCCGGTGGATTTGCCGGAGCTGACAGCGGAACTCGCGGCGGTATTTCGCTCGGCGGTGGAGAACGCGGGTTTGCGCTTCATCGTGCACTGCGAACCAGCCGCGGAGCCGGCGTACGTCGATCGCGATCTGTGGGAGAAAATCGTTTTCAACCTGCTCTCCAACGCGTGCAAGTTTACTCACGAGGGCGAGATCGAGGTAACGCTCCGCCAGACGGGCGACGTGTTCGAGCTGCGCGTCCGCGACACTGGCATTGGAATCGCGCCGGAGAATCAAGCGGGCGTGTTCAAGCGATTCCATCGGGTTGAGCATGCGCGGAGCCGGACGCATGAAGGATCAGGGATTGGACTTTCTCTTGTGCAAGAATTGGCGCGTCTACATGGAGGAACCGTCGAGCTGGAGAGCGAGCTGGACCGGGGCAGCACGTTCATGGTGAAAATTCCGGCGGGTCGAAAAAGCGTTTCTGAAAATGCATCAGCTGCGACAACTCCCGCTCGCACGAGACTCGTCACACATTCCGTGTTCGTTGACGAATCGCTTCCGGCGGCAGCGGGCGCAGTTGGCGAACAGGTGCGACGTGATACGAATTCCGCCGAGAGAATTTCTCCGCGCATTCTGTTGGCGGACGACAACGCCGATATGCGCGCGTATGTTCAAGGTCTCCTACGGGACCGTTACGACGTCGTTGCGGTGCAGGATGGCAACGCGGCGCTGGCGGTGATGCGCGAGTGGCGGCCGGATCTGGTGCTCGCTGATGTGATGATGCCACGGCTGGACGGTTTTGCGCTGATCGCAGCGTTGCGCGCCGATCCTCAGACAAAAACCATTCCCGTGATTTTGCTTTCCGCGCGCGCGGGCGAAGCTTCGCGCGTCGAAGGATTGGAGGCGGGTGCGGATGATTATCTCACAAAACCATTCGGGGCGCGTGAACTGCTCGCGCGGGTAAAATCGCACCTTCATCTCGCCGAAGTGCGGCGCCGTGCGGCAGCGCAATTGAGTGCGAGTGCGGCGCGTTTCGAGCGGTTGGTCGCGATGATGCCCGCAGGTGTCATGGCCTGCGATGCCGCGGGAATCATAATATTCTTCAATCGTCGTGCGGCGGAAATCTGGCGGGCGAGACCTGAGCCACAGGAAAGTTATCCCAAGTTTGCGGAGCGATTCCGGATGGTGACGATCGATGGTTCACCTGTTCCGACCGGTGAACGCCATTTCGCGCGGGCGCTGAGGGACGGCGTGGCGTTCGAGAATGAGGAGGCGTTGATGGAACGTCCGGACGGCACCCGATTCGTGTCGAGTTTCAATATCAGTCCCACGTTCGACACGGAAGGCGCGATCACGGGTGTGATCATTGTTTTCCAGGATGTAACGGCGGAACGAAACGCGCAGGTGGCATTGCAAGAAACGCAGGAACGTTATCGCGCGGTCTTCCAGCAGGCCGGGGTGGGGATTTTCGAGGTGGATTTGCGTGGGCAGATCGTGCGATCCAATCCCGCGTTCAGCCGAATCATGGGTTTTACGGCGGAGGAGCTGGTCAAAAAAAACTGGCGGGATCTCGCGCATCCTGAAGAAGTCGCGGCGGAGGAAAAACTGGTCGGTCGATTATTGCGCAGCGAGATCGACTCGATTAACGCCGAGCGACGTTACCTGCGCAGAGATGGCTCCTTCGGCTGGGTTGACGTGTTCGCAACGCTGATACGCGATCCCGCTGGCGCACCGTCTCATGGACTTGCGGTGGTCGTGGACATCAGCGAGCGCAAGCGGGCTGAGGCCGGGCTGCGCGAAACGGAGGAGCGTTTCCGGCTGGCGGCGGACAACGCGCCCGTGCTGATTTGGATTGCGGATACGAGCCAGCATTTCACGTGGTTCAATCAGCCGTGGCTGGATTTTGTGGGGCAGACGCTCGAGCACGAGGCGGGCGACCGTCGGGTGCGTAGCATCCATCCGGAGGATCAGCGGCGTTATCTGACGATTTACGGATCGGCTTTCGTCCGGCGGGAAACGTTCAGCATGGAATACCGTTTGCGGCGGCACGATGGGGAATATCGTTGGATCCTGGATCGCGGTGTGCCGCGTTACCAAGGCACGGAGTTCGCCGGCTACATCGGCTCTTGCATCGACATTACGGAGCGTCGGGCCGCGGAAGAGGCGATGAACGAAAGCCGCAACGCCGAACGCGCGCGCCGGCAGGAATTGGAAGTGCTCACGCAAGTGGCGCCGGCGGGAATTTGGATGGCGCATGATGCCGAGTGCGGCGAGATCACGGGCAACGCCGCGGCGTGTGCGATGCTGCGAATGCCGACGGGCGGGAATCTTTCCCGGTCCGTGCCAGCGACGGCCGCCGCGTCGGGGGTCGTCATTCGTCAGCATGGAAAACCGATCCCCAACGAGGAGCTCGCCATGCGCGTGGCCGGGCGCACGGGGCAGGCAGTGTTAAATCAGGAGCTGGAGTTTTATTTTCCTGACGGAACATCCACGTGGGTTTATGGCAGTGCCACGCCGCTGATCGGTGAAAATGGAAAAGTTCGCGGAGTGATTTGCGTGATGTTGGACGTCACGGAGCGAAAGCGGGCAGAAGCCGCGTTAAGGTTAAGCGAGGAGCAACTGCGGCTGGTGACCGACCACACGTCGGTGATGTTGGCGCGCATCGACCGGGATCATCGCTATCGCTTCGTCAACCGCACGTACGCGGAACGTTATGACCGGTTGGTGGAGGAATTTATCGGTTTGCACGTCTCCGAAGTCATCGGCCCGGAGCCGTACCGCATTTCAAAACCGCAGATCGAAAAAGCATTTTCCGGTCTGTCGACGCAGTTCGAAATTTTTTATCCGGACATCGGTTGCTGGGGCCATGTCGTATACGAACCGGAGCGGACTTCGGACGGCGCGGTCGTCGGATTGGTGGCGGTCGTGGTCGACATTACTCATCGCAAGCAGGCGGAGATCGAATTGAAACGCGCGCGCGACGAGGCGCTGGCGGCATCGCGAGCCAAGGATGATTTCCTCGCAGCGCTGTCGCACGAATTGCGCACGCCGCTTAGCCCGGTACTGTTGCTCGCCAGTGAAGCGGCGGCGGACGCGGAGCTCCCGGCTCAGGTGCGCGCGGATTTCGAAACCATTCGCAAGAGCGTGGAACTCGAGGCGCGGTTGATTGATGACTTGCTCGACCTCACGCGAATCACTCGAAACAAACTCGTGCTGGAGTTGAGTGCGTTGGATCTCTCCGTGGTTGTCCGTGACGCGCTGACCACGGTGGCGGCGGAACTGGCGGCGAAACAGATCGTCGCGAAGCTGAATATCGCACTGGAACCAGCGTGGGTTTGGGGCGATGCGGTGAGATTGCAGCAGGTGTTTTGGAATATCTTGAAGAACGCGGTCAAATTCACGCCTCCGAGCGGAAACGTAAATATCACGTGTCGCGTCGATGAGGCGAGTAATGAGGTCGTAGTGGAGATTTCGGATACGGGGATTGGAATCACCCCCAGGGAACTCGAGCGGGTGTTCGAAGCGTTTTCGCAGGGAGACCATGCGGTTTCCGGCGGGTCGCACCGTTTCGGCGGACTGGGCCTTGGGCTCGCCATTTCCCGCCGCGTGGTCGAGTTGCATCGCGGTGAGATCAGTGCGGAAAGTGCGGGGCGCGATCACGGCGCGACGTTTCGGGTGAAACTGCCGGTGTTGAAACGAGCGGCGGGGAACGCACCCCACCCCACGGCCTCAGACGGGGATGTGGTGAGCGAGGGCGCGGCGGAGTCGGAGAAGGGACGGAATGGGGCGGTTCAAGCGTGTCTGATAGTGAAGCAGCCCGGCAATATATTATCGGGTCGGATTTTGTTGGTGGAAGACCATGCGCCGACGCGAGCGGCGCTGGAGCAGCTTTTGCTTCGACGGAAATACGAAGTGCGTTCGGCCGGTTCGACGGCGGAGGCGCGCGTGTGGGCTCAGCAGGAGAGCTTCACGTTACTGATCTCCGATATCGGACTGCCGGACGGAAACGGCTACGATTTGATGAAAGAATTTCACGCTCAATATGGCATGATGGGAATCTCGCTCACCGGTTACGGCATGGAGGAGGATGTTTCGCGCAGTCGAGAGGCAGGCTTCGTTCAGCATCTCACGAAACCCGTGCGAGTGCAGTCACTGGATAGTGCGCTCGCGAGCGTCTCCCCACCGGCTAAGCCGCAATGAAACAATTTTTTATCAAGTGGCGGGTAAAACGCGGCTCGACGCTTGTCGCAAAAACGCAGCAAATACCGCCCCTGCAATGATTCACTGTGTTTCAAATAGTCCGAAATGCTGCGCCACGGAGGGGTCGATCCATCAGCAAATCCGTCGGTGGGCCGTGCGACTTGTGTCGAAGACGGTGGGCTGGTGATGAGTGGCATTGAGCAAACACAAAT
>CBRAFL010000136.1:0-13768 GCA_967755055.1 uncultured bacterium
CTGATCCGGCAGCGGCGATTCGTCAGTATGCGTCGCGACTCTACGATCTGCACATGAAGGATTCCGTCGCGATCGTGGGAGCCAAGAAAGATATCCCGGCAGAAGTGGGCACGGGCCGCATCGATATTCGGGGCGTATTGACGGCGTTGCGACAGATCAACTACGCAGGTGTCGCCGCCTTCGAGTACGAGAAGGCGGCCGCCAACCCCGTGACCGGCCTCGCGGAGTCGATCGGTTATGTGCGCGGAATGCTCGCGGCATTGGCGTGATCGAGAATTACAAAACCAACGATTTCCCGCGAAGATTGAATCGCTCATGACCGCATCGTCCGCTCCTGCGTCCCTTGGCTTTGGAATTATCGGTGTCGGCATGATTGCCGATTTTCATGCGCAGGCGATCGCGCAGCTGACGGGAGCGCGACTTGTCGGTGTCGCTACGCGCAATGCCGACAATGCCCGCGCCTTTGCGCAGAAACACGGTTTGGAATTTTCCACGACGCGCGTCGACGAGCTGCTGGCGCGCAAGGATGTTCATGTCGTGTGCATCACGACGCCGAGTGGTGCGCATCTTGATCCGGCGCTCGCAGCGATTCGTGCGGGCAAACATGTGGTGATCGAAAAGCCAATGGAGATCACGACCGAGCGCGTGGACGAAATCATCCGCGCCGCCGAGGTGGCTGGCGTGCGGGTGGCACCGATTTTTCAAGCGCGGTTCGGGTCGGGTGCACGCACGGTCAAGGCGGCGATCGACGCGGGCCGGTTCGGGCGGCTCGTGCTGGCGAGCGCCGCCGTGAAATGGCATCGCGGGGCAAACTATTATTCGGGATGGAAAGGTACGCTGGCCCTCGATGGCGGCGGTGCACTGATCAATCAGGCGATTCACGCAGTCGACTTGTTGCAATGGTTCGCGGGCATGCCGTCGGAAGTATTCTGTTTCAAAACCCGACGGGTGCATACGCGCATCGAAGCGGAGGACACGGGGAGCGCGACGTTGCGGTTTGCCAGTGGCGCACTTGGCACAATCGAGGCGAGTACCGCACTTTGGCCGGGCTGGCAGCGGCGCTTGGAAATTTGCGGGGCGAATGGATCGGTTGCGCTGGAGGATGATCAGATTGCGCGATGGGATTTTCGTGAGCCGCAGCCCGGCGATGATGCGATTCGGGCGGGTAAAGAGGGAGCGGCGCTTGGCTCGGGCGCGAGCGCGCCGAATGCGATCAGCTTTGTTGGTCATCAAAGACAGCTCCAGGATCTCGTCAACGCGCTGCGCGCTGGTCGCGCGCCGGCGCTCGACGGAGCGGAAGGGCGAAAAGCGGTGGCGCTGATTCAGGCCCTGTACACGTCGGCGGAAAGCGGAGCGTTGGTGAAATTGAGGTGAGGCGCGTTTATCCCGCGATGCGATGGTAGGGCGAACTGTCCCGGTGAGCCGCGCGTTCCCGGCTCGGCGGGGACGCCTCGCCCTACCTGCTCAAAGTCGCTTTTGGGCGTGGACACGGGATCGTCCCACCAACAGAAAAATTCGGTTCCTTTGCTGCGCCGTTAGTCCCCTTTCTTCATGAATCATTCCCCCACCGTATCCACGCCTTGGTGGCGCACGTTCACGCGGGAGCACTGGTATGTTTTCATCGTGGCCTCGCTCGCCTGGCTGTTCGACTGCCTCGATCAGCAGGTTTTCAATCTGGCGCGTGACGGAGCCATGGAGGATCTGCTCACGAACCGCACGGAAGCGACGTTGCTCGCGCCTTACACGACGTCGGTATTTTTGGTGGGCTGGGCAGTGGGTGGTTTGATTTTCGGCGCTCTCGGCGATCGTTATGGTCGAGCGAAGATCCTGACGTTCACCATTCTTCTCTATTCGGTGAGCACCGGTCTGAGTGCGCTCTCGACGGGATTCTACGATTTCTGCGCCTATCGCTTCATCACCGGGCTTGGCGTTGGCGGAGTGTTCGGCCTCGCGGTTGCATTGGTGGCCGACACGGTGGCGGATCGGGCGCGAGCTCCAGCGCTCGGATTGCTCCAATCACTTTCCACGTGGGGTAACATCTCCGCCGGATTCATCGGAATGGGTATCGGCGCTTTGGCGACGTGGCACCTGCTTCCCTTTAATCTGAAGCCGTGGCAGGCGCTGTTTCTCGTGGGTGCGTTGCCGGCGTTTTTATGTGTGTTCGTAATGCGCAAGCTGAAGGAACCGGAAAAATGGGTGCGAGCGCGCGACGAAGGCATGAAGCGGGGGATCAAATTCGGCTCGTACGCGGTGCTGCTGAGTCATCCGCGCTGGCGTAAACACGCGTGGCTCGGACTTATCGCGTGCAGCTCTGGAATTATTGGTTTGTGGGGTATCGGAAATTTTCACCCGAAGATCGTCGGCTCGATCATCGAACATGAAATGGCTGCGCAAAATTTATCCGCGGAAGCAATGGCGAGTCAGAAAGCGTTTTGGCGCGCGGCGGGCTTGCTGCTTCAAAATCTGGGCGGGTTTTGCGGGATGATGGCGCTCGCCAAAATGGCGCAGGTCAAAGGGCGACGAATCGCGTTCGCTGTCGCGTTGCTGCTGTCGTTTCTTTCGACGCTCCTCGTTTTCAAGTTCATGCGGAGCACCGGGCAAATGTACTGGATGCTGCCGATCATGGGATTTGGGCAGCTCTCGGTGTTTGGCGTGTTCGCGGTTTATTTGCCGGAGCTTTTCCCCACGAGTCTGCGCAGTACGGGAACGAGTTTCTGTTACAACGTCGGCCGCATTGTGGCGGCAACAGCGCCATTCACCATTAGTAGAATCACGGCGAGCTTGGGCGGTGACATCGAAGGATTTCGGACCGCGGGACTTTGGGTGAGTATGGTGCTGCTCGTCGGGATTTTCGTACTGCCGTTTCTGCCGGAGACGAAGGATCAGCCATTGCCGGACGAGTGAGCGATTCTCCGAATCGTTCTCATTCTCGTAATCGTTCTCTTTCTCGTTTCTGGAAAATCTTCGTTACGTGAGAACGAGAAAGAGAATGAGAACGAGAACGATGATGGCCGAATAGTTGGCCGTCGTTGTTCGAGACGGAAGGGCTACGCTTTCGCGAGGCAGCAGTGCTTGTACTTCTTTCCGCTGCCGCACGGGCACGGGTCGTTGCGGCCGGCTTTGGGCGCGGTGGATTTAAACGGTGCCGGACCTGTTCGCACGGCGCGGGTGTAAAGCCACTGACCGTTCTCGCGGTGAAATTCCGATTTTTCCTGAATCACGTGCTCACCGGCTTCATCGACGAAAAACGCGGAGAATTCCACGAACGCATCGTCCGGCGAGCGACCCGGCTCGTGGGAATGGACAGTGAGCTTCGTCCATTGAATCGGCGCGCCGTCTGCCTCTTCGACGAATGGGAGACGCGCCGTGACCGCATACGTGCGATGAAGGTAGGCGGAATCATGGGCGACATGGGCGGTGAACCGTGAGCGCATGAGTTCTTCCGCGGTCGCGGGTTGGCGAAGATTTTTCAGCAAAGGTTCGCAGCACGCTTCAAAAAGTTTGCCGCTGCCACATGAGCAGGGAGAGCCGGGTTGCGGTTTGGGAAGTCCGACGGTCGAAGATGACATGGGCCGAGTCGTAGCGGACGACGCGCAGAGAAAGCGAGGTCGAATCGAGTCGTGAAAATGGCGCCGGCGGAGGCGGGATGAACTTTTCGGCGCGGAACGACATATTACGTATTACGTAATATGTACCGAAGGCGTTGGGCGGAGGGTGGGGAGGTGGAAGGGGCGGGACAGTACATGCCTGCCGACCTCGAGCCGAATACGGCCCGGCCGGCACGGAGGCCCGCCGCTACGTCCGGAATTGTGGCGGCGTCTTTAATTTGGCACGACGCGCAGACAGAGAAAGATCAGGGCGAGTTTTCTCGGGTCGGCTGGGCTCTCGATCCACGTCGCGTGACGGATCACAAGCTGGTTTTCGCCGGAACGAAGCGACAGTGGCATCACCAGATTTTCTTTTTGGTTCACGCGTGCGAACGTGTGACGGAAAATTTCGATGCCGTTGAGCAAAACGGTCGCCACCTGTCGTTCCGAATAACTTAACGCCTGCGCTTCCAACCGGGCGGACCGGACGTTTTCCGCTTGGATCGTGAAAACGGTTTCAGGTGCAGTCGCCCAGTGAAAGCGCGGCAGAAACGCCTCTGGAATCGGGCCTTCCTGTGGCTGCCATCCGCTGACGGGAACGAACCCGCCAAAAGGCTCATGGCCGATGGTGAGCATCGCGGATCCATGATGACCATCGAGCGGGGTGATAATTTCCTGGATCTGTTTGCCACTGGCGGTCGTCGTGTCGACGAGTTGGCCATGGCTGCGCGCGAGCTTTTCTAAAAAAGGGATGAGCGCGCGGGCCGAACGAGCAAAAGCGGAAATCTTTGGCGAATGAAGCAACGCCCCGCCGAGGTACGGCGCGGGATCGAGTTGGAGGTGTTCAGGGGGTTGAACGACCGTGGAAAAAAACAAATCTGCGTCTTCCGTGAGCAGTTGGAAGCCGAGTCGGTAATGCGTATCGAGTCCTTCGTGCGCTTTCCCACGACTTAATTTTTGCAGTTCGGCGGTAACGACCCGCAGCACTTGTTGGTGTGGACTGCGCAGGGCAAAATGCGCCAGCCAGATATCGTTGAGAAATCGAGCGGGGAGCGCCTGCGATTGGTGGTAGAGCGCGTGATTGCCTTTGCCTGCAATGATGTCCACACGCAGTCCGAGTGCGCGGGGAATAACTATCTTTCGAGTTGAGCCTGGTCCATGTTGGCGATGGCGGATGCGCCGGACTGGATTCACCTCGGCGGCAATATCCGCGGTGGTTGGTGAATAGTTACGGAGTGGAAGACTCGCAGGCTGATCGGCCGCACCAGCCAACAGGGCGGTCTCGAGGTGAGCGCGATCGGAGGCGACGAGGATTTCGTCTGCGTCAAGTGGAAGGACCCAGTCGGCGCCATGCTCAGTGAAAGCGGTTCGAGCAAGGTGGTTGCTGCGACTCTGCTGGAGATTCCCAATGGCATCGCCGGTGAAAAGCTTGAGGGGCAGTCCCTCGCGCACGAGTTCAAACAGGATCTGCCGGGTGCCGTCCGTGCTGTCGTGGTCAAAAATCAAATGCTCATCCGCCCAAGCGCGGGTGTGGCGCACAAATGCCTCTATAATATCGGCTTCGTTTTTAACGACGGAAACGGCCACGAGCTTCATAGTGAGGTGGTCGCTGTTGTGACGACGGGTCGGGTAAGGGCAAGCTTGCGGCATTAAACATCGGCGGCCGAATCCGCGCCGTAACCGGCGCGGCTACATTCGAGTTGATGAAAACAGTTCAGCGCGAGCGAAGCTCTTCGGACAGCGGGTTGACAGGGGGCGTGACGACCGCGACGTTTTTGGGATGTCCGCTTCCATCCACGCTGCGTTCGATACCGTCGAGTCCGCCATCGCTGAAATTGGCGCGGGCCGGCTGGTCATTGTCACGGACGACGAAGATCGCGAAAACGAAGGTGATCTCATCATGGCGGCATCGAAGGCAACGCCTGAGACCGTTAACATGATGATCCGTTATTGCAGCGGGATCGTGTGCGTGCCGACGATCGAGCCGCAATTGCGCCGCCTCGGGCTCGGGCCGATGGTGCAACAGAATCGAGAGGTTCAGCGCACTGATTTTACGGTGAGTGTCGACGCAGCTGAAGGCGTTACGACGGGCATCAGCGCGCATGATCGCACGCAGGCGATTCGAATTCTCGCTGATCCTCTGGCGCGTCCCGAGCAGCTGGTGCAACCGGGACATGTATTTCCATTGCGCTCAAAGGCCGGCGGCGTGCTCGAGCGCGCCGGCCACACCGAAGCTGCGGTCGATCTCGCACAACTGGCGGGACAGCATCCGAGCGGTGTGTTGTGCGAACTCGTAAACGACGACGGCTCGGTGCAACGGTTGCCGCAGCTGATCGAATTCAAAGAGCGGTTCGGTCTGAAAATGATTTCGATCGCACAGCTGATCGAGCATCGCGCGAAACGCGACAATCTCATCGAGCGCGTATGCACGCGTCCGTTTCCGTCGGAGTTCGGCGAGTTCACGCTGCATGTTTTCCGCAGCAAACTGGACAATCGCCACCACCTTGCTCTCGCGATGGGCCAGCTCGGGCCGGAGCCGACGCTGGTGCGCGTGCACAGCGAGAATTTGTTGGGCGATGTATTTCGGATGCGTGGAGTGGAGTCGCATCACGCACTCGTGGGTTCGCTGGAAACGGTGGCGCGAGCTGGCCGCGGCGTGGTGCTTTACATGGAACACGCGAACGGCGGAGCGGAGCTGATCAAGCGTCTTGACGCCAAACCGGGAGAAGCACCAGCCCCGATGAGTTTCCGTGATTACGGAATTGGCGCGCAAATTTTAGCTGCACTTGGACTGCGAAAGATTCGGTTGCTTTCCAAGAGTACCCGCCGGGTGGTCGGCTTGGATGGATACGGATTGGAAATTGTCGAACAGGTAGCGCTGTAAGCTGTTCTTCGAAATGATTCTCCCCGGGGAGAAAGAATTGGAGGCCGGCGCTTCGTCGCAGCCGATGCGCGGCGAACGGTTCTGACGGAGCAGAGCCGTCCACGGAGTGTTAGCAGCAACCGCGGCGTCGGGTAAATTTGGGTTGCGGATTGTGCATTTGGGCTCGTCCATAACCGGTTCATGAGTCTGGCCGCACCGATTGACACATCCATAGAGGGTTCCGCATTCCACGTGGGCGTGGTCGCGGCGCGCTTTAATGAGGAGTTGGTGGATGCCTTGCTCGAGCGCGTGCTCGAGCGGCTGCGCGCAGCGGGCGTGAAGGAGAAATCGATCACGGTGATTCGCGTTCCGGGTTCGCACGAAGTCCCGTGGGCGGCGCAGGCGCTGGCGCAAAGCGCGGGCCAGCACGTGGTGATTGCGCTGGGCGTTTTGATCGGCGGCGATACTTCGCATCACGAGATGGTCGGGCAAAGCGTTTCGCACGCGTTGCAGCGGGTGTCGCTCGAATCGCGAGTGCCGGTGATCAACGGAGTGATCGTGGCCAACACGCTCGCGCAAGCCGAGGCGCGATGCCGCGGCAAAATCAATCGCGGTGGCGAATTCGCCGCCGCGGCGCTGGAGATGGCGGCGTTGAAGAAAAAATTTTCCCGATGAGCAAAGCCCAATTCGCCCAGCGGCGCGATGGCCGTGTGGCCGCGCTGCAGTACCTGTTTGCGTGGAGTATGAACACGCCCAAAAACCTCGTCGACGATCTGCGCATCTTCTTCGAAAATATGGAGCAGCCGCGCGCGCACTATGCTTTTGGCGAGGAGCTGATTCACGGAGTCATCGAGCACATCGCGGATATCGATGCGCGGATCAAGGCGCTGGCGCACAACTGGGAGTTTGAGCGAATTGCGAAGATCGATTTGGCGATTCTCCGGCTGGCGATTTTTGAGATGATGCATCGCAAAGATATTCCGCCGGTCGTCTCGATCAACGAGGCGATCGATTTGTCGAAACAGTTTTCCAATGCCGATGCGAAGCGCTTCATCAACGGCATCCTTGACCGCTTGAAAGATCAGACCGGTCGCGACGCGAGAAAAGCCGAGTGACGGGCGGTGGCAGAAGTAGTGAGTAGCGGGTAGCGAGTAGTGAGTAGCCAGAATCGTTTTTCGGTCGTTGTTCATGCGCTGCTCTGTGCTGCACCTTGAAATCGCGTCAGTCGTTCGCCTCCGGATGCGCGGCGGAAGCGGATAACCTTTGAATAGCGTATGGCGTGACCAGCCGCTTGCGCCTACTCGCTACCCGCTACTCACTACCCGCTACTTTTCACATGTTCGGCCTATTTAAAAAATTCAAAGACGGGTTCGCGAAGACGGTTTCGGCGATTGCGTCGAAAACCGCCGCGATTTTCGGGCAGAAGCCGATTGATGCGTCATCGCTCGAAACACTGGAGGAGGCGCTCTATACGGCGGACTTCGGCGTCGAGACCACCGAGGAAATTCTGACCGAAATCAAGGGGGCCTACAAAAAGGACAAGGCGCTGCACGGCCAGGAGGCGGCGAAGATCGGCGCGGCGGTTTTGAAGCGGGTGCTGGCGGGGAGTGAGGGTGTGTTGGATGCTTCCGGCGGGCCCAGCGGTCCCGCCCTACCTAAAAAGCCGATCGTCATTGCGATGATTGGTGTCAATGGCTCGGGGAAAACCACGACGTCGGCGAAGCTCGCGTGGAAACTTAAGCAGGACGGAAAGAGTGTTACGCTGGCGGCGTGCGATACGTTTCGCGCGGCGGCGGTGGAGCAATTGAAGACGTGGGCGACGCGGCTGGAGCTGGAAATTATCGCGAGCCACACGGGTGCGGATTCGGCCGCGGTGGCCTTTGATGCCTGGCAGGCGGCGAACTCACGCGGTCGCGATTACTTGATTGTGGATACGGCGGGCCGGTTGCACACGAAGAGCAATCTGATGGAGGAGCTCGCGAAGATCCGTCGCGTGTTGCAGAAAAACGATCCCACCGCGCCGCAGCATCGCTGGCTCGTGGTCGATGGTTCACTCGGCAGCAATTCGATCGAGCAGGCGAAAGTGTTTCATCAGAGCTTTGGGTTGACGGGACTGGTTGTCACGAAGCTCGATGGCACCAGCCGCGGCGGAGCGATCGTTGGAATCTACCGGCAGTTGAAGCTCCCCATTTATTTTCTCGGGCTGGGCGAGCAGGCGGAGGATTTGCAGCCGTTCAGTGTGGATAATTACGCCAACGCGGTGTTCGGAATCGAAGGGTGATGCCTCGGAGACGCGTTCTTTGAACGTAGCCGCGCCGGTTACGGCGCGGAGAACCGCACGCTCACGCGTGCGGCTGCTTCGAATACAAAGGGCAGGGGCACACGGCCCTGCCTTTCTCATGCACTTTTTAAAACATCGCTCTGACGCCCACGAGCACGCCGCGACCAGCGAGCGGCGCGAAGTCCTTGAGGAATGACGCGTGCAGACGGGCTTCTTCGTTGGTGAGATTGGTGCCGCGGACGAAGAGCTCGTAGTTGATCGCTCCCTGGCCAATCAGGTAGCTCACGTTCGCATTCACCAGTGTGTAGCCGGCAGTGGGCGTCTCACCCGGCGCAATCCGATCTTGCGAGGTGGCGTGGCGGGCCTCGACACCCAGATTCCACGAGTCGTTCTCGTAATGCAGGCCAGCACCGTAACGCATCGGCGGAATACGCGGGAGCGGCGTATTGTCGGTCGTCTCCTCCGCGTGCACGTAATCAGACATCAGATCCAGGTGAAGGTGGTACCCCTTGCCTTCCTTGAGGTGAAAGGTGACCTCGGCCTCAGCGCCGTAGAATTCCGCATCGCGGGCGATGAACTGGTAAGGCGTGAGGCCGTCCGGATTGTTTTCCGCCGGGATGGCGTCAGCCGCCAGCTCTTGTTCGAAGATGAAATTTTGAAAACGGTTCGCGAACACGCTCAACGTTCCGGATACAAATCCGGCGCGATGGCGCAGGCTGAGGTCGAGGCCCAGAGAACGTTCTTTGTCCAGATTGCTCGAGCCGACTTCGTAAGCGCCGGTTCCGCCGTGTGGGCCGTTGGAGAATAATTCCTGTGCGGTCGGCAGGCGTTCCGAAAAAGCGAGGGAAGATCCGAGGGACCAATCCGACGCGAAGTACCATACCGCGCCGAACGAGCCGCTCACTCCTGAAAATTCTTTCTTCTGATTCGAGTGCGCCCCGTAGCCGGGCAGTGCCGGCAGACTCGGATCGACTTCGCCGAGCTTGATCGATTCACCTTCGAATCGAACTCCACCCTGCCAGGTGACGGGACCTTGTTTGAGTTCCTCGAGAAGAAAGATCGCGGCGTTTTGACTGAGTGAAGGCGGTGTCACGACCTCTTCGCCAACAGCGGAAAAATCGCTGCGGGCCGCTTGAACACCCACCGTGCCGTTAAGATTTCCAAAGGCGACCATGGGAAGTTCGATCCTTCCCTCCGCGGCCTTGTTCTTGAATACCGTGTTGATCTGGGTGCCTCCACTGAGTTCGGCGTGATTGTACTCGCCGAATCCGATGCGGGCCTTTGCGCCAGTAAAAAATCCGAATGGTTGCGTAACGTCGGCGTGCACATCGAGCCGCGTCTGTTTCATGTTGATGCTGGTGGGCGGATCGTCGCCTGTAGGAACACCGTAAACAGTTTCGTAATTGCTCACTGCTGCGCCAATGCGACCGCCGCTCCAGAACGCCGTCGCGCCTAATGATCCGCTCCATGTCTTCGTCGCGCTGCTGGGCAGCGTGTTCATCGGCTGATCAGCGGGAGCGTCGGCATCGATCCGCGCCACGCCCGGGATATCAAGATCGCTGGTACGTTGTTTGAGGGCGTTGACGTGGACGGCGAAGCTGCTTCCTCCCGCTTCGAGTGACGCCACGCCGGCGCTCTCATCTGCCGCGCCAAAGCCACGCGCTTCGATCGCTCCGTGGAGCATACCGTCGCCGACAAAGCTCGGGATGCTGTTATCGATGACGTTGACCACGCCGCCGACGGCTGAGCTGCCGTAGAGCAACGTCGCGGGTCCGCGGAGCACCTCAACGCGTGAGGCGAACAACGGTTCGATCGCGGCGTTGTGGTCGGGACTGATGTTGGAGGCATCGAGCGCGCCGACGCTATTGGTAAGCACGCGGATGCGATCACCGCCCAAGCCGCGGATGACGGGTCGGCTGGCGCCAGGGCCGTAGTAAGTGGAGTTTACGCCGGGCGTGGCGGAGAGAGTTTCGCCGAGTGTCCCTTGGCTTCGCTCGCGGAGTTCATCGCCGCTGAGAATGGCAGTATTTTGGGCGAGATCGAAAGCGGTCCGTTCGCCGGGACCGGCCGAGACGACAACGCTTTCGAGTTTAACCACGCTTTCGTGTTCGTCGGCGCTCGGCGGAGCGGTTTCGGCGCGCGCGAGAGGCGTGAATGATAGAATTACAAAAGGAAAAATACGAAGAAATGAGTGCATGCTGAGTCTGGTTGAACGAACAAGTATCCGCCCGCGCGACGGCGCGTGACGGGAGAACGCAACGCTGCCCATGCGGGCGCGCAGCGGCAGAAACCAATCAACTCAGCAAACTGGCGGCCCGCGCTCCGGCTGACGGAGATAACGCGGCGACGCCAAAAAGATTTCCGCAAATGCCAGCCGATCACGTTCGCGCCAGACAACCGTGCGAGCTGCCAAGGCGACCGTTGTCGCCGCCAACGTGATACCGCTGGCAAAGAGAACGACTGCGCAGTTGTCAGCCGCGTCGGTTACGCCATCGGTATGCAGCCAGTGATGCAGCGCGGGACTCGCTGCTGAAACCGTCAACAGCAACAACAACGCAACTCCCAATGCCGCACCGAAACGGCGGACCAACGCGCTCGGCGTGGTAGAGTTGGCGATACGGGCGGACATGCGGCGTCGGAAGATCGTGATTAAGTTGAGCGCGTCAAGTGACGGCGCCGTTGTAGCAAGGTTACTGCCAACAGCAGCGCGAACGAGAGCGCCAGCAGCATCGCCGCAAACGCATGGGCCTGAGGATAGTCGAGCTTTTGCACCTCGTCGTAGAGCGCGATGCTGGCGACGCGCGTCACTCCGGGAATGGAGCCGCCGATCATCAGCACCACGCCGAATTCGCCGAGCGTGTGAGCAAATCCGAGGGTCAGCCCCGCCGCGATTCCGCGCCACGCGAGGGGAAGATGCACGCGCAGCCACACGCGCGACGGACGCGCCCCGAGCGCCGATCCCGCGTCGAGCATCTCGGGCGGAACGCTGCGCAATGCGGCTTGAAAGGGTTGGACGGCGAACGGGAGCGAATAAAAAACCGAAGCGATGACGAGTCCGGTGAACGAAAAGGCGAGAGGCGTACCGAACGCACTTTGCCACCAACTTCCGGGCGGATGCTGAGGCGAAAATCCCACGAGTAGATAAAAACCAATCACCGTGGGCGGGAGCACGATCGGCAGCGAAACCAGCGTTTCAATTACGGGCGCGATTCTCCAGCGTGTCGTGTTTAGCCAATGCGCGAGCGGAAGGCCGATGAGCCCGAGCACGAGCGTGGTGATCGCGGCGAGCTGCAGGGTGAGCCCAAACGATTGCCACAGAGGCAGGGACAATCCGAGAAAAGTGGAAGGCGAATCGGGCAAGGCGCAAAGCGTGAGGTGACGCGGGGCGCGGCTCAAGTGCGGAGGGGGAGGTGTGTGCAGGAGAAGAGGCGATCGGTCGTTTCAGATCGACCCGCTGACGTAGGTTGCGCGCTCGCCGCGCCACGGGCTCGAGATACCGTTGCGCGACGAGCGCGCAACCTGCCCGAACCTCGTCGGCTACGGCACGCTGTAGCCGAAGCGCTCGAAAATTGTTCGCGCTTCAGCGCTGCGCAGAAATTTTAAATAGCGCACGGCTGCGGGATTTTTTTCGCCGCGTCGCGTAGTGATAGCGCCTTGTTCGATCGGTGCGTACAGCTCTTCTGGGACTGCAATCCATTGGCCGCGTTTTTTTAATTTCGGCGAAAGCACGAGCGAGAGCGCGACGAATCCGACGTCGGCGCTCCCGGTCTCCACAAATTGCGCGGTCTGCGTAATATTTTCACCGAAGACGAGTTTGGGTTGCGCATCGGCCCAGGCGCCGAGGCGTTCCAGCGCTTGCTTCGCCGCGCGGCCATAGGGTGCGGCGTCGATGTTCGCCAAAGCAATTTTATGCACGGCATCGCTTCCCACCGTAGCGCTGACAGAGATCAATTTTATTTCCGGCTTCGTGGTCCAGAGTACGAGTTTGCCGATCGCAAACGTCATCAAACTCTTCGCGTCGGCATCGCCACTGGTGACAAGCGTTCGCGGGTACTCGAGATCCGCCGAGAGAAAAAGATCGTAGGGTGCGCCGTTCCGGATTTGCGCAACGAGATTGCCGGAGGCGCCGGTGGCGACCGTAAGCGTGACTTGCGGTTCGATCGCCTTGAATGCGGAGTTCAGCGCATCGAGGACGTAAACCATGTTGGCCGCCGCTGCGATCGAGAGCCGATTCGCAGGTTGTGAATGAGTGTCATCGTCAGCGCCAACTGAGTGATTTGGAGCGGCATGGGCCGCCGAAATCATCGCAGTGATGAAAATAAATAATTTCGTAAAACGGAAACGGAGGCTTCCCACATGAAAAAAATCCCTGCACGGTGGGCGTTTCATCGCATTCAGTTTAGTCGTCCCGTCCGGGATGGCGGTTGATTCGCAGCGAGGGGCCCCGCTCCTGCAATCGCGATGGGAAAGATTCGAACATGGCCAAAATTTTTGTGAAACCGAAAGAAGTACGGGGCGTCGAACGCGGCGTGAGTTCAAGCACTTTTCGTGCAGGCTGCGATTTCCGCCGCCTGCTTTTCATTTTCGTGGGGTTGACGTTCGCGTTGGCGCTGCGGGCTGGGACGATTTCCGAAATACCGGCGCCGTATTTTGGACAGATCGCGTCCTCGGCGCCGTCTGGCTCTGCGCCGACGGCAAAGCCGGCGCCTCCGCCGGACGAACTGGTGTATAATGACGGCGACCATGTGCGCGGGCATTTCCTCCAGCGTGAAGGCGACGTGCTGGTCTTCAAGTCGGAGCGTTTTGGAATTTTGCGGGTGCCCGCATCCGCGGCGAAATTGATCCTGGCGAATCCTGCGCCGGCGACGAAGGCCGAAGGGGTAAAGAAGGCTGAGAAAGCAGATGTCGCGGTGGAACGTTTTCCGTTTTCCCCGCTCGCGATGGCGGCGGCGCTGAAAGATTTTTTCGGTGCGTGGCACGGCCGGTTCACCGTCTCGGCCGAAATGATGAAGGACAGCGCCGAGCACAACAGCGGCA
>CBRAFL010000137.1:0-13640 GCA_967755055.1 uncultured bacterium
GGATCGCCGCTTGGAAAGGCTACACTCACAAGAAATGCGGGATCGATTGGCAGGAGCGATTCTTCGACCATCGTTTGCGCTCCGACGAATCACTCGACGAGAAAGCTCATTATATTCGAATGAATCCGGTGAGAGCCGGATTATCGGCATCGCCGGAAAATTGGCCGCACGTGTTTGATGCGTTCGCCGTTAACGGCACGGCGGGGACGCCTCGCCCTACCTAACCATGCCTGATTTCCTCCAACTCTCCGGAAAGACATTTGTCGTTTTCGGCGTGGCGAATCGCAAGAGCGTCGCGTGGCTGATCGCCAAATCGCTCGAGGAACAGGGCGCTTCCGTTGTCTACAGCGTCCGTTCCGAAACACGGAGGAAATCACTCGAAACACTGCTCGCGGGAAAGTCGGTTTTCATTTGCGACGTCGAGCACGAGGGCGCGGCCGCGCGGCTGGCCGATGAAATTTCCGCCGCAGGTCACGCTCCGTTACACGGCTTGGTACATTCGATCGCTTTCGCGAACTACAGCGATGGCTTCAAAGCGTTTCACGAGACCAAGCGCGCCGATTTCCTGCAGGCCACGGCGGTCTCGGCATTCTCGCTCGTGGAAATTGCCAACGCTTTCAAACCGCACCTGGCGAAAAACGCGTCGGTCGTGAGCATCGGCATTTCGTCGCTCGTCGTGACGCCAGACAATTATGGATACATGGGGCCGATCAAGGCCGCGCTCGAATCGGCGGCGCGGTTTCTTGCGAAATCTTTTAGCGCGGACAGCGAGGTCCGGTTCAACGTCGTCGGTTCAGGTCCGTTGAAGACCAGCGCGTCCGCCGGTATTCCGGGCTACGCGGAAAGCTATCTCTACGCCGAGAAACTCACCTTCCGAAAACGCAGTCTCGCGACCCAGGAAGTGGCAAACGTGGCGCTGTTCCTCTTGAGCGAACGAAGCAGTGGCGTAAACGGCACGACGCTGGTCGTCGACGCCGGACTAGGCAGTAATTATTTCGACAAGGAAATCATCCGCCTCGCGATGCGGATCGAACGCTAAGCGCGCATGCGGTTTCAAAACGTCTGCATTGAAGCACTGGCCGTCGCGTTGCCCGAAGAGGTCTGGACCTCCGCGGAAATCGAGGAGCGCCTGCGTCCACTCTACGAGCGACTCAAATTGCCCGTCGGGCGTTTGGAGCTGATGAGCGGAATTCGCGAACGCCGCGTCTGGCCCGTGGGCACGCGGGCGTCGGATGCGAGCGCGGCCGCGGGGCATGCGGTGCTGAAGCAATCGGCATTTCGGCCGATCGATATTGAACTGTTCATTCACGCGGCGGTGAGTCGCGACATGCTTGAACCGGCGACGGCCTCGTTTGCGCATAGGAAGATCGGACTGCCAGCGACCGCGCAGATTTTTGATATCTCGAACGCGTGTCTCGGATTTTTGAATGCGCTGACTGTCGCGGGCGGCTTGATCGAGAGCGGTCAGATCAAATGCGCGATGGTGGTCTCCGGCGAAAACGGGCGGCCGCTCGTCGAGCAAACGCTGCGCACGCTGGTGGAACGGTCGCTAAATCGAAATGAGATCAAACCGTATTTCGCGAATTTGACGATCGGTTCGGGCGCGGTCGGTGCGATCGTTTGTCACCGCTCGTTGGTGAAAGGTCGCGCGCATCGGCTGCTGGGTGGCGTGGCGCGCGCGGCGACGGAGCACAGTGAACTTTGTCAGGGCGACACGCACGGAACCGAAGCGCTCGCGATGCAGACGGATTCGGAGCAACTGCTTCTGGCGGGCGTCGCGCTCGCGGAAGAAACGTGGCGGGATTTTACGGCCGAACAGGGCGCAGACTTCGGACGATTTATCTGCCACCAAGTGGGCAGCGCGCATCGGCGAAAACTTTACGAGACGCTGGGATTGGATCTGGCGAAAGATTTTTCAACGTTCGAAACGCTGGGCAACACGGGTTCGGTTGCGCTTCCGGCGACACTCGCCGCCGCTGTTGCGGCAAACGCGATTCGCGAGGGGGATCGGGTCGGTTTACTCGGGATCGGCAGCGGGCTGAATTGCTTGATGCTCGCCCTGGAATGGTGATGAAGAGCAGGTCTCCGACTCCGCCGCGGCTTCCTGATTGGTTGAGCCAACTCTATCCGTTCGCGCCGAAAACCTTCGTGACGCCGCACGGCGCGCAGATGAGTTATCTCGATGAAGGCCCGCGCAGTGACGAGGCCGTGGTGATGCTGCACGGGAATCCAACATGGTCTTTTTATTATCGCGAACTCGTGCAGGCGTTGTCGCAGACGCGACGCTGCATCGTACCCGACCACATCGGCATGGGTCTTTCGGAAAAGCCGGAAAATTATCCGTACACACTCGCGACCCGCATCGCAGACGTGGAAGCGTTGGTCGTTCGACTCGGACTCAAACGCGTTCATCTCGTGGTGCATGATTGGGGCGGCGCGATCGGGTTTGGTTTCGCGGCTCGCCATCCGGAGATAATCGGGCGTATCGTGATTTTGAACACAGCGGCGTTCGAGTCGCCGCACATCCCGACGAGCATCCTGCTTTGCAAGGCGCCGGTGCTCGGTCCGATCATCGTGCGAGCGTTCAATGGCTTCGCCTGGCCCGCGACGTGGATGGCGATGCATCGACGTGCACTCACGGCCGACGAAAAACGCGCGTTCCTTTTTCCGTATGATTCGTGGACGAACCGTGTCGCGGTGAGTGCGTTTGTTCGAGACATCCCGCTCGACGTGATGCATCCGAGTTGGAACACACTTAAATCGGTGGAGGCAGGACTCGCGCAATTCCGTGAACGATCCGCGCTGATTCTGTGGGGAGGGGAGGATTTTTGTTTCAACGACCACTTTCTCACGCGTTGGCGCGAGTTGCTCCCAAAAGCGGAGGTGCACCGGTTCGCGGATGCGGGGCATTACGTACTCGCGGATGCGAGGGAAGACGTGGTGCCGCGGATTGTGGGATATCTGACCGCAGGGTAGGGCGGGACCGCTGGACCCGCTGGAATTTTGGTAGGGCGAACCCTCCGGGTGAGCCGTGCTCGATTTCGGCACGGCGGGACGTGCTCCAGAGGCGCACAAGCCTCGCCCTACCTTCCAATTGCTACGCTTTCCGTCACACCTTCGCCGCCGGTTTCTTCACTCCGTCCCGCGCATAAAGCGTCGCGAGTTCGCGGAGGTAAACCGATGCGCCGTCACGTAACGAGCGGAGCTGTTCAGGCCGATAACGCCAGGTCCAGTTTCCTTGCGAGGTTCCGGGTGTGTTGAAGCGCGCTGCGCTTCCGAGCGTGAGGAAATCCTGCAACGGGACCACCGCAAGTGCACAAACCGACGCGTAAGCGCTGCGGATAAAGTCCCAGCCAATCTCGCGTCCGCTCACGCGAAGATAGCTTCGCACGTGATCGCTCGTGGTCGCATCGACCGTCGCGTACCAGCCGAGGGTCGTATCGTTGTCGTGCGTTCCTGGATATACGGCGCTGTTCGCGCGGTGATTGTGCGGCAGGTAGAGATTGTCCGAGCCGCCGCCGAAGGCGAACTGGAGAATCGCCATGCCGGGCAGACCGGTGGCTTCGCGCAACTCGACGACCGATGGCATGAGTTCGCCCAAGTCTTCCGCGATCAGCTTTGCGTCGGGCATCGCGCGTTTGATCGCGCGGAAAATCGCGAGTCCGGGTCCGGGCTCCCAGGTGCCTTTGCGCGCGTTCGTCGCACTGGCGGGAATCGACCAGTAGGTATCGAATCCGCGAAAATGATCGATGCGTACGATGTCACACAGCGCAAAATTTGCGCGCAGCCGTGCGATCCACCACGCGTAGCCATTGGCCGCATGCACGTCCCAGGCGTAGAGTGGATTTCCCCAGAGCTGGCCATCCGCCGAAAAATAATCGGGCGGCACACCGGCGACGGCGGTGGGACGCGATGTTTTCGGGTCGAGTTGAAACAGTTCTGGATTCGCCCAAACATCGGCGCTGTCGATCGCCGCGAAAATGGGCGCATCGCCGATGATCGCGATATTGAGCTCGGCGGCGCGCGCGCGTATTGCCGCCCATTGTCCAAAGAAAAGATATTGAATGAACTCGTACGCCTCGGCGCGAGCCGCCTGGGCGGCGAACAATGACGAGCGTTTCGCCAGCGCGAACGAGCGGACGTCCACGGGCCATTCCCACCATGGCTTGCCACCGAAGTAATCTTTCAGCGCGGAAAACAGTCCGTAGCCGCTCAACCACACCGCGTGCTCCCGGCGAAATGCCTCGAAATCGCCGTAGAGCGACGTCCGCGCGGGATTGCGTTTCCATGTTTCGTACGCGGAAAAAAGCAGCGGAAGTTTGATCCGATAGAGTGCACCGAAATCAACGCGGTCGCTATTCAGTGCTTCCAGCGGTTGCACCTGGGCCGGCGTGAGCAAACCGGCGCGGACGAGAGCGCCGGGGTCAACAAGGTAAGGATTTCCGGCGAAGGAGGAGAAACATTGATAAGGCGAATCGCCGTAGCCGGTGGGACCGAGTGGGCAGACTTGCCAGGCGCGAATTCCGGCCTGCGCAAAAAATTCCAGCAACTTGATCGCCTCTTCATCGAATGCGCCGATTCCATAACGACTGGGCAGCGCGGTCGGGTGCACGAGGACGCCGGCGATGCGCTCGGTCAACCAGTTGAAAAGAGGAATATCGGAAGCCGTGGCAGAGGCGGTCGCGGTGGAAGTCATGAGAGGCGCAGTCATGGGAAGCTCAACGTTCACGCCACTCTTGTAAAGATGCGGCGTGATGAATTGTTCGAGTGCAGAAAATATGCGAATGACGCCACCAATGGCATTGTTCGTGATTCAATGGAGACTCCCCGTGACATCACGGATTTTTTCGGGGCGCACAAAATCGGACGCGCAATCGTCGGTGACGTTATTCGCACCGCGAGTTACCGCGGGGAACCATCCATCGCTTCGGCACACCATAGCCGGATTACCTATGGCAAATGACGTGCTGCATGCAGATGGTTCGCTTCCGCGAATCGCGATGATTTCAACCCACGGATACGTGGCCGCCGTACCTCCGCTTGGCGCGGCAGACACGGGCGGTCAGGTGGTCTATGTCATCGAACTTTCCAAGAAACTGGCGCAACTCGGCTTTGAAGTGGATATTTGGACACGCCGATTCGAGGACCAGCCGGAGTTCGATGTCGTGAACGAACACGTGCGCGTGATTCGCGTTCGCTGCGGCGGCCGGGAATTTATTCCCAAGGAATATCTCGTGGAACATCTCGACGAGTGGGGTGAGCACGCGTTGCGCTTCATCCAAAAGCACGGGTTGAAATACCATTTCATCAACAGCCATTACTGGGACGCGGGTGTGGCCGGGCAGCATCTCGCCGAGGTGCTTAACGTGCCCCACCTGCACACGCCACACTCGCTCGGGCTGTGGAAGCAGCGCCAGATGGAACGGGATTATCCCGGCGACAGCGCGAAATTCGAAAAATCGTATAATTTCACGCGACGCGTTCGTGACGAGCGCAAGCTTTACGCTGACTGCAATCTCGTGATCGCAACCACGCCACCGCAACTGGACTTTGTGATTCAGGACTATGGGGTCTCGCCAGAACGGGTGCGGATGGTGCCACCGGGTTATGACGATAATCGTTTTTATCCGGTGGGCGAAGCGAGTCGTCAGGCGATCCGGCAACGCCTCGGTTTTGAAGGCTCAGTCGTTCTTTCACTGGGCCGGTTGGCGCGCAACAAAGGTTACGATTTGCTGATCGATAGTTTCTCGATGGTGGCGCAACGCGATCCGTCGGCTGTCCTTTATCTCGCCGTTGGCGGAGAAATGCTCGACGCGAAGGAAGCGGCTTTGCTGGCGGAATTGCGCGAACAGGCGGCGAAATCACCCGCGGCCGACAAAATTAAATTCGGTGCATTCATCGCCGAGGATCAGCTCGCTGACTATTATCGCGCGGCTGATATGTTCGTGCTGTCGAGTCGCTACGAACCCTTTGGCATGACCGCGATTGAAGCGATGGCGTCCGGTACTCCCACGGTGGTTACGGTGCACGGCGGCCTGTATCGCGCGCTGACGTTCGGACGTCATGCGCTGTTCGCCGATCCGTTCGATCGCGAGGATTTGGGAATCACGATGGCAAAGATTTTCCGCCATCCGCGACTGCGCAGCCGGTTGTCACGCATGGGCGCGCATAAGGCGCGAAGTTTGTTCACGTGGACCGGAATCGCCCAGCAACTCGTCGCCGCGGTCGAACAACGCCCGTCCACCTCGGTAACGCTCGACGACAAAGAATGGGACGAGCCATGGAACGAGGCCGACTGACGTGAGTCTCGAATGAACCCCAAAATGTTTAACCCCTCGGTCACACACGCACATCCATGAGCTCGCAGGAAAACCCCACGATTAAACTTTTTTCGACGGATCTCGACGGTACGTTGCTGGGTAATCCTGAATCGGGTTATCGATTCAAACAGACCTGGGAGTCGTTACCCACCAGCCGACCGCTGTTGGTTTTCAACAGTGGTCGGGCGATCAAAGACATTCGCTCGCTCGTCGCGGCGCGTAAGTTGCCAGAGCCCAGTTTCATCATCGGTGGTGTCGGCACGGAGCTCTACGATCCGAAAGCTCGACCCGAGCTTGCCGATTTCGCCGCGCAGTTTGGAGAAGGGTGGGACCTCGCAAAAGTGGAAGAGATTGTGAGCTCGATGCCGGGCATCCAACGCCAGCCACCGGAATTTCTTCATCCTTACAAGTCCAGTTGGTACTGGCATCGCGTCGATCATACGAAAATCGAGGAGCTCCAACGTCGGTTGGACGAAGCTGGTGTGAAAGCCGCCGTCGTTTATTCGAGTCTCCGCGATCTCGATGTTCTACCGCGACGCGCGACGAAAGGAAATGCGCTTAGCTGGCTTTGCGAGCGACTGCAGATTCCGTTGGATCAGGTGCTCGTAGCCGGTGACACGGGAAATGACAGCAGCATGTTTCTTGTGCCCGGGGTTAAAGGCATCGTGGTCGAGAACGCGCAGCCGGAACTTTTTGAAGCGGTCGTGAAGCTGCCGGTCTTTGTGACCCACCAGATCATGGCGGATGGCGTCCTCGAAGGACTAAAAAATTTCGGCGTGATTCCCGAGGTCCCCCCTTTGCGCACGATGCCATTGAAGGAGCGCACCGCGGGAGCATGGAAAGGAATGCTCTTTGGGCCGGAGTCGCTGCGTTCGCTCAACGAGGCAGATCGCAAGCTCATCGAGACCGGTTACGGAAAAGCCCTGGAGGCACTGCGGAAAAATATTACGCCGATGGGCTTCTCCGCTTGTTCACTCGCGGACAACGCGGTCACCGGCACCGACATCAACTACCGCAGCATCTGGGCGCGCGACGGTTGTTTCACGCTCGTGCAAACGATCGAGATGGACGATCCAGATATTCGCGAAGCGCAAAAACAGACGCTGCGCACGCTGCTCAATGCGGTGAGTCCGCCAGGCCAGGTGCCGGCGAATGTGCGCATCGAAACGCTCGAGCCCGAGTACGCGGGGATCGGCGGAATCTGTTCGATCGACAGTGGATTGTGGCTGGTGATCGCCGTGTATCACTACGTGACGCAGACCGGCGACATGGCTTTGTTGAACGAATATTCCGTGCGATTGCAGCGCGTGATGGACTGGTTGTCCGCGCACGACAGCAACACGGACGGGCTCCTCGAAATCCCGGAAGCCGGCGACTGGACGGATCTTTTTGGACGCAGCTATCATGTGCTGTACGACGAGGTTCTCTGGTATCGCGCCAACGTGTGCTACGGACGGCTCCTCGAGTATCAGCAGGATTTTGTTCGTGCAGCCGATTACCTGCGTTGGTCCCAATTCATCGCGGGCAAGATCAAGGTTTCGTTTTGGCCCACCACGCATATCGACGCGAACACGACACGGACGTTTGCTGATCAGCAGGTGTCGTTGGGCGATGCGCAGTACCTGCTCGCTGAAATTACGCCGTTTAGCTTCAACTGGCGCTGCGATGTGCTCGGCAACGTGCTGGCCTTTCTCACCAACGTAATCGACGTGGAGCGCGCACGGACATCCTTCCGTTTCATGTGGGGCGTGGGCGTGAACGATCCCTATCCTGTGGCGAATCTTTATCCCGTCGTGCAGGCCGGCGATCCAGACTGGCGGCCTTACTACACGGTCAACCTGCTGAATCTGCCGCACCATTATCACAACGGCGGCATCTGGCCGTTTGTCGGTGGAATGTGGGTACGGTTCATTCACCGACTCGGTCTCCACGACATCGCGCGCAACGAACTTGTGAAGCTCGCGCGCGTGAACCAACTCGGCAAAGCGCAGTCGTGGGAGTTTAACGAATGGGTTCACGGCACGACAGGGCGCCCAAGGGGCAAGGCGTTCCAGGCGTGGTCGGCGGCATCGTACTTGCGCGCATGCCAGGAGCTGCACCTCGGACCGGAGGCGATGAGGGATGAGTGAACCGCCGTCTCCCTCGAGTGGAAAAAGGCCGGCGGAAGTCGCGCCGACGGTGGTGTGTTTCGGCGAACTATTGTGGGACTGCCTGCCAAAGGGACTTTTCCTCGGCGGCGCGCCGATCAACGCCGCCTACCATCTCACGAAACAGAATCTTCGCGTGTTGCCGGTGAGCGGGGTCGGGTGCGATTTCCTCGGCGATGAGGCGATGCGGCGGGTCGCGAGTTGGGGCGTTGATACGCGATTTATCACGCGACATCGACGGCGCCCGACCGGCACCGTGCTCGCGGCCATCGATGCGGCGGGAATCGCGACGTATCAGATTGCGCGTGACGTGGCGTGGGATCACATCGCGGCGTCGCGTGGGTTGATAAATTTAAAACCGAAGCCGGTGGCGATCGTTTACGGAACGTTGGCGCTCCGTGAGTCAGCCAATCGACGCGCACTTCAAACATTGTTGAAAGCCTGGCCAGACGCACTTCGCGTGGTGGATTTGAATTTCAGAGCGCCGTTCGACACCGCGGCGGTGACGTCTTTTGCGCTGAAGGAAGCTCAGCTGGTGAAGCTCAACGATGGCGAATTAACCAAGCTCACCGGTGAAAGCGGCCGCTCGGCCGATTCGCTCGAGCGCGGAGCAAAACAGTTTGCCGGGAAACATAAAGTTGAGCGGGTCTGCGTAACCGCTGGAGAGCGCGGCGCGGGGCTGTGGTGGGAGGGCGAATGGTTTTGGGAAAAGGCGCGGCCGGTGAAAGTTCGCGACACCGTGGGCGCGGGCGATGCGTTCTTGGGCGCACTGCTGGGAGGATTGCTCGCACGGAAAGAGCAGCCGCCGCGTGCGCTCGCGCAGGCCTGCCGGCTCGGCGAATTCGTGGCAGCTCGCGACGGCGCGACACCGACATATCGGCTCGATCCCGCGGGGCGGCCGGAGGCGGAATAAATCCAGGTGTGATTTGGTCTGCTGCTCTGCTTCGTGGCCGCGAGTGTGAGCGAGTGGATGAAGCCCACGCGAACTGTGCTTGAGCCGAACCAGCCAACACACCCCGCCCTTCGGGCACCCCTCTCGAGAGGGGACTTCGGCTGTAAGTATCGCAGAACCATCTCCTCTTGAGAGGGGTGGCGCGAAGCGACGGGGGGTGTGATCGCGGCTTTTCGCACACGCTGGTGAGCGAGTGGAAAGACAACCACTCGCTCACGCTCGCAGCCACGAAGACGCACATCACCGCTCGATCACCTGATTACTTTCCAACGTCGTGCGCTCTTTGTCCGAAAACGTGAACACACGAATACCTTTCGGCGTTTCAATCGTGTTATTGCGCACCACGAACGCGCCTTCGCTTCCGTGTTTTTGGGACTGAATATCGGAGGACGTATCGAAAATCGTCGTCACACCACTCGCGCGAATCCGGTTGTCGGTGAATCGCAGATCTCCGCATGATTTTCCGGCGACGATCACGTTCTTGAGATTATGGGTGCCGCTGATTTCGAAAGTGCTTCTCGTCACGGAGCAGTCGAAACTGAACTCGGTGAAAGCGACGTTCGCGTCGACGAAATGGCAGTCCGAAAAAACCACGCTGCCAAATGAGCGCGCGAATTGCATCCCGGCCGCGGGTTGTGCGATGAGTGTGCAACGCTCGAACCGCGCGAAGCGGCCGCCATCGCCGTCGATCGTCAAACCGCCATGGATATTGCCAGCGCGGGTATCTCTTCGAAACGTGCAATCGGTGAAGGCGACGTCGTAGCTGTTGGATAGATTCAAAACTTTTCGGCGACCGACGATCTGCAGCTGCTCGCAGCGAAAATTCCGCGAGGTGCGCGTAAGTTTAATGATGGCGCGGGATTTTCCAATTTTGATTCCGGCGGTCACGACCGTGCCGCGCGGCGGGTTGCCGCGTCCCGGGTTGGTGAGACGGAGTGTGTTCCGTCCCACTTTTTCCACGCGAAAAATCGCCTCACCAATTGTCACCGTTGTTCTGACCGAAGGGAGAAATTGCCCCTCTCCGGTGCGCAGCTCGACGTTCACGGCGCCACCTTCCCGAGGAATTTCGAAACCCCGCGCCACCTCTGCGGCCCAGTTCAAACGCGCGAGCGTATAATCGCGCGCAAGCGGATATTTGAACTGCACACGGCCGTCGGGCTGGACGGCGGCGATCTCGTTGAATTCGCCATAGTCCTGATCAAAACGGTTGGCGCCGCAGCGAATGAAAACGTGCTCTCCGGGAGTAAACTCGCGCGTCCATTCCGGTTTGGTGAGTTGCACGCCCTCAGCGCCACGACTTCCGCTCGCGGCTGTGTAGGGATATTCGTGACCGGCGCCTTCCAGCCAGCCCACGTGACGGTAGGGCGAAATCACTAAACCCTCTTCAACGTCGGGCGCAGTCGCGAGAATGGTCTTTTCGGAACCGTCGCCCAACAGACGCACGTTATCCCTCCAGACTCGCCAGCCGTATCGTCCGGCCAAGTACTCGCCGGCCGGAAAGCGAATCGTGCCGCCGGCGGGCGGGAGCGCGAGTTTGGCCCGTTCAAAAGCAACTTCATCGATTGTCCACGTGAGACTGTCGACAAACGGATAGCTTTTTTGGATGGCCCGAAGATTTGAAAAGCGGCCCGATGTGATCCACTCGGAGACGGGATGAACCTTTCCGTCGCCCGTTGCTGCGTAGTCGCGAACATTGACCACAACCGTTGACGGCGAAATTTCCGCTCGCAGCGTCGAGTTTGAAACGATCAAGGCTGCGAGCGAAGCAGAGTAGTAAAAAACAGCTGGCGGCACGTTTGAATGGAACTTGGGGGCGTCGTTCAGTTCCTCGGAGGGTTGCTGCGATAGTCTCGCAAGACAACACACCCCGCCCTTCGGACACCCCTCTCAACGAGGGGACTTTTTGCGACACGCGCCAGCCGAAGTCCCCTATCGAGAGGGGTGCCCGAAGGGCGGGGTGTGTGATCGGGGTCCATTGGTTCCCGCCTCGATTCAGTATTCAGAGTTTCCCCTAGTGAGAGGGGCGGGGAGAGTGCGCCCGCACGGTCAGGGCCAGCCGCAGAAAGAGAGCGTAAGCGACCCTATTTCGGGTTTTGCCCAAAGCGATTACTCTAAAGGGAATCAGTGCACTCCTCCGTATTTTATTTCCGGATAACGAGTTTTCCACCGCCTCGCCCCGGGTGGTTGCCTCCTCCGTACACGCCGACCGCGAACCACTCTTCCGTCTATGAAAGCAATTCTTTGGGGCATCAATTACTCTCCTGAGGCGACGGGGATCGCACCGTTCAATGCTGAACTGGCGGAATACCTCGCCAGCGAAGATTACGAAATTTCGGTCGTTACCGGGTTTTCGTATTATCCGCATTGGAAAAAAGCGCCCGCGGATCGGTGGCGGCTTTTTCGCACCGAACGCATCAACGGCGTAAAAGTTTTTCGCTGCGCGCTGTATGTGCCGGCGCGAGTCAGCACGCTCCGGCGGATTATTCACGAGTTGAGCTTCGGTCTGAGTTCGCTCGTGCGGGTACTGTTTCTTCCGCGTCCAGATATCTACATCGTGGTGAGTCCGCCGCTGTTTTTGGGGTTTTGCGCGTGGTTCGCGACGCTCGTGAAACGCAACCGCTTCGTTTTCCATATCCAGGACCTCCAGCCGGGCGCGGCCGTTGGTCTCGGCATGGTGAAGAGCCGCGGCTTCATCCGCATGCTCTATGCGCTGGAAGGTTTCGCCTATCGTCACGCTGCCGCGGTCTCGGGAATTTCCGGTGGGATGATGGATGAACTGCGGCGCAAGGGCGTTCCTGGCCGCAAGCGAATTTATTTTCCCAACTGGCTGCGCAGTTCCGCTCCGGTGGCGACGCAGAAGGGCGAATTTCGGCGTCGGTTCAATATTCCCGCAGATGATTTTCTCGCGGTGTACTCCGGGAATCTCGGACGCAAGCAAGGGATCGATGTTCTGCTCGAGGCCGCCGAACGTTTGGGCAGCGCTGCGGTTACGATGGTGATCGCTGGCGCCGGGGCCGAACGCGAGGCATTGGCCGCACGCGTGGCGGCGTTGAATCTTCCGCGGTTGCGGCTTTTGCCGCTGCTCGGTGACGAGGAGTACGCGCTCATGTTGAACGACGCAGATGTCGGTCTGATCACCCAAGCCAGCGGGACCGGCCAGTATTTTTTCCCGAGCAAGCTTCTCTCACTGCTTCAAGCGGGACTGCCCGTTGCGACCGTGGCCGACAATGAAAGCGAACTTGCGCGAGCCGTGGCGGAAGGTGGCTTCGGCTTGAATGTCGAACCCGGGAAAGCTGATGACCTCGTTCGCGCGCTGCTGCGGATGGCGGGGGACGCGGGCTTGCGTCAGCGTTTGCGAGAACGCACGCGGTGGGTCCAGCGGTTTAGTCCGAAAGCGGTGCTGCCGCAATTTGCACAACAGCTGGAAGCTCTCGTCACCAACACCGGCCAGCCACCCGCAATCGCAGTCGAGCGTGAACCTTCCGGCGTTTGACGCGTCAATAGCTCCCTTATGTTAACGGATGCCGTCTCCGGCCTGCACCCCTCCGACGTCAAAAGCGCGGCGACCGGCTCGGCCCGGGTCGCCGGACGAGCCGCATGGTGGGCGAGCGTCGGACTGCTCGGAGTGGCCTGGCTATTGGTGTTCAATCAACAACGGCTGGAGTGGTCCGTAAATCCGACTTACGGATACGGATGGGCAGTGCCGCTGCTGGCGGGCTATTTGTTTTACGAGCGATGGCGTTCGCGCCCGGCGGCGGCTGGGCCGATTAAAAGCAAGCTCTGGCTCGTGCTCCCCGCGCTGTTGCTCATGGCTTATTTGCCAGTGCGGGTCGTACAGGAAGCGAATCCGGACTGGGTGAAGATCAACTGGATCATGGCGAGTCTCATGATAGGGGTGTCGTTCTCCGCCGTGTTTTCGCTCAGCGGAATTCGCGGCGCCTGGCACTGCGCATTTCCGATTCTTTTTTGCCTCACCGCGCTACCGTGGCCGGTATGGATGGAGGACAATTTGACGAAGTCGCTGATGCACTGGAATGCCTCTGCCGGTGCGGAATTTCTGACGATGCTCGGCTATCCGGCGCTCGCGAAAGGTAATCTGATTCTCATCGGCTCATCGTGGGTGAACGTCGAGGAGGCGTGCAGCGGTATCCGATCTTTGCAGACGGCGTTCATGGTGTCGCTTTTCTTCGGTGAGTTTTATCGGCTGGGCTGGATCGCGCG
>CBRAFL010000138.1:0-13560 GCA_967755055.1 uncultured bacterium
CCCTCTTGAGAGGGGTGCCCGAAGGGCGGGGTGTGTTGTTTGCGCGCTTACCGCGTATCAGGAGGGGTTTTCACACAGTCTGGTGAGCGAGTGGAGATTGGGTTTGAGCTAATTCCTTGGGCTCGCCGGCTTCGAGCATCAGCTTCGCCGCGGCCGTGCTGGCATCATCCCTTGACGATCACTCGCGTCCCTCGCCGTAATACGTCGTGAACGGAATCGTTCAGCATTTTGTCATGACGTTGCGGCTCCATTTTCGGAACCGCACGGCCCTGCTGTACGGTTATCTTTTTCCGATCATTTTTCTTGGAGCCTTTTGGGCGCTCTACCGTTACGAAAAGATTCCGCTGCTCCTGCACATGGGCGAGTTGCTCACCATCAGCGTACTCAGCAGCGCCTGCTTCGGTCTGTCCACCACCTTGGTCAGCGAACGCGAGCGAGGCGTGTGGCGGCGCTATCGTGTCGCACCCGTGGATACGCGGACGCTCGTGCTGAGCTTAGTCGGCGCACGTTTTCTTATCATCCTCACCGCGGGCCTCCTTCAAATCGGCCTCGCGATGGCCATGGGCATGACCGCGCCCGCCCACCCGTTCGTGCTCGCCTTGGTGTTCACGTTTGTCGCGTTTGCGTTCATCGCGCTGGGGCTCGTCATCGCCGCACTCGCCGACAACATCCCCGCTGTCCAGGCGCTCGGACAATGTCTCTTCCTGCCGATGCTGATTCTCGGAGGCGTCGCAGTGCCGCTCGGGAGCCTGCCCGCTTGGGCGCAGCACCTCTCAGCTTTTCTGCCCGGTCGTTACGCTGTCGAGTCGCTGCAAGCCACGGTGACTGGAGACGGCCTCGTCTCCGCGCATTTCGATTTACTGGCGCTCGCGCTCATCGGCGCCGCGGCGTGTTTTTCCGGCGCGAAACTGTTTCGTTGGTCACCGGGGCAGCATTTCAAATCCGTCGAGGGGAAACACTGGCTCATCCCCGCGCTGGCAATCTGGTTTGTCGTAGGCGCGCTCGCGGAATCGCGCGGGCGCATCGCCGTTAAACCCGCGCCGACCGTCGACGCACATGCCGCTACCGGAGTAGCCCTGGCTCCTCCAACTTCGCCGCCGCAGCCATGGGAGTTGCTCACGGATACTGACCTTGACTCGATCAGCTACGCGGTCCCACCCGACGACGGATTGGTGACGCCGATCGCGCGTGCCGACGAAACGCCCGACGAAGCGACGGACCTCACGCTCGCAAACCTCGAAGGCGATTTGCCGCATTGGGCGCCCGGATACGTCAAAGATCCGGTGCAACGCGCGCGCAATTTACTCTCGGTCGCGGCGGTGCTGGATCTTCTACAAAACCCCGTGGAGCGATTCGTCCCCTCGCTCGTACAGGGGCGCCTGGAAACTGATTTCTCCCGCGAAAAACTGATTCGTCTGCTCGGGTGGATCGCGCTCCATCCGAACGAAGGCGCAGTTGTCACCGATCTTTCGGATCTCCATCTGGAAGGCGTAGCCTCAGACGCTGCCGTGCGCGAACGCGTGCAACTTTACGCGACCAAGTTTGTTGCGCGCCTCACCGGACGAAAAACAATTCGGAAGTGAAACGGTTTCGAATGCCTGACTGTGTTGACCGCGCCGGTTATGGCCAGATTCACACTCTTGGCGCACAGGCTTGCTCGTCCGTCCCGCGCGCGTCCGCGGGTTCAGCCGCTATTCGCGAGCGAATCGACAAATCATCCAGCGACTCGATTACACTTCGCGATTATCAAGCGCATAGCGGGCAAATGAATCCGACCGACAAATCGTTCACTCAAGAGTTTCAGGCCGTGATCGAATTCACGCGTGTCACCGTATCCACGTCGGCGCGCACATATGAGATGACGGGCCCCCGGGGAGAGTGCTGGTGCTGACTTTGATGTATCGCCAAATTGCTCAGAATTGCTTGGTCATAGAATGACCGTTGCGTACAGTTGCGACGGTCGTGGCAGTTGCCACTTGGTGTAATGGGCTGGTAGCTTAACGGTTAAAGCAGAGGACTCATAATCCTTTGAGTGTGGGTTCGAATCCCACCCGGCCCACCATCCACCGACCCAGGAAGGGGCTCTCTGGTATGTCGAGTGAACCACGGGTTGTCCGCTTCGGACGTCTCATGCTTCGATTCGGGAGACGGACAACTCATGCTTTCCATTTCGTAAATGGCATTGATATCTCATCCTGAACGGCTGTCCCTAATACCTTCGTTCTGAGACACCGTAAATTGGTCTCTGGCTACATGCGTGCCTTGCCACGCCAATTAGGTTCGCCAATGGGAGGACACAGGGCACGCTCAAATGCCGCATGTTGTGTGGTCATTTTATCTCTGCCCTCCGTAAAGCAAGATCGGTGTTGGCGATCGTTTTGCTCGTCCAAGCAGTCACAAGTTGGGGGCAGCCTCCCGCCCCTGCGCTGGATGCACAGGCGAGCGATCCCGTGACGATGGGCTGGATGCGTGGCAGTCCACCTCCGGCGGATAAGCTCATTCGCTACGAAGACGGCAGTTTCTTCAAGTTTCCTCAGACGCGCTGGGCGTTTTCAAATCTGCGTCAGTTCGTTCCAACGAAAGTGGTGACGGCCGGCCCCGGAGTGGTCGTCCCTCTGCCAGAGGCGCCACGCACCGACCTCGACGCGTTGACGTTCCGGCCGCTCGGCCGGACGGACACGATGACGTGGGCGCAATCGCTGGCGGCCAACTACACCGACGGCATTCTCATTCTCCACCAGGGTCGCATTGTCTACGAACGCTATTTTGGCGTGCTCGCGCCTCACGGTCAGCACGTCGCGTTTTCGGCGACTAAGTCGTTCGTCGGCACGATTGCAGCCATGTTGATTGCAGAGGGAAAATTGAATGAGCGGGCCACGGTCGGAAGTTATGTGCCGGAACTCAAGGAGAGCGGCTTTGGTGATGCCACCGTTCGTCAGTTGCTGGATATGACCCTCGGCCTGGATTACTCGGAAAATTACGAGGACCCAAAGGCCCCGGTAAACGAATACAAGCGCGCCGGCAGCTTCCTGCCACGCCCGCCGGGATATCAAGGCCCGGATGGTTATCAGGCATTCCTGCAGGCCTTGAAAAAAGTGCGCCCTCATGGTGAACGCTTCCAATACATGACCGTGAGCACGGATGCGCTCGCCTGGGTGATGAGCCGCGTGACGGGTCAGTCGTTGAGTGATCAGCTGCGTGCGCGCTTCTGGTCCAAACTGGGCGTTGAGCACGACGCCTACTTTACCGTGGACCGCTCGGGCATCGAATGGGGCAGCGGTGGGCTGAACCTCACGCTCAGGGATATGGCACGTTTCGGCGAGATGATGCGACTCGATGGCTATTACAACGGTGAGCAGATCGTCCCGAAGTCGATCATCGACGATATTCGTCACGGCGGCGACCCGGACCTCCTGGCTAAAGCTGGATATAAGACCCTGCCTGGGGGCAGCTATCACAACATGTGGTGGATACTGCACAACCAGCACGGCGCCTACAGTGCGCGCGGCATCCACGGTCAAGCCATCTACATCGATCCCAAAGCGGAGATGGTGATTGTGCGGTTCGCGTCGCATCCCTTGGGCGCCAACTCAAACTATGACGCTACTTCGTTGCCCGCCTATCAAGCAGTCGCGGAGCATCTGCTTGTGAAAACTCGCTAAAATCACGGGCGTCGAACGTTTTCGCGTGTCCTGAGACGGGACGATCCAGCACTTCCAGGGACCCAAATCATCGAAGGTCTACTCAAGCTATCCGCATTTCGAGCGCGATGAGGCAAAGGACCACTGTTTCAAAAGGCACCCAATTTGAAACGGCATCTCAAGATCAGCACGTCAGAGGTAGATGTCTATCCCGATTAGGGGGGCGTTTTTGGGACAGCGAAGTTCGATTGCTGTTAACCGATCCAGAAATCTCGGACAACTCATGGTTCCGATTCTCCATTTCGGACCTCTCCTACTTCTTGAGGCCCGAGGCCCACATCCGCAATGCCTCTGAGCAAGCGGTCAACTCATGTTTCCTTGGAGCGGACATCTCTTCGTTCAATCGACATGGTAATTGACACATAGTCCGACCGGATTTGGGTAGGCCAGTTTCTCATATCTGATCAACACCGGCCTCATGACTGCGGATCGAACTGGAAGACGCGCAGTTCCTGGTCGCAGCGGCAGGCCTTAGCGATGCGCGCGGCCCACGCGATTGCCTCATCGCGCGAGGGTAGTTCGAGCACAGTGAAGCCGCCGTCGAGCGAGGGCGCCCACGGGTAGCCGCCCTCGGCGACCGCGCCGTCCGCCGAGACGAGCGCGGGCGACACGTTTTCGTCGATGCCGCCGCCGAAGACGTAGACGCCGGCGGCCTTCGCCTCGTCGATCACGGCGTGCGAGTCACGGCCCACTGCCTCCCACTCGCCGTCTGGCACGACCATCGCCGCGCTGGGGAAAGATATCAGATACTTTGCCATGGTGCTCTTTCTTTGGGGATTGAGGACGGTCATGAGCCAATACGCCAAGGTTCGATTTCTGCCTGGACATTATGGCTCCAAGTCAGCCACGCGATGAGCGACTCTCGAAAAGAGAAACCGGCCAAGCCATCGCGTCGCGCTGAGGGCGCCTGGTTCTGCTCCGGATTCATAGAGTCCCGGCTTCAAGCTGGTCGAGATAGATGAACTGTGGCGCATGCACGCCGGCATCTTTGCGAATTTTCACCAGGCGCGGCGACTCGAAGAACGCCTTCGCCGCAGCAATGGAAACCCAGGAGGAAAAATGAACAATCCTCCTTGGTTCGTTTTCGTAACGCAGGACCTGGTAAGAACGCTCGCCGGCTTCTTTTCGGATTTGTGCTGCGCCATCGAACACATGCTTCCACGCCGCGTAGTCGGCCACTTCATGGATGATCAGAACATGCTGCATAGGTCTTCAACGCTGCATAACAGCCACGCGATGAGCGACTCTCGAAAACAGAAACCGGCCGATCCATCGCGTTGCGCTGTAGGAGTGATTCGGCTCAGGTTTGTTTTTCATATTGCGCCTCGAATTGCTCAATTGCACCGGCGAGCATAATAAGCGTTTTCTGAACATCTTTTCGCTGTGCTGCGATAATCTCGTCGGGGGGTTTGGTCAGGTGAAAACCTTCGGGGGGCGGTAGAGTTGACGACATCATTCCACATGAGGCGCTCGAACGTGTTCGGATCTTCCGAAATTCTTTTGAGGTATTTGAATACGCGATCGGACCAGACTGCTTCGGCACGCGCCCCGACTTCTGCCTCACCTAACAGGCCTTCCCCCTCTCTTTGTAGACGTAGCAAATGGCTCAGGGCTCTCTTCGGGGTAGTGTGGATGACTCGAAACATTATGCTTTGCCGAACGACCCAGACCAGCCACGCGGGCCGAGCGAGGACGGAGTTTGGGATGCAGGTGAATCGTTCGAAGACGGACGGCTCCCCGCCTTGTGCTGTGGCGGCTGGAGCGGCTCTGCTTCGGCGCGCTTCACATACCATCCGGTCTTCTCCCATTCGGCAGGGAATCGATCCGACGCCAACCTCTGAAACTCGGCCCTAGGGATCTGGTGCCAGCGGTGCCAACACTTCGATCCGCTCGAAGTAGAGAAACTCGCAAGTGGACCCTTGCCGTAAATACCGCCGTGCAGGCTGTCGCACTTCTCACAGACGTAATACTCTTCCGCTATCGGTGGCAGGAATGCGTGAGGGGGACGGCCAGGACCAACGCAACCCGCTAGAGCTACCACGAACAAGGGGACTATGATTTGAAGCTTCTTCATCTTTCTTTCGCCCAACGCTACAGGTACAGCCACGCAATGAGCGACTCTCGAAAACAGAAATGGGCCAAGCCATCGCGTTGCGCTGTGACGACTGGTATGTGCCCTATTTTTTGACCGCGCGAATGAGGCGCTCATACTCGCGATGCTCGCCAATCCAGAACCAAACAAAGTCTTCACCGTCTTCGACGGCCAGCGCGCGAACCGCGAGATTCACTCTCGCAGACCAAATCTTGCCGACTTTCTTGAACTAAAGCGACGGATGTCGCGGATCCTGCTTCAGCAACTCAAACTGCCTGTCCGCCTGCGCCTGAAGGTCGGGCGCAAGCTTGTTGTACGCGTCCCAAAACCGGACGGATGCGCGATGCGTCACAGCTGCTTCGCCCGACCGGCCTGCGCATCGCGAATCGCTTCGTTTGCCAACGAGTCCAGCAAGCCGCTCGCTGCGTCCCGCGAAATCTCGCGATCAAACAGCCATGCGCGAAGATCCTCAACCTGCTCATCGCTAAGTTTTTCAATCGCACTCTCGATCTCCTGAACGGTGCTCATGGGTGAAGCCTACGAAAACCACTGGTTCGTGCAAGCCGGGCTTTTCTTGGCCAACGATTCAGATCAGCCACGCGGAGGACAATGCTGATCCGCAAAACGGACCATTGCCCGCTAGTTGAAGTGTAGCCGCGCAGGAACTGCTTGCGGGTAGGGCGAGGCGTCTCGCCGAGCCGTTGCGCGACGGCTCACCGGGGACGGTTCGCCCTACCAAAACGGCTACAGTTTTTTTGAAACCGCTCTACACCGAACTCTCATGCCGTCGTTTATTTGATATATCAAGTATCTACTTGATGCATCAAGTAATCGCGGGAATCTCCCGGCCATGCACCTCGCACTTCACATTCTCGCCGCGGCCCAGGCTTTCGAGAAATCAGGGCAGCAGCTCTTCAAACCGCATGGGCTGACGCTCGCTCAATTCAACATCCTCAACCTGCTCTCGGGCGAAAAGGAAGGGATGCGCGCTTCCGATCTCGCTCGGGCGCTGATCGTGGACGCTTCCAATGTGACCGGGCTTTTGAAACGCATGAAGGCCGCGGGCCTCTTGCAGGAGCACGAAAACACCGACGATCGTCGCCAGCATATCGTTGGTCTCACCGCAAAAGGTCAGCGCATCTGGCACGCGGCAAATCGCGAGTACCTTCAAACTCTGGACGCGGTTGAATCCACCCTCAGCCAGGCTGATCGCAAAACCACCGAGCGCGTTCTCCGCAAAATGATCGCCGCTGTTTCCTCTTCCCCATGAAAATCGATCTTCACGTTCACGTCGTTGGAAATGGCGCTAGCGGCTCCGGATGCTGGTATCGCCCTCGCAGTTGGACGCGCTGGGGAGAGCCGCTCATGCTGCGATCCTTTGGCCTGCCCGCCCATTCGCTGCGGGAAGATTTGGATACGCTCTACATCGAGCGGTTGCTTTCGTTGATCCAGACATCGTCACTCGACGCGGCCGTCATTCTGGCCCAGGACGAACCTTACGATGCGAGTGGACGGAAACTCGATAACGTCGGATCGTTCTACGTTCCCAACGAGTACGTTCTAGGTCTGGCGAAGACCCATCCCGAACTTCTCGCCGGCGTCTCGATTCATCCCGCTCGCGCAGATGCTCTAGAAGAATTGGACCGCTGCCTTTCGTCCGACGCCGCTTTGCTGAAGTGTCTGCCCAACTGCCAGAATATCGATTGGTCTGATCGCCGGTACACGCGTTTTCTCGAGCGAATGGCTGAAGCCGGCCTGCCACTTCTCGCCCATACCGGTGGTGAGCACACGCTGCCGGTCGTCGACGAGCGACTGTCCGATCCGAGGGTTCTGGTTCGACCTCTCGAAATTGGCGTCACCTGCATCGCAGCTCATTGCGGCACGGCGAGTGGCGTTTTTGACCGAGACTACTTCGACGTCTTCGTCCGCCTTCTCGCGAAATTCCCGAACCTGTACGGCGACAATAGCGCGTTCAACGTGCCCAATCGACGAATACGGTCTCATCATCTCGCTCGATGCCTGGATGAAACTCATCGGGGACGGATTCTTCACGGCAGTGATACTCCCGTTCCCGTCCTCGGCCATGGTGCATACGTTCGCGGGCACGTCAGTCGTCGCGCGTTCAAATTGAGCCGGGCGGAAACCAACCCGCTCGAGCGGGACTACCAACTCAAGCGCGCCTTGGGCTTCCCCGATGAAAGTTTTACCCGGGCGTCGCAGCTACTGCGACTTTGCCCCTTGAGTCTTGGTTCTTAGCGGTCGCTGCATGAACGCGCACGAAGCACAGATCGCAGTGGCTTCACCGCTAATATTAACAGACCAATCACACAGAACGGCAGAGGAGATACCTCTGGCACAGGAGTGAAAGGGGTGTACCGAAAGTTGGGGCCGAATCCCGAAAGAGGACCTGGTTCGGAGTTTTCGGGGAACACCAAGGTCATCGCGTCACTTCCAAAGCGATAGTCTCCAAGAATGATGTCAGGACTGGCTGAAATCACGAGAGCAGGATTGTTTACCTGGCCCACCACGTTGTCTTCACTTCGGTATGCTGCCGCAACGACGTATGCACGGCCTGCCGCAAGATTCACCGAATTGATATTCACATAACGGAATCCATTAATCAGCTCTGCGCCCGTGCCGGCAGGTATTAATGTAGTCACGAGTGGCGTTGCTGGATTCATGGAATCCCAAAGCCCTATGGCGTGGGATCCGGCGAAACCGTCCCCGTAAAACCCGCCATCAAATGATGACGGGTTGTCATAGAGACCAAGCGCCGACACTTTGATGGCCGTTTGGGTGGTGAAGCTCCACCCGTACACGTTACTGCCCCCGCCACTACTCCCGATTGGCCCACTGAAAGATATAGCGACGAGTTGCGCGGGAGCTGAACTGACAAGGAATTCACAAAGACCAACCGTGATCGTGATGAGAAACCGTGCGGCGAGTGTCTTCATCAGAAACTGGAGTCTACTGCAAAAAGCCACGCGCGGAATATCCGGCGTTCTGCCTGAAAACTAATCGGCGAAATCCTCATAGCATGCGCGTGACGCGACGCATACGGAGTCAATCTTCACACCTAGAGAATCGAAGCAGCGCTGACGACGGAGTCGGGCCGAGAGACGTAATTTCTACGGTGACATGACTTTTATATCTGTCCGTGGATCACTCCCTGGTCGCGCGACTCTTCCGCGTTTTGACCGTGGCTCTCGTCACCTCAGATCTCGGCACGGAGAGACGGCCGCCTTGCGGGCCTACCTGCCGCAGGGTCTCGATGAAATTGACCGTGAGTTGTGAGGTCGGGCCGTCGCGCCACAGTGCGTGCAATTCCAACATCATGTCCGGCGAGTCCTGCTTAAGGGATTTCAAAACCAGCCCCCGACTCTGCGCGATGCTGCCCAACTCCGCAACGAGCGACACTCCCATTCCGCTTTCAAGCGTGGCGCGAAACACCTCGACACCCGTGATCTCCTGAATCGCCGGCGGTTTCAATCCGCGCGCAGCAAAAAACCGCCGCATGACTTCACCGTGCACGGAGGGCGCGCCTTTCTTGATCGCAAAACAGAGCAACGTCTCGCGCATCAGATCGGCCGGCGCAATGCGGGCCAGCCGTGCAAGACGATGGCTCCGGCCCATGACGACGCGCACCGGCGAGCGGGCAACTTCGGCACTTTTTAAATTCTCCGGCAGCGGGACACTTCCGCCAACGGTGAAGCCAATGTGGATGAGCCCAGCCCCGAGCGCTGTGATCTGCTCCGAAATCGGCATCTCCACCAAATCCACGGTGACGTCGGGAAACTTATCGCGAAACGCCTTCAAGCTCGCCGGCATCAGGCCCATGAAGATCGGCGCGAAGTAACCCACGACGAGCCTGCCGCGCCGACCTTTCGCCGCCTCTCGCGCCACCACGACCGCTCGTTCCGCGTGCGCCATGATCAGTCGGGCCTCCTCGAGAAATGCCGCGCCCGCGTCCGTAAGCCGCACCCCGCCCGTGTCGCGGTCGAGCAGCCGCACCCCCACATCGTGTTCCAAATCCTTAATCTGGCTGCTGAGCGAAGGCTGCGCGACGCGCAGGCGTTCGGCCGCGCGACGATAATTCAATTCCTCGGCGACGGCCACGAAGTAGCGCAGGTGTCTCAGCTCCATGCGAAGGCTCTGATAGGAAAAAGCGATTAGAGTAGGAAGAACAAAGTCATTCCGACCGCGGCCGACCGGTGATATTCTCTTCTCACTCCCGACGGCCAAACCGTTCGGGCAATCCAAAGAACATCCCATCAAATTTCCCGTCGCCATGAATACACTCGCTCCCACCGCTCCCTCCTACACCGATGAACCGGCGGCCTTTGCCCCCGAGGGGGCCATCATCGACGTCAACGCAGGACGCCGCGCGCTGCCTTGGGGAAAAATCTTTGCCGCGGTCGGGGTTCTTATCGCCGTCGTCGCAGGCGTCGGCAGCTACGTGCATTACGCGGCTGGCTTTGCAGCGACCGACGATGCGTTTCTCGAGGGCAACATTCATCCGATCAGTCCGCGCATCAGTGGCACGGTCGCCCGCGTGCTGGTCGACGACAACGAGCACGTTCAAGCCGGTCAGCCCTTGGTGGAACTCGATCCCGCCGACATGAAACTCGCCGTGCAGGGTGCCGAGGCCGATCTCGCGCAAGCCCGCGCCAATGATATTCAGGTGGCTGCGCAGATCGCGCGCGCCCAGGCCGGAGTTGAAGCAGCCGTCGCGCACCTCGCGCAAAACACCGCGGAGCTTCACCGCGCCGAACTCGATTTTCATCGCATGGAGCAACTCATAAAAGACGCCGGCGCGATTTCCGAGCAGACGTTTGACACCGCCCGCGCGGTCTTCGATGCCGCGCAAGCCACGGGACAATCTCTGATTGCAGAACGCGTCTCCGCCGAGGCCGGCCTCGCTGCCGCCCAAGCGCAGCGCGCCGTCGCGCGAGCGCAGGTGGAAAAGGCCTCCGCTGTGCTCAGCACCGCCAGGCTTCAGGTCGATTATACGATCGTCCGCGCCCCGAGTGCGGGTCGCATCGCGAAGAAAAGCGTCGAGGTCGGTCAGCGTCTTCAGACGGCCCAACCTGTGATGTCCGTCGTGAGCGATCGCGTGTGGGTCGTGGCCAATTTCAAAGAGAGTCAGCTCGCTCACTTGCGCGCTGGCGAAAAGGTACGCGTGACGGTCGATGCCGTCGAAGGTCGCGAGTTTTCCGGCGTGGTGGATAGTTTTTCGCCCGGCACCGGCGCAAAGTTTTCGCTCTTGCCGCCAGATAACTCGACCGGAAATTTCACGAAGATCGTTCAACGGGTACCGGTGAAAATCGTGTTCTCAGCCGAGTCGGTCGGCGCGGATCTCGCGCGGCTTTCGCCCGGCCTCTCAGCGTACGTCAAGGTCAGCGTTCCACGGTGAACCGCATCCGAAAAGCCATTACGGTTAATCGAGCCTCGCTCATGAACTCGCTTTCGCCCAACGCCAAGACGGCCGAGGCTTCGGTCTCGCTGCGCACCTGGATCGGCACGTTCGGCGCGATGCTCGGTGCTTTCATGGCGGTGCTCGACATCCAAATCACGAACGCGTCGCTGCGGGATATTTCCGGCGCGATCGGCGCGAGTCTCGACGAAAGCACCTGGATCTCCATCGCCTATCTCGTTCCAGAAATCATCATCATTCCTCTGACAGGCTGGCTCACTTCGATTCTGGGACTGCGCCGTTATCTCATCATCACGTCGGTGCTGTTTTTATTTTTCTCCGTGATGTGCGGACACGCGTGGAGTCTCGGTAGCATGATCGTCTTTCGCGCCGGCCAGGGATTTTTCGGCGGTGCGCTCATCCCACTCGCCTTCACGACGGTGCTGCAAATGTTGCCGCCAGCAAAGCACGCCACCGGGTTCGCGCTGTTCGGTATTACCGCGATGTTCGCACCGTCGATTGGGCCGAGCATCGGCGGGTGGCTGACGGACAATTGGGGCTGGGAGTGGAATTTCTATCTCAACTTGATCCTCGGGCCCTTCTTGATCGGTGCGATTTGGTATGGTTTCCCATCTGAACCGGCGCACTGGCGGAAATTTCGCGACGTCGATGGTTGGGGAATTCTGCTGCTCGTGCTTGGCCTCGGCTCGCTCACAACCTTATTGGAAGAAGGCACGCGCGACGATTGGTTCGGGTCGCCGTTTATTGTTCGGCTGACAATCATCGCAGCGGTGACGCTCCCGTTATTTGTCGTCTGGCAGCTCCGCGCGAAAAAGCCCGTGACCAACCTGCGCGTTTTCGGCGTCCGCAATTTCAGTCTCGGCTCAATCATCAACGTCGTGCTCGGCGGCGCGATGTATGGTTCGATTTTTCTGCTGCCGCTCTACTTGAGTAATATTCAGGGCTACGGTGCGTCGGACATCGGAGCCACCCTCATTTGGGGCGGAATTCCGCAGCTCTTCATTATGCCGCTGCTGCCGTGGTTCATCCGTCGGTTCGACTCGCGGTGGCTGATCGCGTTCGGTCTGCTGATGTTCGGCGCCAGCTGCCTGATGAACTCCGGCATGTCGGCCGACTTTGCCCGTGACCAATTTCGGTGGTCGCTGATCGTCCGGGCGCTGGGACAGCCGTTTATCATGATCCCGCTTTCGGCGCTCTCCACCGCAGGTGTGCCAGCGGGCGCCTCGGGAATTTATAACATGATGCGCAATCTTGGAGGCTCGATCGGCATCGCACTGCTCTCAGCGCTGCTCACGTTTCGCGAACAGTTCCACTCGAACCGGCTCGGCGAAGCGGTCAGCCTCTACAACCCGCTCACGCAGGAGCGACTCGCCGCGTTGACGCAGAAATTTACCAAAGCCGGAAGTGATGCCTACACCGCGGGCCAACAAGCGCTCGCCGCCCTCGACGGCACCGTCCGCCGCGAAGCCACGCTCATGGCGTTCAACGATTGTTTCCACGTGCTCGCACTCGTGCTCTTTGCCGCGATCGCCGTCGTCATTCTCTGTCGGCCCGCGAAAGGTCGGGCGTCCGCTGCCGCGCATTGACCGTCGGTGAAATCCCGGATCTGCGCGTCAGCCGGCTGCAGCGCGTTGCGTCCGCCCCGCGCGATTAATCTCCTCGCAACCGCAATGATCGAGCGCGAGCATCCCCCGAAATCACCTATGGTTCGGCGGATTGCGCGCTTCCTGTCGGTTCCTGTGATCTGGTTGATGATGCCAGTCAAATTGGTCGCGCATCGCTGGCGACGTGGGTTCCTCGGCCGCGTTCTCCTGGAGGTGACATGCTTCGGCGATTTCCTGCTGGTGTTCGCGAATGTCCAAAACGCCGCGCTCGAGCTTCATCATCGCATCTACGGCGGAAATTTTATTTTCGGAAAAAGCGTGATGGTCGTCGATCACGAGGTCGCCGCCCGTGAAATCGCCCGCCCCTCGTTGCGCGGGAATCGCTTCATGGGAATCGATATCGTCAGCAATGATCCCGGCGTCTTCGTCACCAATGCCGGTCCTATCTCCACCGGCCAGCCGACGCGGCGGCTGATTCGCGAGTACATCGATCATCAGATCATGACGCCGCGGGTGCGCTCGCTCGACCTCGCTGCGCTACGAACGGAGTGTGCTGAAATTCTGCGCGAGTGGTCTGCCGACCCAAAGATGGCAACGATGTGGTCGATTCGCGCGACACTCACACGCGTGTTCGTCCGCGTGCTCGCGCAAAAAATATTTCGAAAGCGGATGCCGACCGCATCACGTTCAACTATGTGCGGCGGTTCACGGAGTTTTCGCTCTTCGGCC
>CBRAFL010000139.1:0-13557 GCA_967755055.1 uncultured bacterium
ACCAAGGCAGTGCGATCATCGCGACCAACGACAACTGGACGACAAATACAAATGCGACCGAGATCAGTTCCACTGCCACACGCATCGGAGCGACTCCCTTCGCAACCGGTGACACGAGTTCATCCGCGCTCCTGCTGACGTTGCAACCCGGCGTTTACAGTTTCATTGCGAGTGGAGTGTCGAGTACCTCTGGCATCGTCCTAGTGGAGATCTACGACGCGGATTGATCGTAGGTTGCGCGCTCGCCGCACAACGGTCCTCGCCCGTGACGATAGGTTCGCGCCAACCCACCAAGTTGCGAATGATTCGCCTCCTTCCCTTGCCGACATTTCTCTTTACCGCATTCGCCGCGGCCGCCAATACCAAGCCTTGTGGCCCAACCCAAGACCATCGGAGCCGGGGAAATTCACGCCGCGATTGAGCGGCTGGCCACTGGCATTCTAGATCGTCACGGAGCCTCCACCCGGCTGCTGATCCTCGGCATCGCCAACGGCGGAATTGAACTCGCGCGGCGATTAACGACACGGCTACTGGCGATCGAACCCAAGCTCGTCGCGAAAACGGGAACCGTTGATATTTCGTTTCATCGCGACGACTTCGGCCGCAATCCCATCCCAAAAGAATTCGCGCCGACTCACATTCCGGCCGACGTAAATGGCGCAACGATCATCCTCGTGGACGACGTTCTCTTTTCTGGACGCACGGTCAAAGCCGCGCTCGACGAACTCTTCGATCACGGTCGACCGACCAAGGTGGAACTCGCGATTCTCGTCGATCGCGGCGGACGCCGTTTGCCGTTTACGCCCACGTTTTGCGGTCTCGTCATCACCGCGGCGGAGACGGAAAAAGTGGCGGTTCACCTCGACGAAAAAAAACCGGAACGTGATGAGATCCGCATCGAACCGGCCATCGCCCGAAAATCAGCCCTTTAAAATAAAATCCCCGCTGATGTCCTGGAATCGCAAACACCTTCTGACGCTCGAAGAGCTCTCGCTGGCCGAGATCGAGCAAATCCACACGACCGCCACCGCGTTTAAACACACGCTCACCCGCAGCGTGAAAAAAGTTCCAGCCCTCCGCGGCAAGACGATCGTCAATCTCTTCCTCGAGCCGAGCACTCGCACGCGCATGGCGTTCGACATGGCTGCGAAACGCCTGAGCGCCGACGTGATTTCCCTCGATGCCGCCAGCAGCAGCACGACGAAAGGCGAGACGCTCCGCGACACCGCCGAGAACATTCAAGCGCTCAACGCCGACATGATCATCCTGCGTCACGCGGCCGCCGGTTCTCCGCTGTATCTCTCGCGCATCCTCGATATTCCGGTCGTGAATGCCGGCGATGGTGCGCACGAGCATCCGACGCAAGGCCTCCTCGACACGTTTACGATGAAGGAGCACCTCGGCAGTTTGAAACGCCGCAAGGTGGTGATCCTCGGCGATATTCTCTTCAGTCGTGTGGCGCGTTCGAATATTCACGCGCTCACTAAAATGGGCGCCGACGTTACGCTCGTCGGTCCGTCCACGCTCGTGCCCCACTGGTTCACCGACATGGGCGTGAAGGTGTCGCACGATCTCCGCAGCGCGCTCGCCGACGCCGAGGTGGTCATGCTTCTCCGCATCCAACACGAACGGCAATCGAGCGGGCATTTCCCCTCGCTCGGCGAATACACGAGCATGTTCGGTTTGAATAAAACTCGCGCGAGCTGGCTGAATCCGAAAGCGATCATCATGCACCCAGGCCCGATCAATCGCGGCGTGGAGATCGACAGTGAACTCGCTGACGGCGATCGCAGCGTGATCCTCGAGCAGGTGACCAACGGAATTGCCGTGCGCATGGCGGTCCTCTACCTCTGCTGCGGCGGCCAGCCGGAAAATGTGATGCCGTCGGAATGATTAATTCGTACTCGTTCTCTTAATCGTTCTCGTTCTCGAAAAATCGAACGTGAGCGGCCCGGGAGTACGAGAAAGAGAACGAAGAACGAGAACGATTTTAAAAATGCCCTCTCTCTGGATCAAGAACGCCCGCATCATCGACCCTGCCGCCAAGCGCGACGAGGCCGGAGACCTTTTCGTCACTGACGGCAAGATCGTCGAATCACTTTCCGCTGTTGCGAAAAAGCGGGCGAAGAAAATCGACGCGCGTGGCCTCGTTGCCTGTCCGGGTCTCGTCGATATCCACGTCCATTTTCGTGAGCCCGGTCAGACGCACAAAGAAACCATCGCCACGGGCGCCCGCGCCGCCGCAGCAGGTGGATTTACGACCGTCGTGTGCATGCCGAATACCTCTCCCGTCGCGGACAACGCGGGAACCATCCAGTTTATTAACGACGCTGTTCGGCGCGACGCTGTGGTGAAAATACTGCCGACCGGCTGCATCACCGTCGGCATGAAAGGTCAGGCGCTCGCTCCAATCGGTTCGTTGAAACGCGCGGGCGTCGTGGCGATCACGGACGACGGCGATTGCGTGCAGAGCAACGAACTCATGCGTCGTGCGTGCGAGTACGCGAAGATGTTCGACCTGCCGATCATGGATCATTGCCAGGACGCATCGATGACGCAGGGATCCGTGATGAACGAGGGCGTGATGTCCACGCGGCTCGGTTTGCGCGGCTGGCCGAATGCGGCCGAAGATCTCATCGTCGCCCGCAACGTCATTCTTTCCACGTACACCGGAGCGCACATTCACCTGCAACACATCTCGTCGCGCAACTCGGTCGAGATCATCCGTCGCGCGAAACAACGTGGCGTCCGCGTGACGGCTGAGGCGACGCCGCACCACATCGCGCTGACCGATGCTGCGCTCGCGACCTACGATACGAATTTCAAAATGAATCCGCCACTTCGCACGGAGGAGGATCGGCTGGAGATCATCGCCGGGCTCCGGGACGGCGTGCTCGATTGCATTAGCACTGACCACGCGCCGCATACGGATTACGAGAAGGACAAGGAGTTCGATTTCGCGCCCAACGGTATCATCGGCTTGGAGACCTCACTCGCCGTCTCGCTCGCCGTGCTGGTGGGCCAAAGCAAATTCAAGTTGCCGCGCGTCATCGATTTGATGACACGACGCGGCGCGGAAATCCTAAACCTTCCTGCCGGCACGTTGACGGCCGGAGCAGCGGCGGACATTTGCCTGTTCAATCCGACCGAGACTTGGCGTTACGACACAAAAGAGGGCTTCAGCAAATCGACGAACTCCCCCTGGCACGGCCAGAACCTGACCGGGCGGGTGAAGACGACGATTGTGGATGGTCGGATCGTGTTTGCGGACGGCAAAATTGTCGCAAGTTCCTGAGGTTCGGAGGCACCCGCAGTGGGCCGCAGCATCCGGAAACACGGGACTCGTGTGTCACTGAGATGCATTTCCAGACGACCTCCTCGGCTGGCACGATTGCATCGGTAAAACACTGATACTTTGATAGTCAGGAAATTGCATTTTTCTGCTGGCCAGAGAAAAGAAAATCCCGGTAGAGGTGAGATGTTCAACCGTCGGGCTTTCGGACTGAAGAACGCGCATTCCGGTACCCCCTCACCAGATCGCTGAATCGTTTATTTTGTTACAATGATCGCCGTCATGGATGGCGGGAATTGAGCGTTGGCTGGTCATCGTCTGTGAAAATCCGCGGCCGCTTTCATGCTGACTGAATTCACCATTGGTTCAACCGCGTCCCCGCTCCGGCCCACATCCGAGACGGCGACCGAATCATTTTGCGCGAACGAAACTTCACGAGATCGCGTGATCGCGCGCGCCTGCTTCGGCTTTCTCGTCATTTTCCACCTCTGCGCCGTGACAATCGGCTGGAAGAGCGGACTTCTTCAGGGCAACGAATTCCGCCAGTCGCAGACGGCTCTCACGACGCTTTTTGTTCAACGAGAACATAATTTCTCGCTGGCCTACCCCACGCCGGTCCTCGGAAAGCCGTGGTCAATCCCGATGGAATTTCCGCTCTACCAGTGGACAGTGTCCGTGGTGAGTTCGGCCACTGGATTGCCTTTGATCCAGTCGGCACGTGCAGTGAGCTGCGTCTGTTTTTACTTAGCCCTGCCAGCGATCTGGCTATTGCTACGCCGCCTTCGTCTCGCGCCGACGCAGCGGTGGGTCGCGCTCAGCCTGATGCTGAGTTGCCCGCTGTACGTTTTTTACGCACGCGCTTTTCTCATCGAGACGATGGCGCTGATGTTCAGTTTGTGGTTTCTCCAGGGCTTCATCGCAGCGGTCGAGGAGCGCAGCTCCTTCTGGATCGTGGTGGCGAACGTGGCAGGTGTCGGAGCTGGTCTCGTCAAAGTCACGACCTTCATGCTCTATCTGGTGCCCGCGGCCGGCTGCAGCATTTTCTGGTTATGGCAAACCCGTCCATTTCCGGCGCGCTCGTCTGCAGCTGGTTCGAGATTTTGGCGTACGATCGGGTGGATCGGCGCGTGCGTCGCGCTCCCATTTGTGGCGACCTGGTGGTGGGTGAAACTCGCCGACATGGTCAAGGCGCTCAACCCGAGCGGTGCGCAATTGATCTCGTCGTCGATGAACAGCTACCATTTCGGTACCTGGCAGAACCGGCTTTCAAGTGAACTCTGGCTCGCCCACTGGAAAACGCTCACGACCAATCTCACGCCAATCGCAGGACTCCTCATTGTCTCGTGCGTCGCGGTGGTCTTCGGCGGAAGATGGAGGAAATGGATTCTTGGAATCGCAGCCTTGTTCGTCGCCGCGCCCATGACGTTTCCCGTGCTGTATGCGTGGCATGAATACTACTTCGTGGCGAATGGGGTACTTCTCCTCGTTGCAGGGGGACTTGCCCTGAGTGCGCTCGTGGAATCAACCCTGTCACGTTGGGTCGTGTGGAGCGTGATTTTCGGGATGCACGCAATCCAGTGCTGGGGATATTTTCATTTTCTCTATCCGACTCAGCGTCTCCCCTTCGAAGGCGGAAGCGGGCTGACGCGGCTCTTGCGAGATATCACCGACCCTCAAGACGTTTTACTGATCGCGGGTAACGACTGGTCATCGGTCATTCCTTTTTACGCGGAGCGACGGGCGTTGATGATTCGCACGCACCTGGAAAACGACCCGGCTTATCTGGACCGCGCCTTTGCCGGCGTAGCTGATGAATCCGTTCCGGTTTTAATTCTCGTCGGTGCGTTACGGGAGAACCGCGATTTTCTAGCGCAGGCGACCCGTCGTTTCGACATCGATCCCACACCATTCCTCATTCACAAAGATCAAACGGTGTATGTGGCCCGCGCCTGGCGGAACGAATATTCCAAGCGACTTTTCAATCTCTCCTATAACGACGTCACGTTTGCTCAACCGTCGGAGCGGCGAACGAGTGATCAACCGCAATTAGTGAGCGCAATGCGAAGTACACGTTTCTTCGATCATATGACGCCACAACCCGAACGGTACCAAGTTCCTTTTGGTCTCACCTTCGGTTTCCGCCCCGATGGCAGCCTGGCTTTCGACGCACACGCTCCGTCACGCCTATGGTTTCATGTTCCGCCGGGCACCACGCAGTTATCGATTGAATTTGGGATCAGTGAGGATGCGTACCTGCGCACTGGTGATCGAACCGACGGAGTGGAGTTCACCGTGGTTGCACGCGCGCCGGACGGAAAAGATCGCACTTTGTTTTCCCGCATCCTCGATCCGGTTCGCTGGGAAAAAGACCGCGCGACCCAACGCGCAAATTTACCTGTTTCTCTAGCACCAGAAACGGAACTCATTTTTGAGACGCGCCCCGGTCCCTCGGGCAGCAACGCGTTCGACTGGTCATATTGGAAAGAGATTAATCTGCACTAGGCGTCGGTGGCTTGGCGCATTCCTCGGTAACGCAATGCCGCCGTGCCCGACGCCGCTGGCGCGGAGCCGTGGTATCGCACGTGGTCGGTCCCCGTGCTTCAACTACGGCCGCAGCCGGTTCTCCCGCGCGCTTGCGCCCCCTGTGCTTTTCCGCCGCACTCCTTCGCCATGCCGGCCACCGCGTCAAACATCGCTGTCGAACTCATCGAGCTCGGGCTCCTGCTGGCCGGCCTCGTGCTGCTATGGCGTCACGCTCTCAGCCCCACAGCCCGCACTGCATCTCGCCAATCGACAGCGCTCCCGCCTTGGAATCTAAGCTTTTCCGATTTTCTGCTGTTCGCCTTCCTGATGATTCTGGGCGGACTTTTTTCAGCCTTTCTTGTCGGATTGATCGTCGGCCGCCTTCAGCTCCCGATCGACACCAAGACGATTCTAAGTAGCGCTGCGTTTCAATTGGGCTTGCTGGTCGGTCCAGCAGTATTGCCGCTGAACCTCAGCCATCATCCGTTGCTTCCGCCGCTCACGCGGGACACGTTGAAGTCGGGCCTTGTCACCTTCCTCATCGCTTTGCCAATCGTGACAATCGTCAACTACGCGTGGCAGGCCGTCATGGAATTATGCGGGCTTCCCGCGGAGCAGCAGGACTTGCTGCGGATGTTTTCGCAAGCAACCCAACCGGCTCTCATCGTGATCATGGTCGTGCTGGCGACGGTCATCGCGCCCATTACGGAAGAGCTGCTGTTCCGCGCCACACTCTTTCGTTATCTGCGCACGCGCGTACCACGCTCGATCGCGTTGCTTCTTCCCGGGACCATTTTTGCCACGCTGCACGTCAACTGGACCACGCTCGATGGACTCGTCAGTCTCGTGCCGTTGATCACTTTGGCGGTGGTTTTTTCGATCGCCTTCGAGCGTACTGGCCGAATCGGTACAGCCATGGTCGCTCACGGTCTGTTCAACCTGCATACAATTCTCTTGTTGCTCTCAGGCGCCACCACTCCGACTGGCAACTAGCCGTCACCGGCAGTTCAGTAGTCCGTCGATCTTTCATCAACGGTGCATCCCTTCACCCCACGCGTCTCGCTCTCTGTCTCCGCCCTCGGCGAGGAGAAACTAATCGCTGAAATTCGTCGGTGGCTTGGCAACGTCTCGCCGCGCGCGCCGTTTGGAATCGGGGACGACTGCGCGGTGCTGCCACCTTCACGCGGACGACAGCTCATCACGGTCGACCCGGTCATCTATCGACGCCATTTCGACGACCGCGTCCCGCCTCGACACGTCGGGGCGAAGCTCTTGAAACGAAACCTCAGCGATCTCGCGGCGATGGGCGGCCGGCCGACCGCCGCGGTACTCGCGCTGACGCTCGACCCACGCGTGAGCGTCAGCTGGCTCGAGCAATTTTATCGCGGACTCGCCGCGTGCGCCCGCCGTTATGGCGTGCCGGTCGTCGGTGGCGATATCGCCGAGGCCGACGGCGTGCTCGCCGCCAGTCTCACGTTGCTTGGCAAAGCGACGGGGCCGCGCACGCTGACGCGCAGTGGTGCACGACGGGGCGATTTGATCTATGTGACAGGTGCGCTCGGCGGCAGTTTGCGCACCGGACATCATCACACGTTTACACCCCGACTCGCTGAGGGCGCGTGGCTGGCCCATCGTCCTGAAGTGAGAGCGATGATGGATGTGAGCGATGGTTTGGCCAAAGATCTTCACGCGCTCACGCCTCGCGGCGCCGTTCCGGCGCTGGAAGCTGGCGCCATTCCTCGCCGCGCGGGCTGCTCACTTCGCGCAGCATTGACCGATGGTGAGGACTACGAACTCGTCTTCATCGTTAACGCGAGCACGGACGCCACGGCATTTCAACGAGCTTGGTCCCGATCCTTTCCACGGCTCCGATTGACGTGCGTCGGAAAATTCGTCGTTGCCGGAAGATTACCCGAGGGTGCGGTGAAACTCACGGATTTCCAAGGCTACGAACATTTAAAAAAATAATGACGTTCTTCGATCACCTGCGAATGGGTCGGACGACCGCATCGGCCGCTGAAACCCAGGCCCTGGCCCAGGAACTCGCCCGAGAACTTCCCGCAGACGTCACACTCGCACTGCATGGGAATCTGGGCGTGGGAAAAACGACTTTCGTCCAGGGCCTGGCTCGCGGCTTTGGTATCCATGAACCTGTCACGAGCCCGACCTTTAATATTTACACCGTGCATCGCGCTCCGACTCGCACGCTCGTGCATCTCGACGCATATCGTCTCGAAACCGCGCAACAGATTGAAGATCTGCTGCTGGAAGATTTCCTGATTTCGCCGTGGTGCCTGGCTATCGAGTGGCCGGAGAAAATCACGGACTGGATTCCTCCCGGCGCACTGCATTTTGAACTGGGGATCAACTCCGACGAACACCACACCGTGCGGCTGCGGTGATGTGAGCGCGAGCGGTTCGCAAAAACTCTCCGCCTTCCGACGATGCTACTCGTTCGGCAAGCGAACGAGCCTCGGTCAAACACCCGCGCGTATCACACGGGCGGCGTAGGCGAAGCAGGCTCCGTCTCCGATGCAGCCGAAGCTGATGATGGCCCTTCGGGCGTCCCCGCGACCGGCGTGGGCGACGGCGTTCCATTCGCCTCTCCGGCGCTTGACACGTGAACTTCCGGCTCTGAAGAAGCGGGACGAGCCGTTGGAGATGGTGGCGCATGCTGAACGTCAGACGCCGGAGCTTCGGGAAAGTTTTCCGGATCGTGCTCCTCAGCTTCGACTTCCTTTTTGCGGGCTTCAACCATCGGCGGCGGCGCGAACAACCGGCCATCAATAAACTCCGTGACGTAGCCTTCCGTGACCAACCACCGCAAATCGCCCTGCATACGGCTGAATTTAGCGCGCTGATCAATGGTCAGAACCGGCTCGGCTTTTGCGGCCGCCGGCGCGACCTCCGCCACTGCGGGCGCGTCGCTGATGGGGGAAGCCGTCTCACCCGTTTTTGGCGCCGCGGGTAATTCGATACCGAGGAACTTCGCCGGAAGTTCACCCGCACGCACCATCGGATGCGCCTCGATAAATGTAATCAAAGCGCTGATACTGTCGGCGAACGTCTGGCCAGGCACACGGAATTTCCGCTTCACGGCGCAAACGTAGCTGACGCCCTTCGAGCCTTTCTTGAAAATAGTGAAGTGCTCACGACGCAGACGGCCGCGCAATGCATTCGCCGTGTCGAGAGGGAAGCGACGCTGGCGCTCGAGTGCCCCCTCGATCGCGTGTCGAATTTCGCCGACCGGCATGGTTTCAACGAGCTTGCCGTGGAATCGGGCGGTCTCGACCGCGCGGATCACCTTGTCCTTCGCATTCGTCAACAGATAGGCGCGAGCCTCTTCAAACGCATCAAACGTCAACGCCGGCGCAGCCTCCGGCGTAGTGGTCCCTTCCTGCGCGGCGATTTCCGCCACCGCGGCAGCTTCAGTTGCGGGCGAAGCTGGCTCAACCGGCGCAGCAGTCGGAGCAGGCGCGGCCTTGGACGAAAGTTTCCACGTGTAACGCGTGGTTTTTTTCATCTTCGCGATCCACTGCGCAACGACCTCGGGATCGCGAATCGTCTCAATACGACCGCGGAAAGCCTCAAAACTCATTCGAGAAATTTTGGCGGCAAAGTGCTGCTGCACGATTTGCGTGTAGCGATGATAATTCGGTGGCCCAAGCAATTCACCCGTGACGCCACACTTGTTGATCACCTGGAAATTTCCTTTCGGCGGATCGACTTCGACCTCCGCCAAATCGAAAAAGCGACCGAGGTGATTGGAAAAAACGTGGGATAGCGCGGCTTCTTCGCTTTCGAAGGGCAAACCATCCGGCACGGAAAGATAGATCGGCTGACGAGCTGCGGAATCCTGGGCGTCGGCCGAAGCACCCGGCTTGCGCGCGAGCACCACCACAAAACGATCGGCTTTGCCGATGACCGTGCGCGCAATTTCAAACAGCTCGATCGTGCGGCACGAAGAACGAATTGTTTTTGCGAGAGCGTTGAAGCTCGTGTCCTCGGGGTAAAATGCGACGGCGAAAAATGGACTGTCGTAAGGTCCGCGCTCCTGCATCTCGGGACGGGCACCATAGCCGCCACCGCCGTAACGCTGTCCTCCACGCTCAGCTCCACCCGGTCCATCGCGACGCGGACCACCTTGATAATCACGACGTGGGCCGCGGTCGCCGGAAAATTCGCGGCGCGAGGGTGCGTCGCTCGGCGCAGCGCCGGGTTGTGGCGCACTGGCTGGCGCAGCCGAATGATCGCCTTCACCCGTGGGTTTGCGGAACGTGCGACGATCACGACGGTCAGGGGCGCCACCGCCACCTTCACGCCGATCAGGCGAAGCATCACGCCTGGGACGTTCAGAACGATCGCGCTGATCAGGCGACGCCGTTTTGTCCTGCGACCATTGAGTGCCGAAGCTGAAGCCCTGTAGCTGGCTCAGGTCGAGTTTATTGAAATCCTTTGCAGGATTTTCCTTGGCGGGCGTGTCGTCCATGAAGTCGGAGTCGAGCGGGCGGAAGCCCGCGATGGTTTGCTGGGCCGCAATGGCCGGTGATAGTCGGCCCGAAGTGTTCACGGCCCAAGAAGTGAGGCAAGCGATTTCCCAGCGGTAATTGGACAATGGCCAACACGCAAAACGCTGGTCACTTGGCGACAGGGCCGGCGCGCGGCAAATAAGCCGCGGAGTCTCCAAAAGTGGTGCCCGGGACAGGACTCGAACCTGCACGCCTTACGGCACACGCCCCTCAAACGTGTGTGTCTACCAATTCCACCACCCGGGCATTTCCAAAGAGGAAGGCGGACTAAGAGCAATCACGCGCGCCTTGTAAAGCCCCGAAATCGGACGGTTTCAAAGCGCCTGAAAAAGAGAATCCCACGCCCTTATCGGCGTTGTCCATCAGCCAGGCCGTAGGCCAAATCTGCTGCTAAAAATGGCCCGCGATAAATCATTCCTGTGTAGATTTGCACGAGCGTGGCGCCTGCATCCATCTTCTCCCCCGCGCTCACGACGTCCTCGATTCCACCGACGCCGATAATGGGCAGCCGACCGCCAGTCGCTCGCGCGATGTAGTTGATAATCGCGGTACTACGCTGGCGCAGCGGACGGCCACTCAGCCCCCCCGCTTCCTGCACCGCCGAAAATGAACCCGGACGGGCCAAAGTCGTGTTAGTCGCGATGATCCCATCGAGGCTGAACTCGAAAATCGTTCCGAGCACCGCGTCGATCTGACGGAAATTGAGATCAGGTGCGATTTTCAAGAGTAGCGGAACCCGTTTTTTTCGCTGCCGATTCGCAGCTGAGACCGCGCCAAGGAGCTCCCTTAACCGATCTTCGTCCTGCAATTGACGTAGCCCCGGGGTGTTCGGGCTGCTGACGTTGAGCACGACGTAATCGGCGTGGTCTGCCAGCCGGGAAAAACTCAACAGGTAGTCAGCCGTCGCTTTACTGATATCGGTAACCTTGGATTTTCCTAAATTGATACCGAGAGGAATAGAACGCTGACCACTCCGCGGCTGCTGCGCCAGACGAGTCGCTACTGCCTCTGAGCCTTGATTGTTGAAACCCATGCGATTGATCACGGCTCCATCCGCAGGATAACGAAACACACGCGGACGATCATTTCCCGGCTGGGCGAGTGCAGTGATCGTACCGATTTCAACATGCCCGAAACCGAGTGCCGCCGCTGCCGGCCAGGCGGAGGCATTCTTATCGAATCCTGCGGCCAAACCGATTGCGTTGGGAAACTTCAGGCCGAACGCCTCGATCGGCCGCACGAGGTTGGGCGACAGATTGTTGACTCGCTCCATCGCCACGCAAAGCGGACGAATTTTTGCGAGCAACGAAAGCCCGTTCACGGCGAGTTCGTGAGCGTGTTCCGCATCTAAAGTGAACAGCCCCCGGCGAAGAAACTTCTCGTAAAACCAGCCCATGGCAGGCCGACACTGAAAATCGTCCGCCAAAAAGCAAGTGTGGCAAAAACTCTAAACAACGGCATCCGAATGATTTTCCACGAGCGGACAAGTTCGACCGCCCAATGCCAGAAGTGTGCTTTTTTGTGCTTGTTTTTTCAACCTCCCCTCGCACGCTGCGCCAAAAATCACACCCCTTTCTTTTCACAATGGCTAAAGCAACTTCAACTCTCGACTGGTGCGTCGTGCGCCTGGGCGAGGATCATAATTGGTGGGTCAGCGAGACGAGCGATCCCGTGCGCTGGGACGTCGACGGACTTTCCATCATCGACCCCCGCCAACTTTCTCATCTGGTGGACTTGGTCGATCCACTCCGCGACTACGGCTTTGATCAGGACTTGATGGAGCGCGCGTTTATTCTGTTCCGCATCGAGAAGGACCTCGGCAGCGGCAAAGTCCGACTCAAGCGCACCAAAGAATCGCTGTTCGAATCTGACGAAAAACTTTTCGCCCTGCCGGATATCCTCGACGAGGAAAACGGACCCTACGCTGATTTACTCGACCACCTCACGCGCTGCCGCGTGAAGATGCTCAACGATCTTTTCGAATTCGAATCCAAACTGACTGTCGACGAAGTCGAGGACGAGCTTCGTGAGGAACAGAACAGTCATTTCATCGAGGGGAAAGCCGTCCACTCCTTCGAAGAACTGACCTCTATTCTCGACTTCATGCCCGCGGGCTACGAGACCGACGAGGAACAACCAGCCAAGAGTCTCGATGATGAGGGTGAAGGCGATGACCTTCCCGAACTCGACGCCGCCGAGGAGGAAAAACTCAAGAACGACGAGTCGTTGAAGTGGGATGACGAAGACGAAGAGAAGGACGAAGACGACGACGAGAAGGATAAAGACAAGGACGAGGACGATGAGGACGAAGACGACGACGACAAAGAGAAGTCGGAGGAGTCCGACGACGAAGAAAAGCCGAAGAAGAAGACTAAAGGTAAGCGTTGAATTTTCCGCCGGGCGGTCCACCAGGACCGCCCGGTTTTTTTTCGCCTCGCGCTTAGCATCGAACCGCAGAATGGGGACACGCGAACGTCACGCGTCCGAATCACGAAGTTGCCTTTGGGACACGGGCTACCAAACATCATCGCATGTATTTCCGCCGCGCGTCGCTGCTTTGTTTAGCCGCGTTCCTGCTCTCAGTTCTCCCCGCGTGTGTCAGCGATGGCGTAAGCGGAGTCGCCGCAAATCCGACAATTCCCGCAGCGACTTCCTCAGCGCAACTGCGGAGCGGCGACAGCCTCACCATTGCGCTGCAAGGTGTGCCCGACCCGAGCATCAACGCGGTGCAAGTCGACGACCAAGGTAAGATCAGCTTGCCCTACATTGGCACACTCGTGGCCGCCGGCATGAACACCGGTGAACTCGCCCAGCGTATCCGGGAAACGTATATCACGAAAAAATTCTACAACACAGTGGACGTCTCCGTGAGCGTCACCGAACGCTATGTTTACGTTGGCGGCGAGGTCGTCCGACCCGGCCGCATCGTGTGGACGCCCGACCTCACGGTCGCAAAAGCGATTCAATCTGCCGGTGGTTTCACTCTCTACGCAAAGGAAACGCGCGTCAGTCTTGTGCGCGAACAAAAGCCCTACGATCTCGACGTAAAGCTAGCTCAAAAAAATCCCGCTCAAGATCCACGGCTGATGCCGGGTGACTCGATTCAAGTACCTCGTTCACCATTCTGAAGTCGGTATCGGCGCTGTGGCAGCAGGGCGAGGCGTCCCGCCGAGCCGCGGCCAATCCACCTTCCACGCAGTTCACCGGCCAAAG
>CBRAFL010000140.1:0-13532 GCA_967755055.1 uncultured bacterium
GGGCGCGTCGTATATTTCCCGTGGGATATCGACCGCACGTTCTGGGAAATTCTCGACGTTGATCATGGCAAGCTCCTGCGCAACGCGGTCACTTGGGCGACGAATGAGCCCGCGCCGATTTCAGTTTTTGGACAGGGCGTGATCGATGTGACGTATTGGCAGCAGAAGAATTCGCTGACGGTTCACCTCGTGAACCTCACGAACCCGATGATGATGAAAGGACCGATTCGCGAGTTGATCACGATCGGCGAACAAAAAATTCGAGCGCGGTTGCCCGACGGACTGAGAGCGAAATCCGTCCGCCTGCTTGTAGCGAATACGACGCCAGCTTTTCAGCAGGACGGCGAATGGATGGAAGTGATTGTTCCGTCGATCACGGCGCATGAGGTTGTGGCGATCGACGTGTAGGGAAGCGCAGATGTTGTGCGGCGAGCGCGCAACTTACACACCCCGTCGCTGCGCGCCACCCCTCTCAAAGAGGGGATTTTCTACCGCACGAGCAGCCGAAGTCCCCTCTGGAGCTCAAGAGGGGTGACCGAAGCGCCGGGGTGTGTTGTCAGCGGTTCACCCGTACGTCGGCTGCTGCGGCCAGCCGGGCGGCGAATCTTCCCAGTCCTGCTGTCGTCCGTACGGCGTGGTGTCGAGGAGACTGTAGGCGTCGGTGAGAGATTCGACGCCACGAGCGAAGGAAGAGTAGGTGTGAAAAACATCGTCCTCCACGCGGAAAAATACGCTGAGCCCGTGCGCCTCGCCTTCCGGATCGGGAGATTTTCTGGCCAGGATCTCGGCTTTGGTTCGGTAGTTGTACTCTATGGGCGTGATTTTCTCGTCGAGCGTGACGTGAAAGTCGTAATTGAAATCGCTGCCGAAGGAGGAGAACCACGGACGGGTCCACCCATTTTTCGCTTTGTAGGCTTCGAGTTTGGCGAGTGGTGCGCGAGAGATGAGTACGAAGTGGGTGTCGCGTTCGTGGAGCATCGAGAGATCGCCCAACGCGTTCACGTATCCTGTGCAACCGGGGCAGCCTTTGTCCCATTCGGGATCGAACATGAAATGATAAACGATGAGCTGATGGCGGCCGTCGAAGAGCTCCGGGAGATTTCGTTTTCCATCCGGTCCGTCGAAAACGTAATCCTTTGCGATTCGCACCATCGGAAGTCTTCGCCGCTCAGCGGTCACGCGGTCGTGGTGTCGGGTGAGTTCTTTTTCGTGCTCGAGATGCTTCAGGCGGGCGGCGTGCCATTCTTCTTGGGACGTGATGGGTGGGTGGGGGAGCGTTTTGGTGATCATTTTTTTGGGCGGTTGGATAATAGGACAACGAACGAGCTCGTTCGTTTTGGACAGCGGTGCTCACTTTTTTGGAAGAAGCGCGCTTCGATCGCGCGAGCTACGAAAAGCTGGGGGGCGCTGCTCCGTCAGCGCTGTTCGCGTGACGCAAGCTGCGACGGAGCGCAGCCCTCCAGCGGAGCGACGAGCGCACGAAAAAAACTGAATTTAGAAGCCGGCTCTTACTGACTGCTGCTGCCGACAATGAGGTGACTCGAGAGGCGGTTGTTGGCGGGGTTCGCGTCTTGCATGCCGCTTGGCGTGACGAGCTGCGTGGTAAACGTCAGGCCGGCCTTGGCGGCGGAGCTGGTTTGATCTATCGGAAGTTTCACCACGTAGCTCGCACCGGCGGCGATGGCGGGAAGTTTGTACGAACGGGTTGTACCGTTGGCGTCGACGTTGAGCTCGAGATCGCGGACCGATTGCGCACTGCGGTTTTGTACAACGAAATCCATTTCGCTGTGCGAAGAGTCGTAGTAGTGACTGGAGACGGCGGGATCGAGGCGAGTGGGGTTGTTGAAATTCATCGCCCAGTCGAGATTGAGCACGCCGGCTCCGTAGCTCGAATCCGCGCCCGGAATACCTGCGTCGCTCGTTGTTTGGCGGATCACTGCCCAAGCTTGCTCGGCGGTGAGCGCGGGATTCTGCGACATCACTGCGGCAATCGCTCCGGCGACGAAGGGCGCGCTGGCAGAAGTGCCGTCCACGTAGACGCGTTCACCGTTGAGCCACGCGGTTTGCACACCGTAGCCAGGAGCGGCGATCTGAAGTTGCGGCCCCGAATTGGAGAACGTGACTTGCTGCGCGAGTGCATCGATCGCACCGACGGAAACGACGCGCGGATCAGCGGCGGGCCAGGCAAGTTGCGCCGCCTGATCGTTGCCGGCGGCGGCGACAATCACGACTCCGTGCACAGTCGCGTAATCGATCGCGGAATTCAGCGCGGCGTTCGTGCCGTAGCCGCCGAGACTGAGATTGATGATCGGCACACCGGAATCGACGGCGGCGAGGATCGCCTGCGCGACGGTGAAAATATCGCTGACGCCGGTCGCATCAGTGACTCGGATACTCAGCACCGTCGCAGCGGGGGCGACGCCCGGTGCATCGGCCGCGAGTCCGGCGGCGAGCGAAGCGACGGATGTGCCGTGACCATCTTCGGCGCCGGAGCCCGGAAGTGTGCCGAGGCCGATGTCGAGATATTGGACGCGGCTACCGCCAAATGTGGGATCGGGTGCGACACCGCTGTCGAGGACGGCGATGCGGACGCCGCTGCCCCAAGTAGTGTGCTCCGCGGCCGCGCCGAGGAAAGCGAGGGCGCTGTTGCGAAAAGGAATCTCGTTGGTGGCGGCGCGGTCTTCCTTGGCGGGTTTTTGAGGAATGCGAATGTAGGAGTTCGCGGCGACGTCGGAATAATCGGCGCCGCTTTCACGAAGATCGGCTTCGAGCGCTTCCAGCGAATCATAGCGAACACGGACCGTGAGAAGAGCGTCGAGTTTGCTGAGGACGGTGAGGCCGCGATGTTGAGCGCGGGCGAGAAACCGGCGGTAGGCGTCGGCGTTTGCGAACGTGAGAATGGCTTCGTTGGGACGTACGTCGCGACGAACGAGCAGGCGTTGCAGTTTGGCGTGAAATTCTTCGGCGGCCTGGGCGTTGGCGATGGGAGCAGGATTGCTCGCTGGCGGGAGCGTTGCAGTTGGAGGCGTCGGATCGTTCGTGGCGACCGCCGGCGGCAAAGGAGTGTCGGAAACGAGAGCGAGGGGGGAGTGACTTCTACTGGCTCGGATGACGATCAAGAGAGTGAGAACGAGCACGACGGCGAGAACGAGAAGCTGGATGATGCGCCGTGGGTTCATAAAGAGCGGACGTAGGTGAATCAGGAAAGAGAGACGGGCGCAGTCGGGAAATTTGGATGATCGAGCAACGGATCGGTGACGCTGATTCCTCTCTCGAAGTTTCGATCGGAAAATAGAAACAGAGATGGCCGCATTGGCCGAATGGCTAATGGCCGATGGGCCCATTTTCAGCGGGGCAACTTTCTGGCAATATCTGGGAATGAAGGCTGCTCAATCTCACGTTTCCGATGTGATCACCGCCAGCGATGTCGCGCACGTTCGCGATTCCTTCCGATTGGTCGAAACGCAGAGCGGGCCGGCGGCCGATCGATTTTTCCGCGAGCTGTTTTCGTATGACCGATCGCTGCGTGATCATTTTGCTCCAGACCGTTGGAGCCGGAATGAGAACTTGATAACGGCGTTGCGGAGTATCGTGGACCAAATCGAGTGTCTGAATGAGGCACCGAATCATCTCTCTTGGTTGGCAAAAAAATACCCGGCGTACGCACGCAGTAATTATTATCACCTCTATTTTGGAGCGGCGTTGTTTTCGATGCTCGAGGATGTGTTGGGCGCGCGCTTCAACTCGGTGGTGTACGGAGCGTGGTTCAAAGTTTTTCAGCGCGTGGTCACCATCGTGAAAACCCAGGCGTTGGGCACGGGAGTGGCGGCGGAGCGAAGCGAGCTTTCGTTTGCGCATCCGACCGCGGCGTAGACTCTCGCTCAGTCGACGACGGACTGATGGGCTGTCGGCCCCAAGTTGTAAAACTTTAGGAAAAATTTGTTGCCAGCGGCTGGGGTGTTCTATCTAGTCGGGCGCATCGAGAGTGTCCCTCTAAAACTCCACGCAAACCTCTGCTGATTCGATGAAAGCCCCCCTTTTTCTCTGCTTGCTGCTTCTCTTGACCTCCAGCGTCGTGCACGCAGGTGATGCTGTTAATCCGGTCGTCAACGCGGTGAGTTTCACGGGTGACTACGTTACCTTTAGTGAGGCCAAACCGAAATTCAGGCCGGTGCACCAAGAGCAGCCAGTCTATCCAGAAAACTTGTTGAGCAATCGAATCGAGGGTTACGCGGTCGTGGCGTTTCTGGTCGAACTGGATGGCAAGACGACGCAGTGCCAGGTCGTGGAGGCAAGCGACGTTGCGTTCGGTGAAGCGGCCAAGGCGGCGATTGCGCGCTGGCAATTTTCTCCTCCGAAGTTCGGCGGCAAGCCGGGCCGGATCGCGATGACTTTTCCCGTTGAGTTTACAGTGCCGGCTCAGGTGGCGATGGAAGCGACTGCCCCATCGAAGCCGCAATCGGGATCATAACGATTTGGATACGGATGCCAGAATCCGATCGCCTTGTGGACACAAGGCACGGGCAGCTTCAGGACCGGTGAATAATAACAGGCGGGAGCGAGCTTGAGTTCCCGTATTGGCGGCGGAAAGACGCCGATTGCAAAGATTCGGGAGACCTCCAATGCGTGGGGGGTGGTTTTTGCCCGATATTCAGCGACAACGCCGTGAACTATCATCGGCGCGGCGACACTCATTGGGATATCATGTCATGACTGCCGAGCGCATCACCGTCCTTTTGGTCGACGACCACGATTTGGTCCGCGAAGGCCTGAAAATCCTTTTGGATTTTGAGGAAGGAATCGAAATTGTCGCGGATGCGCGCGACGGCATGCAAGCGGTGGAACTGGCGAAGCTACATCGGCCTGACGTGGTGGTGATGGACTTGACGATGCCGAATATGGACGGGATCGAAGCGACGCGGCAGATTCTCGCAGTGTTGCCGGACACAAAACTTTTAATCGTCTCTGCGGCGGGCGAAAAAGATCTGATCGAGGAATCGCTCGCGGCCGGTGCGGTCGGCTACATCTCCAAGGAAAGTTCGTTGATGGAAGTGCCGACGGCGATTCGAGAGATCCATCAAGGACGGACGTTTATCTGTCTGGCAGCGGCGCGGCGGTTTCGCGTGGATAACTGAAGCGGCTGGCGGGCGGGCTGAGGTGCTGAAACTGAAAGCTGAGATTCTAGGGCTGAGAGCTCGAGCTACGGAGCGTATCGGGTTTTTGCTCTTAATCCCTCAACTCTCCCTCCCGACTCAACATCGCTCCGACTCAGGCATTACTCGTTCGGGTTGAGACCTCGATGACGTCGTGCGGTGCGGCTTCTTTTACGCCCGCTGGCGACACGCGAATGAAGCGTGCTTTTGAACGGAGCTCGGCGAGCGTCGCAGCGCCGAGATAACCCATGCCGCTTTGGACGCCACCGATCAACGTGCCAAGGACATCGTCCACTGAACCAGAAACTTCCTTGAGCGCTTCAATTCCTTCGGCGGCGACTTTACGGGTGTTATCGTTTTTGTCGTGGCCGTAACGCGCGGCACTTCCGGCTTTCATCGCGGCGAGTGAACCCATGCCGCGGTATTGTTTATAAACTTTGCCGCTGATCTCCATGATTTCGCCGGGCGCTTCACGGCAGCCGGCGAGCAATCCGCCGAGAATCACCGCGTCGGAAAGCGTGAGCGCTTTGACGATGTCGCCGGACTTGGTGATGCCGCCGTCGGCGATGAGTTTCACACCGCTCTTTGCTGCGGCAGCGGAGGATACGTGCAACGCGGTGAGCTGGGGAATGCCGACTCCGGCGACGATGCGGGTGGTGCAGATCGAGCCGGGGCCTTGACCAATCTTGATCGCGTTCGCACCGCATTCGGCGAGGAACGCCACGCCGGCACCGCTCGTGACATTGCCCGCGATCAACGTAAGATCGGGAAAGGCACGGCTGACGAGTTTAACGACGTCGCCCACGCCGGCGGTGTGACCGTGCGCGGTCGAAACAGCGATCGCGTCAACATGCTCGGCGACCAGGGCGCTGACGTGCTCGAGGATTTTTTCGCGATCGAGCGAACCATCGGGTTTGCGCACAGGAGACAGTGCGGCGCCGACAACGAGACGGAAATTCGAGTCGCGCGCGGGTTTACGGCGGGACTTCGTTTCACTCGTGATTTTCTCGACGTCGGAGCTGGTGACGAGGCCGCGTAGTTGATCGGCGGGATCGACGACGAGCATCTTGTTAAGTCCGACGTGCGAGGAGAAAAAGTGATCGGCGGCTCGAATCGGATCTTTGGCGACAGCGCTTTCCTTTTCGGTGATCAGCTGGGCGCGGGGCGTCATCACCTCGGAAACACGTTTTGATTTGTAACGATCCTTCACGACGTTGCCGGACAGAAGGCCAACGAGTTTGCCAGAAGCTTCGACCACGGGAAACGTGGAGAACGCGAAACGCTTGGACTCGATCATCGCGATGACTTCGCCGATCAGCTGATCGGGAGAAACCGTAATGGGATCTTGGATAAGCCCGTGGATGTGGCGTTTCACGCGGGCGACTTCTTTCACCTGATCCTTCGGCAGCATGTTGTAATGGATCAGGCCGAGACCGCCATTGAGGGCCATCGCGATCGCCATGCGTGACTCGGTGACGGTGTCCATGTCGGATGAGATCACCGGAATTTGGAGACGCAGAGATTCCGAGAGTGACGTGGAGGTGTCGGCGTCTTTCGGAAGAATGTCCGAGTAGAGCGTCGCGAGAGACACGTCGTCGAAGGTGAGCGCGGTGGGCAGATTGGCCCGGAAAAACGCGTCAGCTGGCAGGTAAAACGCGGAGTCGGCCTTCGTGGCGGCTTCGACGGAGCGGTCAGCTTTTCTGGCGGAGGACGAGGCAACCTTTGTCATGATTGCCATGAACGGAGTAAGGCGGGCACGGCGGAGGGCAATGGTATTTTGAGGTCAGGGATGTTTTGGCGAAAAAAACGGGGTGGGAAGGAATTCGGAGAAAGGAGTTAACCACTGATGATCACTGACGAACGCTGATGGGAAGATCGGCAGGGCATTCGTGCTCGTGATCTTTCCGTTGGGTTAGCGGCTGAGCGCCGATCCCCGGAAAAGCGATCACGAGCAAGAGCACGATCATGAGTACGAAAGAATTGAAACGTGCGTCGTTGAGATGGATAGGACCAGGGCTTGATTAGATTTCGGCGTGGGTTCTGTCTCGTTGGTTCAACCTCTTGTTATGCGTTATCGTTTTCAGTATCGCCGTTACCGACTGCCATTTCGGGCAGTGGTGCGTACCGCGCATGGGCCGTGGGGCGAGCGGGAAGGTGTGATGGTTCGTTTGGAAGATGAGACTGGCAGAATTGGTTATGGTGAAGCGGCTCCGATCCCGTGGTTCGGGACGGAATCTGCGGATGAGGTCGAGGCGGCGTGTCGGACTTTGGGAGAATGGGTTGAGTCGGAGACACTCGATGCTCTGCCGGGAAAAGTGAGTTGTTTGCGAAATGCGATCGCGGTCGCGCGAGCGGAAGTAGCGCGCGAAGAGGTGAGCGAGTGTGACGTTGGAACGGATACAGCGGATCTCGGCGTGGCGGCGTTGCTGTCGGCGGGGAAAGCGGCGTTGCCGGAAATATTGCCGAAGGCCGATGCAGGTTTTCGCGTTTTTAAATGGAAAGTGGGTGTCGGCGATCCGGATGAAGAATTGGGGTTGCTGGATGATTTGTGCGGCGCGTTGCCGGATGGAGCGAAACTGCGGCTCGATGCGAATGGCGCGTGGGATCGACGGCGGGCGGCGCGCTGGCTCGAGCGATGTGCGGAGCGTCCGGTGGAATTTGTCGAGCAGCCCATCGCCGCAGATTCGCGCGGGGCACAGGATGTGTTGTTCGGGTTGGCCGGAGATTTTCCGACGTCGATCGCGTTGGATGAATCGGTGATTTTGGATGACGAGGTTGAACGATGGCTTGGAGCCGGCTGGCGCGGCGTATTCGTAATAAAGCCTTCGTTGTTGAGCGATCCGGCGGCGGCGCTGGCGCGACTTGCGACGGCAAAGGCGAGCGTGGTTTTTTCGTCGGCATTGGAAACGGCGGTCGGCGCGCGAGCGGCCTTGCGACAGGCGTTTGCGTGGACGGGCGAGCCGCGGGCGCTTGGATTTGGCGTGTGGCCGTTGTTTGCGGACGCGCGGTTCGACGGACCTTACACCACGCCGTTCTTGAGTCGGGACGACGTTGAGAGGATAAATCCGGAGACGATATGGAACGCGCTGACTTGATTGCGGTGGTGCGGCAGACGGGCTGCGCGGAAGAGCGTGGCGGATTTTATTTTTTGTGCGATCCGCGCTGGGGATCAACGGAGCGCGCGCAAGTTGATGCAGTCGAAAAGGAGGCAGCGGGGCGCACGCAAGAAAACGAAATCGAGTTGGGCTGGCTGTGCGTGCCCACGGGCGGAACGAGCGGCGGAGTGCGATTCGCGCGTCACGATGAGCATACGCTTGGGGCGGCCGTTCGGGGGTTTTGCGCGTTTTTTGGCTTGGAGCGGGTTAACGCGATCGACGTGTTGCCGGCGTATCACGTGAGTGGTTTGATGGCTCGCGCGCGGTGTGCGGCGACGGGCGGGCGGCATGTGGCTTGCGAGTGGCGTCGCGTGGAGGCGGGCGAGCGGCCGACGCTGGACGTGCGAGAAGGCGCGTGGGTGATTTCGCTCGTGCCAACGCAGCTGCAGCGATTGCTGGCATCGCCGGGAGCGACGGAGTGGCTGCGAGGTTTTCGAATTATTTTTGTAGGCGGAGGTCCGACGTGGCCGGAGCTTACTCACGCGGCGGCGGCGTCAGGACTGCCGCTTTCGTTGAGCTATGGAATGACTGAAACCGCGGCGATGGTAGCGGCGATTACGCCGGAGGAGTTTTTGGCTGGAGAGAGGGCGGGCGCCACGCCGTTGCCGCACGTTCGGCTGACGCTGACTGCTGATGGGGCAATCCGGGTCGGAGGCGAGTCGGTGTTTCGTGGATACTTCCCGGAGTTGAGAAATTCGCGCGGGTATGAAACGGACGATCTCGGGCGGTTGGATGATCGGGGACGGCTGCAGATTTTTGGGCGCAAGGACGCGATGATTATCACGGGCGGAAAAAAAGTGCAGCCGGTGGAAGTGGAAGCGGCGCTGCAGGCGACCGGACAATTTGTGGACGTCGCGGTGTTGGGCGTGCCGGACGTCGAATGGGGCGAGATCGTGGTCGCGTGTTTTCCGAAAGGAGAGACGACCGCGCCAAATTTATCCGTGGTGGAACGCGGACTCGAAGGGAGTCTGGCGTCGTACAAACGCCCGAAGCGTTACGTGGCGATCGCGGACTGGCCGCGGAATACGCAGGGAAAATTGAATCGGCTGGAGCTCGCGAAGCGGCTGGCGGCGGAGTGAAGAACGGGATTATTCCGAGTGTAGCGGCAGGCCTCCGTGCCTGCCGGGATCGGAGCTCGGAGATGGAGGCGGAAAACGGAGGAAGACTCGGACGACACGGAGGTCGTCCCTCCGCCTCGAAACGGCAGGCGCGGAGGCCTGCCGCTACGCTACTTTGCGTTGACCCAGGCTGCGAGGGCAGTAGGGAGCGGGACGCGTTCTTTTTTTAGCGGAGATGTGGCTACGTGCTCGGTGCGGATGCGTGCTGCGATTTTTTCAACGGCGGCTACACGGTGAATTTCGAACTGAATCGCGAAGGAATTTTCGGAGAGCAGCTCGGGCGTCAGGCTGATTCGCAATTTGTCGCCCGGCTGGAGCGGACGCAGATACGCCGCTTCGCTTTTTGAAATCGGGACGACCACGCCGGTGTCTTTGAAAAACGTTTTGAGGTCGATCCCGCTCGCGGCAAGCGACTCCTCGTAGGCTTCGTGACAGAACGCGAGGTAGTTGGCGAAGAAGACCACGCCGGCCGCATCGGTGTCGGCGAATCGAACCGTGCGCGAATAGTTGAAAGGCATGAGAGAGGAGGAGCTTTAAGCAGTAAGCTTTAAGCGATAAGGTGGAAGCGGCGGAGTTCGGCGCCAAGCAAAGAGTGGGCGAGGGGCTGGACTCACGAGCGCGTAAACCTACTCGGATTCAATTCACGGACGACACGGAGGTCGTCCCTCCGCCTCTGCATAAGTGGTGCGCTTGCCGCACAAGACGGCGACCCAGCTACATTGATGATTCAAATTTGCCGCCGGCCTTTCTCTAGATGGGTTGAGAAAAAGCTTACGGCTTACAGCTTACCGCTTAGAGCTTTTGTCCGACATGACCAAAAACGAAATCGCTGACGTGCTGACCGAGATTGGGCTGCTGCTGGAATTGAAGGGTGAAAACCCGTTCAAGGTGCGCGCTTATCAGGCAGGCGCGCGTGTCCTCGAATCACTCGAAGACGCAGAGCTGACGCGACTCATCGAGGCGGACGAATTGCTCACCGTAAAAGGAATCGGTGACGCGCTTGCGCAAAAAATCACAGAGCTGCGTCAGACTGGAAAGCTGGAATTTTTTGAGAAACTGAAAGCGTCAGTGGAGCCGGGACTGATTGAGTTGTTGGAGATTCCAAGTCTCGGACCGAAGAAGATCAAAACGCTTTTCGACAAGCTCGGTGTGAACAGCATCGCAACGTTGACGGCGGCGTGCACGGACGGACGCGTTGCGGAACTGGCGGGATTTGGCGAGAAAACGCAGGAGAAGATTTTGGCGGGAATTAAAAATCGCGCGGCGTACGGTCGGAGACATTTGTGGTGGGAAGCGTGCGCGGTGGCTGAGCCGATCGTCGAAGGATTGCGGGCATTGCCGCAGGTGAAACGCGCGGAGGCGGCTGGAAGCTTGCGGCGCGGCATGGAGACCGTGGGTGATCTGGATTTCATTGTCGCAGCGACGGAAGTGGCGCCGGTGGTGTCGTGGTTTGTGGCGATGCCGGGCGTGCAGGAAGTCACGGCGCAGGGAGAAACGAAGGCGAGCGTGCGGTTTGAAAGCGGGCTGCAGGCGGATTTACGGATCGTGCCCGAAGACCAGTTTGTTTTTGCGCTGCACCATTTCACGGGGTCGAAAGATCACAACGTGCAGATGCGTCAGCGAGCATTGGCGCGCGGACTGAGTTTGAGCGAATGGGGATTGTTGCCCTCGGAAGGCGAGGGAACGGTGAAGCTAAAGGCCGAAGACCGCGGACGCAGAACGGCGGCGACAACAGAGGCGGAATTATTTGCGGCGCTTGGGCTGAAATTTATTCCGCCGGAGTTGCGGGAAGGCTTGGGCGAGATCGAGGCCGCGGAGAAAAACGCCTTGCCGCAGTTGGTCGAGCTGGGCGATTTGCGCGGGACATTTCATTGTCACACGACCGCCTCCGATGGGCGCAGCACGTTGTTGGAAATGGTGGGCGCGGCGCAGGCGCTCGGCTGGGAATATTTGGGAATTGCCGATCACTCGAAATCGAGTGTGCAGGCGAACGGACTAAGCGAAGAGCGGTTACTGCGGCAGATCGACGAGATCGCGGCACTCAACGCGAGCCGGCGATTCACGACTCACGTATTCACGGGAACCGAGTGCGATATTCTCGCGGATGGGCGATTGGACTTCGATGACTCGGCGTTGGAGAAGCTGGATTATGTGGTCGCCTCGGTGCACGCGGCTTTTGTTCAGGACGAGGCGACGATGACGTCGCGAATCATTCGCGCGATCGAGCATCCGCGTACGACGATGCTCGGACATTTGACGGGACGGTTGTTATTGCGACGCGAAGGCTATCGCGTGGACGTGGCGAAGATCATCGATGCGGCGATTGCGCGCGGTGTGGTGATCGAAATGAACGCGAGTCCGTGGCGGCTGGAAATGGACTGGCGGCATTGGCGCAAAGCGGCGGAGCGCGGGTTGCTGTGTGCTATAAATCCGGATGCGCACGACACCGCGGGTCTGATGCACGTGCGCGCGGGAGTGAACGCTGCCCGAAAAGGCTGGCTGACTAAAGCCCAGGTGTTGAACACGCGATCACTGGCAGACGTGAAAACGTACTTCGCCGCGAGGCGGTAACGGCCGATTTACACCGCTCCGAAGCTTTACGCTTATCGCTTAAAGTTTACAGCGGCTCGTTTCCGCAACAGCCCCGGCTTGCCTGTCGCGATGCCGGCTGACATCTACGAAGGCTCATGATCACGACCCGGGCGCGCGGCCTGGCCAATCTTCACGCGGGGGCAATGACCTTGTTTATCGGGGTCTTTTTTTGGGTCTACGCGAACGTGATCTATCACGTGCCATTCGTGCACTTGAACCGCAGCGTTAACTTGCTGCCGTATTTTCTCTGCGTCGTGGGTGGGATGCTGCTGTCAACGCGCGATCTCGCGCGACTGGCCACGCGATTTCATGTGTTGAACTGGATGGACGCGGCGCGACTGGCCAGCCGGCAGACGGCGCTGATGGCGTTACTCACGTTCACGATGATGTTCGCGACTCAGGATACGAGCATCAGCCGACTTTTTCTCGGGAGCTTTTTGCTTTGGAGCTGGATCGCGTTGACGCTGCTGAACGCACGCGTTCCACGACTGCTCGCGCGCATTGTTTTTCAAAAAGGTCATCGGCTTCCGACCGTGTTTATCGGTCCGCTTGTTTCCCTATCGCGACTGCACGACTGGATCGCAGACAAGGAAGCGTTGGGGATTCATCCCGTCGGTGTGCTATCGGATGACGAATCGCTCGACGGCGCGCCGCAGGGTCTTGTGGCTTGGTTGGGAAAGGTGGGCGAGTTGTCGCGGGTGCTCAAAGAACGTGAGGTGGCGCAGGTCGTCTTGCTGGAATTTCCGGTGACCGATGCGGACGCGCGTGCGATCATCGCGCAATGCCAGGAACACGGGTGCCGGCTGCTTATCCACAATAATATTGAGCAGCGATTCACGCATCCGCTCGTGCCGATCACGGAGGAAGGCCGGCACTTTTACACGCTGCAGGAAGAGCCGTTGGAGGATCCGCTAAACCGCTTGCTCAAGCGTACGCTGGATGTCGCGATCGCGCTGCCGGTCGTCGTAATTGTTTTCCCGCTCTTGTGCGGTGTGGTTGCGCTGGTGCAGCGCTGGCAGGCACCGGGGCCCTTGTTTCACGTTCGGGAACGGCGCGGGATGCGCGGCAATACTTTCGCCATGCTGAAGTTTCGTTCGATGTATGAAGGAAATGGTGACGCCGCCGACGAATCGCTTCAGGCGCGTCCGGATGACGAACGCATTTTTCCATTTGGCCGGTTTCTGCGCCGGCGGAGTCTCGATGAGTTTCCGCAGTTTTGGAACGTGTTGCGCGGTGAGATGAGTGTGGTCGGTCCGCGACCGTACATGCCGGTGTTGGATGAGGAATTTCGGCAGCAGACGAAAGCGTATCGTACCCGTCACCTCGTGAAGCCGGGGATCACCGGATTGGCGCAGAGCATGGGCTACAGAGGGGAAATTCTAGAACGCGAGATGCTGAGCCGGAGGCATCACTGGGATGTGTATTATATCACGCATTGGTCGTTCTGGCTCGATGTGCAGATCACGGCGCGGACGTTTTGGCAGGTGTTTTTCCCTCCGAAAACGGCGTATTGA
>CBRAFL010000141.1:0-13463 GCA_967755055.1 uncultured bacterium
AATTGTATACGAACTAGTGTTCGTCTTCGATCCGATTGATCTTCGAAGAGAGCAGCCTGTTCAATTGTTCAATGGGTACGCGCAAACCTCCCGTGCGGTAAGGATTTTTCTCGTGCACCAATCCCGCGAGGCGCGAGCCGTTGACGGTGATCGTGTGTGCGCTGGTGCCCGATTTCACTTGGTAGATCAGCTCCAGCGGCCGGCCCAAAAGAGTGGCGGTGGCGGTGAGGCCGTCGAGGCCCAGCGGCAGGACGGGATCGAAAACGACATCACTGAACGACTCGCGCAGCCCGAGCAGGCAGGAGCGGACGATGCGAAGAAAAATTCCCGGACCGCTCGAGTAAAGGCGCCAGCCGCCGCAGACCGCGACCTGGCCTGTGCGCAATTCCGCCCAGCGTGCTGCAGCCTCGTAGCGATCGGGAAAATCGGCATCGGAGCTGGAGAAATACGTGTTGCTCTGCCGCGGCGCGGCGTGCGGCACGATGGCGGTGAGGGCGACGGGATTGACGACCTGCAACGCGTGCCAGAAACGCTCCGCGTCTCCGACTTTCGCGAGCGCCTCGGCGTAGCGCAGGTGTGCATGCACGTATTGGAGGCCGATTTCACGACCGACATTGGCGGCAGTTTCCGCGCGTTTGAATAAACGCTCCACGCCGCCTTGATAGGTCGACGGCTCGCTCATGAGGCGCACGCCGTCGGGGTAACGGAGTTCTTTTTCGATGATTTCCAGATGCCGCTTCGCCTCCGCGGGCGTGAAGAGTTCGGCGAGGATCGAACGGGTCATGGGCAGAAGCCGATAACGGATGTGCGTGACGGTATCGTTGGGATGCAGCAACGGACGCAGCGAGCCGTCCTTCTCCTGTATCCCAAAACCGGCGACGACGCCATCGGGCATGAGTTGTCCAAAGTCGGCGCGCATCCGGGCACAGAGTTTCTCGAGCTGCGCCGCGCGGGTGGTGTCACCGATGCGACGGCAGACGCCGGCGAGTTGGCGGAAGGTGTGAAACGCGAGGCCGACTGTCCACGCGCTCGTCATGTGTGTGCGCATGGTCGGATCAGCTGGCTGCAGCGTATCGTCCCAATCGCCGTCGCCGTAGTTGACCAGCGCGGTGCCGGAGATGAAGCGCGCTTCGCATTGGGCGATGACACGGTCGCAGTGCTGAAGGACGGTTTCAATCGGATCGCCGACCAGGAATTTTTCGTGATCGGTGTAGCCGAGCGGTGTGCGCAGGAAATCGACGTCGTTGCAGGCTTCGATATAATCGCACACGGCTTTCACCGGCCAGAAGCACACGTCGCCATGGCTGTGCGCCTGTTGCACGGCCTGATACGGCGGATGCATGAACCACTGCGGCCAGCTGCCGTCATGCGCGTATTGCTGGGCGAAAACGGTCTCCAACATGCGACGCGCCACGGGAAAAGCGCCGGACGCCAGCAGCCATTCGATCGAACCCTGACAAACATCGCGCACGCCCCACGCAGCGCCGCCATATTGCTCGAGGCCATGCGGCGCGGAAAAATGAATCGCGGCGTTGTGCGCGTACCACGGGAGGATCTCGTTGATTCGCGAAACGCGAGCGTCGCCGTCGTGCGACAACTGCGCGGGAGGAGCGGGTGCACGGGCGTCGTGGCTTGCTTTCGCGTGCGCTGCGCGAGCGGTGGCGACCGCTTCAGGCAATGCAGCGACACCCTCGTGAGTGCCGAGAAGGATTACGCCGAAGTGCGAAACCGACTTCGTGCGCAAGGTGACGTAAGGACCGCCACGCTCGGCGCCGTCGGCGTAAAGCAGGCCGTCTCCGGCGATCGCGTCGAGTTGCGCGGGAACGGTGGCGGCGATCGCGAAACAGACGGCGGGCTCGTGCTTGCCAACCATGCTTTCGGGCGCCGGTTGCGCGCCGATCCAACCGTTGGAAGGATGCACCGTGAGCGCGCCGCCGTGATCGAATTCAGCGGCGCCAAGCACGACGTTGTGCGTGATCAGAAATTTGCGCGTCGCGCCGGCTTTGACACGCAGTTCGAGATGCGCACAGGGGAGCTTCGGAGCGCACCAGGTTCGCACCTCGATCACCTCGCGGCCGAAGCGATAGCTCCAGCGAGCGTCGCCAGGCGTCATCGCAAAGGTCGAAGGAATGCCGAGCTGTCGCCACCGTCCGAGGTGATGGATGAAGATGCGCTGGCCGCTGCCGCGGACAACGTTGAGGGCGTTGCGTACGACCGAGAGGAGTCGGTCGAAACTTGGATGGCCGAGGTACGCCTGAGCGGAGAAAATTCCCGCGGCGTAGCACGTCGTGCCGAAATGTCCGGCGTCGAACCAGCTCGCGTCGCCACTGCGCAGGATATGGCCGTGCGGACGTGCGATGGTCCCTTCCTTCGTGCGCGTGACGACATGAGTGTCGCGGTCAGAGAAAAAGGAAAGCAGTGCGCCGTCCGGAGAACGTTCCTCGTGGCGATGCGCGCCGGGAAACCATTTTGCGCACTCGGCATCCGTGGGAACGTCTCCATGCAACCACGGCGAACGGGCGAAGAGGGAAACGGGCGCTGGCTTCGAAGCTCGCGGGGACTGACGGGGGAGTTTATCCCACGCCGGATCGATGAGGCGGTTCAGCAACTTGAGATCGGCGGAAGTCGAAGCGGCGGGGTGGTCGGCGACGAAACGAGCGACGAAACGAAATTCGCCGACGGCGCCGGGCTTGAGCTCTAGCGGGCAGCTTTGCAGGCCCGCGAGTGCGAATTCCTGCTGGAGGCGTTGTGACGGTAAATCGGCGTTGCGGATTGCGGCGGGCTCGCCGGTCAAGCGGTGATCGACGCCGAAAAACTGGCGGCCGTCCGTGCAAAATCCGGAGGCGCCGCTAGTGCACGCGACCGCGAGCCACGGGTGGCGGCCCTTCGCCATGGTCTGATTTTGGCGGGCAAGAATCGTCCAACCCAGCGACGAATCGCGAATCGGCAGAAGGTCGAGATAGTGCGAGGTATAGGCCTCGTTATTACGAACGGCGCCTTCGTCGGCGAGGCCGAGGTCTTGCGCGTGCAAGGTATCAAGGACCAGCGTAGTGGCGGAGTTGTTACGCACCCGAACGCGCCAGGACCAGCCGGACAACGTGGGATGAATCCGCAGGTAAGTTTCGGCGTGCAGGCCGGAGGCCGGCGCGGAGGTCCAGCAAGCGGCGGCGGGACTGGGGCGAGAGAAGCCGAGGCCGGGGCCGACGAGCGGAGTGAATTTGAAAGATTTCGCGCGTGGGGTGCGCCAGCGAAGCAGGAGACGGAAAAGGCCGTCCTCCGCCGGTCCAGGCAGAAGTTGGTTGAGAAGCGTGGACTCATGGCGCAGCGCGAACAGCGCGCCCGTCGGCAACAACTGGGCCACGAGCGGCGAGGCCGCGCGCAGTTCGACGAGGCCCGAAGCGTGGGCTGCGGCGAGTTGCAGGTGACGCGTCCGAAGTGGGCGACCGGAAAAAATGGTGGGATGAGTCATGGTGAGTCCGGCGCGGCAGGGCACGAAGCTCGATGGCGCGAATCAGCTCGTGTATCTGGGAATCGGTGACAGCGCGGAGACGAAAAGACGAACGGGAGAGGGACGGGCATCCGTGATGGAAGGGCGCGGAACGCGAATTGCGCGGGAGACCCAAGAGAACGGAGGCCAGCGGGATCGGACCGCTGGCCTCCGGCAAATCGGTGTTACTTAAAACGACAACGCGACCGAGAAGGTTACCTTCCGCGGTGGGATGAAGTTGTAATCCATCGCCGTGGTGCCGTTGTAGGATTGAAAGATGAGCGTGTCTTTGCCGAACAGATTATCCACGTTTAGCTGGAAGCGGGTGTGGATCTTGTGGCTCATGGGGCTGACGTTCATCGAATAGCCGACGTGCATCGACTCCGTGGTGTAGTCGCTCGTCTGGTTGACCTGATCGATCTGGCGCGCGCCCGCGTGGGTTGCACCGAAACCGACGTCGAGACCCTTGAGGGCGTTTTCGAAGCTATAGGTCGCGTAGACGTTCCACTGGTCGTCCGGCACGCCGGCTGCGAGGGTCGGCACGGCCCAAATCGCGAAGTTGGTTTCCGCGGTGTCCAGGAGGCTCTTCAGTTTCACGCTTTCGGTCCCGGTGCCGCCGGCCACGGCTCGCCAGTCGGCCACGTGCAGTTTGTAGTAAGCCACGCCTTCCGCTCCGTTATTGGTCCGCTCGCCCTTGGGTTTCGCATAGTGCAGCTGCAGGCGGAGGTTCTTGGTCGGATTTGCGGTCAGCTCGAACTCGACGCCGGTATACTTCACGTCGTAGGTCACGTTATACTGCATCTGCGCCGTTAATCCGTTGATCTGGCCGGCCGGCCCGATGTCGGTTTTGGTGCCGCCCGCTCGCAGGTATTGTTCCCAAATGCCTTGGAACCCTGGCTCGTTGCCGCCGATAACGTCCGTCGCGGTGTCTTTATACCAGGTGGCGGAGGCGGAATACTTGCCGTCCTTGGTCGAGATGCGCACGCCGTAGTTCTCGCCTTTGCCGAAGGATGCACCGCGCGTCTCGCCGAACAAGCTGGGGGCGAGACCACCTGCGGCGGGCTGGTAATTTTCCGATTTGTTGTAGACTAGCCCGAGCCAATCCACCTTCGGAACGTAGTAGACGGCGCCTGCGGAGTACGTGTTGCCCGCGCCGCTGCCGGTTACGGGGACATTGGTAGCTCCGCGAAGCCCGACCTTGGTGACATCGTAGGAGTCGCGCCGCATACCGAGGGAGATGTTTAGACGATCGTCCCAGAGGCGAGTCTGCGAGAAGGCGCCGCCATACTTGATCGTCTGCTTCGAATCGAAGTCATACCAGTTGAAGGGCATGGCCGTGTAGACGACCGTGTTAGGGACGTTGAAAGCGGCATGCGGATTATTCCAATAGATGCGGCCCCAGACCATGTTCTTGGTCCAATCGTTCGAGGTCCAGTTGGATGCGGGCTTGGTGGTGTCTTGGGCGTTATACTGGCGGGCGTCATACTCGGTGACCTGTTCGCCAGCCGAGACGCTGAACACCTGCTTCAGCGGTATATTCCACACCGTCGTGTCGAAGTGGTACGAGAGCTGGCCGCGAACCTCGTTCACCCAGTGATTCTGCACCTGTTTATCCAGGAAGAAATCGGAGTAGATCTGCCCGAAGTTCGGGTTGGTGGAGCCGTTCGGAAGCTGCTTGTTGAGATCGTAGTTCGCAGTGGCTCCGCCTTCATAGTTGATCGCGTACTGCTTGTCGACGTAGCGGTAGCCGGAGACTTCGAAGTCCAGGTTGTCGGTGATCCGCTGGTCGTAGGTCAGGGTCATATTCATGTCCTCGGGCTTCACGTAGCCGTCGCTCGGGCCGACCGTGAATTCACGGCTCGGAAGGGCCTTGATGACCGTGCCACCCGTCGGCGTGTAAGAGAAGGAATTGGGCCGCATGTAAGCGCCCCATGCGATGCTGTTCGTGCCCATGGAGCGTACGCCCGCGGACCAATCCATGATGCCGCCGCTGGAGCCGGCGACGATGACGCTGTAGGGATTCAGGCCCCAGTCGGACATGCCGGTGACGCCGGGCGCACCGGGTGTGGTCTGCGGATTGGCGCCCTTATTGGCGATCGCCTCGCCCCAGGTAGCGGCGCTGGTCGTGCCGTTCCAGAGGGACAAATTATCCTGATAGGTCGCACCGTAGATCGATTTCTTTTCCTTCCAGCCTTCGATCTCGAAGCGGAGGTGGGAGTTGGCGTTGTTGAAGCGCCAGTCGGCCGCGAGGGTCGCGCCGAGCTTCTTGTGATCGTCGCCGTCCCTCCAGCCCTTTTCGTTTGCGGCGACGGCGTTGACGCGGATGGCGAGATCGCCGCGGTAGGTGTTCACGTCGACCGTGCCGCGATAGCCGCCGTAGTTGTCGTAGCTCAGCCGGAGATCTTCGAACTGCTTGTCGAAGCGCGCCGTCTTGGTGTAGCTGCTCATCGCGCCGCCGATGTCACCGATGCCGAACAGAATGGAGTTCGGGCCCTGGTCGAATTCGATACGCTCGATGTTGTAGGTGTCGGCGATGACGAAGAGCGGGAAATAATTCTTCGTCGGCGGATTGCCGCCTTGCACGCTCCCGCCGCCGCGGGAACTGATTGCCCAGTAGTTGAAGACATTGCCGCCCGAACCGCCGGCGAAGCCGTTGCGGTCGTTGACTGGAACGGTATTGAGGGACCACTTCAGGGCGTCCTGCACGTTGGTCAGTCCGAGATCGCTAATGAATTGTCCGGTGATCGACGACATTGCAGCCGGCGTCACTCGAATGGGAGAAGCCTGACGGCCACCCGCCAGGGAATCTGTGGCGATGTAGCCTTGGTCGCGGTCGACGTTAACCGTGAATGGGCTGAGGACGACTGGCTGGTCTTCTGCCGGCGTCGTCTGCGCCAGCAGAGTGGCCGTGAAGCCATGCGTCAGCGCGAGCGCCAACGCGTATAATGTGCGGGGTATTTTCGTTTTCATAGCTATGTGTTTGTTGTTTTCCGCCGGGGGAAATAAAGGAGAGTGCCGCTAGGTCTTGCCACCGGTGGTGGCGATGCCTTCGACAAAGTGGCGTTGCGCCACGATAAAGAGCGCGATGATCGGCAGAATGATCAGCGTGCTGGCCGCCATCAGATAGTGCCAATCCGTGAGGGCGCTTTTCTGCTGCATCGACTTCAGCGCGAGCGCCAAGGTGAAGTCGCGTTGATCCGTCAGATAAATCAGCGGTCCGAGAAAATCGTTCCACGTGCCGAGGAACGTAAATAATCCGACGACCACCAACGCGGGACGGCAGAGTGGGAGAATAATCTGCCAGAAGATTCTGAATTCGCCGCAGCCGTCGATTCGCGCCGCTTCGGAAAGCTCCATGGGAATCGTGCGGAAAAATTGCCGCAGCAAAAAAACGTTGAACGCGCTGGCGAAAAACGCCGTCACCCACAACGGACGCAGCGTGCCGATCCAGCCGAGTTGACGGAACAAAGCGTACAGCGGCACCATCGTGACCGGGAACGGAATCATCATCGTCCCGAGCAGAACCAGGAACATGCCATCGCGGCCACGCCACTCGATGCGCGAGAATCCATACGCCACGAGGGAGCTGGATAAAATCATTCCCGTGACATTCAGCACGCACAGCAGGACGGTATTTCCGAGATACCTCCAGAAATGCTGCATGATCTTTACCGCGCTACCGAAATTCTCCCAGCGCGGCGCAAAGCGGCCAGTAATTTTATCGAGGCTGACGATCGAGCGAGCCCCCGTTTTCACATCAATGACCTCACGCCACGGGGCTTCGGGCGTGGCAGAAATCTCGACCCGCACGTCGACGGGTGTCTGGCGACCACCGCTCGTGGTCCACATTCCATTTTGTACATCTGCCTTGGGCAATACGACGGGCACGCTCGCACCGGCGGGCACGGCCCACACGCTGGGAACGCTGACGACGCCACCGAGCTTCACTTCGCGGCGCGTAGTGTTTTCTTCGATATAGTAACGGCGCGGTAGCCAGATCGGCGGTTGAACGGTGGTTTGCTCGATCGGCTTCAGCGCAGTCGAGAGCATCCAGAGCAATGGCAGCATGAAAACCGCGGCGCCCAGGATCAGCGCGGTGTAAGTGAGAAACTTGGGCAGCGGTCTCATGAGAGCGTCGCTGCCAGCGCAATTCGTAGCGGCAGATCTCCGTGCCTGTCCGTCGTGATCGTGTGATGTAGCGGCAGGCGTCCCTGCAGGCTGGGTTCGTAGTTCGGAGATCGAAGATCGGAGTTCGGAAGACAGCAGGCACGGAGGCCTGCCGCTACTTGGGGAAAATTGATCGTTCGCGGCGTCATCGGCTAGTCTCCGTAGTGCACGAACCCGCGGGTGCTGCGCGACGCCAGCCAGGTGAGGCCGAGTGTCAGGAGGAAGAGCACCCACGCCATGGCGCAGGCGTATCCCATTTGTCGTGACCCGAACGCGGTTTCGTAAAGATAGACCGCGTAAAACAGCGCGGACCGGTCAGGCCCGCCGTTGGTAAACATGACGAAGACCGTCGCAAACGTCTGCAACGCGCCGATGACGCCGACGATGAAGTTGAAATAAATGACCGGCGAAATCGCCGGAATCACGACGTGCCACAATCGACGCCATGCCGACGCACCATCAATCGTCGCTGCTTCGAGGAGCGCGCGAGGTACGCCTTGAAGCGCGGCGAGCAGGATGACGACGGTATTGCCGCAGCCCCAGATCGCGACGAGAGCGAGTCCGGGCTTCGTCCACTGCGGCTCATCAAGCCATTGCGGCGGACGATCGACTCCAAGCCAGAGCAGCGACTGGTTGATCAAACCATCGCGCGTATTCAAAATCCAAAGCCACACCGCACCCGCTGCGACCGCGGGAACCAGCGAAGGAACATAATAGATCGCGCGGAAAAACCCACGCCCGGCGACAGGGCGGTTGAGGAGCAGTGCGAGCGCGAGTGCGAAACAGAGTCCCAGCGGCAGGGAGATCGCGCTAAACACGAGCGTGTTGCTCAACGCGCGCCAGTAGACCGTGTCGGTGGCCATGTCCTGGTAATTCAGGAGGCCGACCCAAATCGGGCGCGACAGCACGTCGTAGTCGCAGAACGAATAATAGCACGAGGCCGCGACCGGATAAACGGTGAAGGCGAGAAAACCCAGCAGCCATGGCGAGATGAACGCGAGGCCGAGCCAAAGGCGTTTGCGATCACCAACGAGCATATTCCCTCCATTCTTCGCGGCGCTTGTTGCCCACCACATCCCAACGGCGCAGCGCGCGATCGAACCGCCATTGCACGCGTTTCTGAACTTCCTCCAAGGCCTGCTCGGGTGTTTTTAGCAGGAAGCGCACGTTCATCGCGGCGACCGACATCTCAATTTCGTAATCACGCCACATCGAGATTCGCGGAACGGCGCGCGCATTGGGGCTGCGCGAAAGCTCGGTAAAAAAGCCGATCGCTGGATTCGGATTATTCGCAATGAACTCCGGTGAGACCTCGCGGAGCGCGGTGAATTTGCGCTGAAGCGACGCCAGTTTTTCCGCGACTTTCTGCTGTTGAGTGTAGCGGAGAAACTCGAACGCCTCATGCGGGTGTTTCGCGCCGCGCGGGATGACGAGCATGTCACTTATGATGAGTGTCATTGGTGCGTTGTCCGCGATACCGGGCAGAGCCGGGAACGGGACCACGCCCCACTCGAGATCCGGCGCGTATTTCTCGACGAAGTTGGGATACCACGGTCCCTGTACAACCATCGCACATTTGCCCGCGAGGAAGGGGCTCGCAGCCGATTGCGACCGGCCGAAGCTAGCGTCGAAATTCTTCAATTGATCGACGCCGTATTCCGTCATGACGTCACGGAGCCAGTGATACGCGGCGAGATTGCCTTCGTCGTTGGCGAGAATGCGTCGTTTCCCGTCCCAATATTTTGCGCCGAACCAATAACCCCACAGCGAAACTTGCATCCCGCCCACGTCACCCGGCTGGTGGCCGATTTGAACGATGTCGTAGCGGCCGCTCTTCCGTTCGGCCTCGGTAAGTTCGTCGAAGGAGAGGCGCACGCGACGGCCGTTTCGCTGGAGTTCGACGCGTGTGAGGCGGCGACTCATCGTCTCAACTTCGGCGAAGGTGCGCGGCGGTCGATCGGGATCGAGGCCCACTTCGCGGAAAAGCCGCTTGTTGTAAAAGAGCGCGACGGCGCCGGGCGTGCTCGGCAGAGCCCAGGTGAATCCGTCGTGGCGGCAAAGCTCCCAATATTTCGGTACGTAATGATCCGCGCCGAGTCCTGCTTCAGCGAGCGCTTCGTCGAGCGGGAGAAGCGCGCCTTTCTCGGCGAGATCGGGAATATTGTATTCCCAAATACCGGCGAGATCCGGTGGATTGCCGGCTGACGCGGCGAGCATCAGCTTTTCGTCGATGGGGCTGATGCTGAGGAACCGCACTTCAATGCGATTTTGTGAGCGATTGAAATCATCGATGATCGACTGCATCGCCTCTGCTTCGAAGCCCGACCATTTCTCCCAATAGTTAATGACGACGCGCTCGTTCGCGCGCTCTTTGGCCACGGCATTGCCCGTCACGCTGAACAGCGCGATCGCGAGCCAGCAAATGAGAGTGAAGAAGAGCATGGGGTGGAGCTCGGGCGAGTCGGTGCCATCAACGACTATTCGAGTTTCAGGACTCCGAGGCCGTATCGCTCGTCGCGGCGCTGGAAGAACCGCCAGTTGAGTTTCAACGAGGGTTCCCACTCATGACTGCCGTCGCTGGCGATCGCGGTAGTGAGACTTAATTCGAGCCCGGGAGTGGGCGTGAGGCCGATAACCGACCACGGAATATCCGCGTCCACGGTGTAGCCCGTTTCGTTGCGGAGGATGGTGGCGGAGGCAGCGCGATTACGTGACCATTCCCATGCTTCTCCACTGGAGCGGTACACGAAATGAAGGTCGTCGCTTCCGCGCCAGACCAAGCCGTCGGCTTGCGGGTCGATGAGTAGCTCAACCAGCTCCCTGCGCTGCGTGGGTGGCTTGTAACCGGGAGGCGTATCCGTGGCTTCAGCATGAAAGTGCAGTGCTTCGTTGTCCCATGTGAACGTAAAACGGAGTTCGATCAGCGGATCGTCGGCGCGCACATCCGCGGGCGAATCTTTGAACTCGAGACCCGCGATGCGCGTCCACTGCCACTGTTCGCGCGGAATGGTGGAAGAGACCGCAATGGCGCGACGGGCGGGCGGCTCGACCATCGGCCCGGCCAGTTCGTAGCGCCACAAGACGGAGTTATTCTGGCCGAATGAGGCTTCGGTGAATTCCGGAATTATACCGCGAGCGGCGCGGACCATGGCGTCTTGTTGAAACCATTCGCGCACGCAGTCGGGCACCAACAGGTTCGCGACGCTGATGAGCAAAACGGCGCGATCCGCGGGCGAGGATGCTTCCAACCAACCGGGCGGAAGCGGAGTCTGCTTCATGCGTGCGAGCACCTCCGTCGGAAAGTGATCAAGCAACAATGCAGTCGTGAGAACGTCCGGCGTGGGTGGCGGCTGCGCGGGATCCGGTTTGAGCGTCGCGTACCAGTAAGCGAGTTGGGCGGCGGACGCGCCGGTGATGATCGAAGCTTCATCGAGCCACAAGCCGGGCCGCAGCTGGTCGCCGACGTTGGCGGGAGAAAGTACGAAGATCGGCCCGCGCTCTTCCGGCGTGCGCACGAGTCGCGTCCACGTTGCGAGATCGCTCTTGGTGCTGGCGATTTTGAAGAAGGCGGCGAACCGGCTCGCGGAGCCGAGCTTCGTTGAAGTGAGGGTGATGTTCTCCCATCTGATCGCCTCGACGAGCCGCGTGACGTCGGGCGTGAGACTCGGGAAAGCCTGACGCAGTGTGATCAGTCCGGCCTCATACTCCGCGAGCGCGGTGTCCGATTCTGGCGGGGCGGCATTCGCGAGAATGGTGCGTGCGCGTTTGCCGGCGACGCGCGCGTCAATGAGGCCCAACGATTGAGCGGCTGGAATGGCGGTGAGCCGCAGCCCGATCGTTTCCGGCGTGATCGGTTCTGCGTCGAGGGTTTTCCAGGCGATCGAGGCGAGCGTGCGCAACTGCTGACGATCGGGCCACGTGAAATTTCTGCTTTTCGAAACGAAACCTGCTTTGTCGAGTGCGCGCTTCACTTCCGGCGCTTGCATGAAGAGCGCCCAAACAAAACCAGAGCGCGCGTTTTCCGCTTGAAGAAGCGAGATGCCCACATCGATCCCGATGACGTCGGGATTCACCCAGCCACTCTCCGGGTTGAAAGAGTCGACCACGCCGTAACGCTTCCACGCCCGATCTCCATAGACGGTCCGGATGTGGCGCAGGACCATGAGTGTTTCGTACGGCGCAAACGGGACCGAGCCGATCGTGGCGCACGGCACGATCGTTCCGTCGAGTGAGTTGAATTCGGCGGTTCGGGGCGGACCGCCCCAGGCTTTGTATCCGGTTTCCGAATCCGACGCTGTTACGCCCCACAGCCGTTCACCCCAACTGGGAAACTCCGTTCGCAGGTCCATGCTGAATCGTCGCTGTGCGAGAGTGGCGAGGACGGAATTTTGGTAGTAATCGGCGAAAGCGTCGCGCCGTTCGCGAAAATCAACGTACGCGTGGGCGAATTGGTGAATGAAAAGCGGCGGTCCTTGAATGAAATGGTAACCGCCGTACGAGCCGGTGGGCACGCGTTTCCACGTGCGCCAGTATTCCGGCTCGAGGGCATTTTCCGGTGCACCCAATCCGAGGATACTCATCATCGTGTGCTCGGAATAACTTCCCCACCGAAAGCGTGAAAAGCCGGTTTCATCGTGCCACCCGAGCGCCACGGTTTTGCCGCCGTTGAGAAACCATTTCCAGTCGATCTCCCGATAGATCCGATTCACCAGCTCGGTGATTTCCGGATCTTGAAAATATTCCCGCGCGATCACTGCGCCAGCCATGAATAATCCAGTATCGATCGAGGACAGCTCGCACTTCCACGCCCGCGCACCGGTATCCATTTCCATGAAGTGGTAGAAAAAGCCGTGTTGGCGCGGTGCTTTTTCGGCGAGAAAATGTAGCATCAGCCGAACGCGTTCGAGCGCCGCGGGCCGCGTGACCCAACCACGATGTGCAGCAATCGCCCACGAGGTGAGTGCGAAGCCCGACGCCGATATACTCGCTTTGCCTTCACTCGGAGAGCCGTCCGCAAAAGCGCGATCACGCACCAAACCGGTGACGGGATTTGTCTGTTCGACAAAAAAAAGGAACGATGCGCGCTGAAGTTCATCCAGCAACGCATCGTCATCGGCGGTGAGAATCGCGCCAGGTCGAGCAAGGGCCAAGGCAGGCGGCGGATCCGGGTCGGTTGCTGCTTTCAGTTGCGCGGTCAGAAGCGCGAGCAGCACCAAGGTGCCACAACGAGCAAATGACAGACGCAAAATAAAAGGCATGACTGCGAAGGGGTGTTCGACAGGAAACGGGGAAAAACGGACGCTTAATGATAACGTTTGCAAGGCAAACGTTTAATTCGAAGTCGAAGCAGGAAACCGTAGACACCGGCGCTTCACTTGGAGTTCCTGTAGGAGATTTACCGATGAGGCTCGATAGCGGTTATTGGGGAGCGCGCGACAAAGATTACCCGCCTGCAAACCTTGTCTTTCGTCCGGATCCGCAGCCGTTGGGCCGTTGTGTTCTGCCCCATTGCGCCCGAAGGAATCGGGCCCTAGCCCGGGCTAGGCTCAGTCTTCGAAATACGCGAAGGGAGGAAACCGCTAATGGGATCTGCCAATGGGCAGATCCTTGGCACCCCTCCGCCTGATCGGCTCCAGAATAGGTAATGGGTCTGCTGATCGCAGACCGCGATCAGCGGGCTCCAATCAGCTCAAGGCGCAGGCGACGGAGCGCGGCAGCGCGGAGATGGTCGCACCTGGTGCGGCCCCGAAGCGGAGCGAAGGGGTGACCGTTGCGGGTGCCCTTTGGGCGTAGCGGTCACATTAGCCAA
>CBRAFL010000142.1:0-13444 GCA_967755055.1 uncultured bacterium
CGTAAATTTCCGCCTTGCTCACAACGCCAGGTGCTCTCGCCGGTTCTGCCTCAGTCGGAGCTGAATCCACCGCGGCGATACGGCCGCGGTTTGCGGATGACGCAGCCGGCGCGGAATTCGCATACGTTCCAGTCTGCGCAGGGGCAGCATAGACGGGCGCGGCATACGTGGGAGCGGCGGCCCGCGGCGCTGGCTGCTGCGGCGGACTGGCGCCAGCCACCGGCGCGGCTTGCAATGGAGGCTGCGTGGAAAGGCCGGCAAGCGCCGAAATTCTCGCCCCGGCCACCGCGGCAATGGCACGCGCACGAGCTTGAGCGGCGGCCGCCTGCGCCAGCGCCGCCTGTGTCACCGCCGCCTGCGCGCGCATCTCAGCCGCATCGGCTTCGGCAAGCAGGAGCAACTCTGCAGAATCCTGACCCGACAACACGCCGCGTTCCGTCAACCGGTTGATCAGGGAAACCGTCGCACTTTGCGACGGGTACGCCGCTCCGAGCGGATCCGCCGCAGGTGGTGGCGCATCAGCGGCCCAGCCTCGCGGAGCAAGGGCGATGGTCGAGAGGCACGCCATGAGTGCGGCGAGCGAAGGACGTAGAACGGTTTTGGGAGACGACATGGTCGAGTGGAGCGACAAAAAAATTAATTGGGGCGACGTGCCGTCAGCCGCATCGAGATCGGCATCGGCATTCCGTCAGGTGGAGGCTCGGGCAATTGGAAACCCGCCAGCACCTCGTTGCTGATCGCCGTATCCACCGCTAGATTACCTGTCGACTCACCGAGCTTCACCCGCGTGATCCGACCGGAGGAGTCGGACCAGATTTTCACCTTGATGCTGAAGCTGGCGGAACTCGTGCGCGGATTCTGACGCAGTGCCTCGCTCATCGCCCGGATGACTCGATTGGCATACCAGCCGAAACGACTTCCGCCGCCACCGTTGCCTCCGCCGTTTCCCCCGAGAAATCCATTGCCCGAACGTCCCAGTCCAAAACCATCGGCAGGTCCGCTACCCTGCACATTGGTGCCGAGGGCCGGAGACGGATCAGGCGCTTGTTCCGCCGGCTTGACCTCCGCCTCATTGACGGGGGTCTGATCCATCATTCGTTCCTTCGGCTCATCCCGCGGCTGCTGGGCTTGCGGAGGCGGTGGTGGTGGCGGAGGAGGAGGCGGCGGGGTGACCACCGGTCTGATCATGACCATCTCACGCGGCTTTGAGAGCGGTGCGTTGCCACTCCCGGAAAACAATTTCGTTAGAAAGAAAACGCCGACCAGCGCGATCAGCCCGATCCCAAGCGGAAACCCGAAGCGACGCAGGAATCCGCGCTTCTCGGAATACTCGAAATGACCGTGCTGGCTCATGCGGGAAAATCCAAATGCGCGGCTACTTGCTGCCCGCCGGCTTGGTCGCGAGACCGATTTGCGAGATGCCGATGCGCCCGACGACGTCGATCACATCCATGACTGCCTGGTATTGCGTGACACTGTCTCCGCGAATCACGACGGGGAAATCGGGCGTCTGCGTCTTTTGCTGGCCCAACCGCTGCTCCAACTCCTGCAAGGTGACGGGTATTGTATCAAGAAAGACCTTCCCCTCGTTATTGATCGTGATCGCCTTGGTCTTGGGCTTCGCGAGGTTGGCCGGCGTGTTGCTCGCCTTGGGCAGATTGACCTTGGTGCCCGCAACCGACGCCGTGCACATCAGGATGAAAATGACGAGCAGCACATACGCCAGGTCCAGCATGGGCGTGATGTTGATGTCGTCGTACGGCTTGTCTTCGGATTGAACTTGCATGGGAGGGAGGGGTTAACGCGGAAATTTCAACTCTCAGGAGTGGCTCACCTCGGACTCCGAATAAAATTCGGCGAGCTTCGTGACAAATTCGTCGATGAACACGTGCATGTCCGTACTCGTGGATTTGATACGTGAGAGGAGATAGTTGTAGCCAAACAATGCCGGAATCGCGACTGCGAGCCCCGCGACAGTGGCGGCCAGAGCGGCAGCGATGCCGGGCGCGATGGCGTTGACGTTGACATCGCCCGCCTGCGCCACCGCAGCAAAAGTGATCATCACGCCGACAACGGTGCCGAGCAGGCCGAGGAACGGCCCGCCGGCGATGGCGATCGTGAGCAGCACGATGTTGCTGTTCAGCTTCTGCGTTTCCCGCACCAAGCCCCCATCAAGTGTCGCGCGGATCGCCTGCATCGAGCGCGCTGAGAGCACGCGTGCGCCACGGCCGTTGTCCATCGCGAGGCGGTGTTGGATTTCCTCCACGCCGATGTGGTAAAGATGATACAAAGGCGAAAGCGCCATCGCTCCGTGACCGCGCCCACCCATACTCTTGGCCTCCTCAACGTCATCGGTGTCGATGACTGAGAGGTCGTTCGCCACATGACTCCATTCATTCAGGAAATCGACGTTACCTTTACTGATTCGATTCAGGTACATCGCCTTTCGAACCATCACCACCCAGCTTACCACCGACATCACGGCGAGGATCCCGATCACCACCCAGCCATCAACGGTCAACGAACCGATGATCACGCCGATATAGCCGTTCTTCAGCGTGCTGAGCCAGCTCGTCTGTTGCTCATCGTCGCTTAACGTTAAAAATTTCGCGCTGCCTTCGCGTCCCTGGCTAATCGCCGCTAGTTTAATCAGCGCCGCGGATCGGGCGGTTTTCGAAATCTGCAGTTCGTCGATCTCGCCGTTAAAGTCAGCGTTGCCATTGCCACCGAGAACGGTCGGGCCGTTCAAGGCCGGGAGCGCCGCCGACGCCGTCGCATATGGCTCGCCGTCGACATACAGGGCAATCTTTTCGCCCCCTGTCACCACCGCCCAATGGTGCCACGAATTCGGAGTGACTGGTGCGGCAGTCGAGGTCCGCACAATGCCACCCTGATACGTCACCTCGACGAACGGCACCCCATTGTCAGCGCCGATCAGGAAGTATTTAGCTCCGTCCCGCCGGCTGAACAGGACCGCATTCGGTTGCGGCACCCCAAATTTAACCCATGCGGACCAGGTCATCGCGCTTCCTTCCGTCCAAAACAGTGAAGCCGATGCCGGAATCGTGACGGTGTTTTTCCCATCGATCCGCAGTCCGGAACCAACCATGGCCCCCTCGCTCACGGAGCCGGCAGTCTGCGCGTTGTTGCCCGTCGCGGTGGAGTCATAGGCCGGCTGCCCGTGCTCGGTAAAATGATACACGAGGGCGGTCGACTCGTCATAGGTTGCTTTGGGATCCTCGACCTTTGTCGCCTTGTTACCCGCGTTGCCATAATAGAGCCAGATCGTGGTTTTCGTGTCCGGCTTCAACGAGGGGACCTTTACCCAGACGAACGCCTCGTAGAGCAGCGGATCAAATTTTTCGAGGTGGTACGGGAGCAGCGTTTTCTCGTCCTCCGCCACGAAGCGCAGGTCACTGCCATCTGGCTTGGCATTACCGAAACGGAAATTCCCTTCGTGCAGGCGCACCAGCACCGGCACCGCACCACTGGCTTCACCGATCGCCGCGCCCGACGACGATGTATCGAGCACGATTTTTTTTCGCAAGGTCCACTCGCTGTCCCACCACGCCCTGGCGGGGCTGACGAACCCAAGGACAATCCATACTGCGAGCAAAAGATGCCTCAACCGAAAGGATGGCTGCTTTGAATAACGGACTGACCCGAAGACGCTGTTAGCAGTCCTCCGCGGAAGCGCCGGCGGTTTGGACTGCGGAGCAGGCTTTATCTTCGTTTCGTCGCGAAACTCCCGAAATGGATTCACGGGTGGCCGTGTGATCCGGAGCGGAGGCGGCACAAACTGACCCCGGTTCGGTGTGGTTTTCATGTGTACGATTCGCGTGTTACGGTGGAAAAGGAGGTCATGACTAGAAATCCAGCGCCGCGCGGAAGTTGACCCGCAGGTCTTTGGCCGTCGTGGACGATTGGGACTTGAGCGGCACGCTCGCGTTAATCGAGCCATCGAAGTGCTCGAGCAGTTGGACGCGACTGCCGACGCCGTAGCTGGCGAGCGTGAAGCGATCGTTCTGATCGGGCAGCGGATTCCGCAGGGTCAAAATTCCACCCTCGGTGAACCCGTAGATTCTCCATTCGCCGGGTTTGCCGAACATCGAGCGGAGCAGCGACGGACTGCGCAGCTCGAGTGAGCCAAACACCGCGTTGTCTCCCACGACCTCCGCTTCGAGGTATCCCCGCACCGTACCCAAACCGCCGCCGCTCGCCTGCTCGTGGCCGATCAGTGGCTGGTCGGCGATTTGCCCCTGCACCTTGCCGAAAATCTGAAAGCCCGCCGGCAGATCGCGCTGCTGAGAAAAGTCCGCGTGGAAAATAACGTAGTTCGCGTCCGCCCGAAACCGGCTATTGTTAAAGTCCGCGGTTTTACCGCCGGCTCCGCGCAGATTGAAATTCAAACCGGCGCCGAACTCGGTGATCACTCCCTTACCGAGCCAGCTGGCCGAATAACCGGCCTCCAGCGGATAGTAGGTGATCGGAGTGACAATCTCACCCGACGCTGAGCTGCTGAGTTTCACCCGGTCATCGTAATTTTTATAGTTCAGACCCAGGCTCGCTGACTGAACGAAACCTGCGCCGACCGGGAGATTGAACATCGCCCGCAGTCCGATCGTCTTGCCGCGACCCGCCACCGCAACATCGCCCAGCGTGGCAACGTTGCTGTCCTGTTTGGTACCTTGCAGCATCAGCGAAAAGCCAGGCGCCCCGCGAAAACGGGCGAGGTAGTATCCAGAAAACACCTTCACCTCGCTCGTGTCCTGCGGGGAGGTCTGATACGTGAAGCCGAGTCCGTGTCCCGCCTGCCAGAGATTGCTGGCACTCACGGAGCCGGTGACACGCAATGCCGTGGTATTGGGCCCACGGCGATTATTGAGTTCGACGTTGGCGTGGAGGGGCGGTTTTTCCTTTACCTCGAGATCCACATCGAAGGTGTCGGGCTGCGCGCCGGCGTGGAGCGACGGCGTCACCTGTCGGTCCGCGAGTTGGTTCAAGCTGACCATGTCGGCGGGGACGTCGTTAAAATTGATCACCTTTCCCTCGGCAAGGGAGGGTGCGAGCGACTTGATTTCCGAAGGCGCGGAATAGCGTGCGCCTTTGACGCGCAGACGACCGACTGGCCGCTCAACGACTTCGAGCCGGACGATGCCGGAGGTCACCTGCTGCTGGGGAATTTGTACGGCGACGGTTTGGTAACCCTCCTCGTTGTAGGCCTGCTCGAGTGCGGCCCGCGCGTGCTCGACATCATTCTGGGTGCGGCCGGGTCCAAGAAACGGATACACCGCCTGCTCAATCTTTAGCCGGGGCAATTTGCGCGCGCCCGCCACACGATATTCCTGGATGAAAAACCCGCCGGCGTCCGCGGACTCGCGAGTAGCGGACACGGCGGAATCAGTCGCTGCACCGGCCCGCGCCAGGTCGAACCCGACGGCGAGAGGGAGCGCCAGGAAAACGATCCGCCAGCTGTTCCGCGTGGCTTCGCCCACCGCGCGACGGGCACGGAAGGAACTCAAAAATACTCGACGGAAAAAACGCAAAAAAGGGAGAGAAGCTGAAGGTGGAAAGCATGCTACTTTGAACGGGAAAAGAGACCGCTGCGCAGAGCATGAAGAGTGAATCGAAGTCAGAAAACGAACCGCGCGTAAGCGTTTCAAGTTCCGTCGCTGCGTGCGCAAGATTGTAACAAACAAGCGCCTTCAGCCGTTTGCATATAGAGTCAGTAAAGCCCCCAGAACGCTTCTATTTTTCGAGCGGCGACTCCCCGTCGCGGGTTCGGATCCTTCGTCGCGTCAGTGCCTCCGTGCCGGCCGGGTTCGGAGATCGAGATCGAAGGTCAAGACCAGCAGCCGCTGAAAATATTATATAACGCCGCGCGAGGATGCCTGTCTCCGAAATACCCAGAGGAAAGAAACCGCTAATGGGATTTCCCAATGGGGAATCCTTATTCAGTGGCTACGGCTAATGTGACCGCTACGCCCAAAGGGCACCCGCAACGGTCACCCCTTCGCTGCGCTTCGGGGCCGCACCCAGGTGCGACCATCTCCGCGCTGCCGCGCTCCGTCGCCTTACACCTTGAGGTGATTGGAGTCCGCTAATCGCGGTCTGCGATCAGTAGACCCCACCACTTATTCCGGAGGCGATCAGCCGGAGGGGTGGCATAAGGATCTGCCCATTGGCTGAGCCCATTAGCGGTTTCTTCTCTCCGCTCTCCAAATCCTGTCATTGCGAGCCCGGCCGCCGGCGCGGCAATCCAGCGACAATCTCGTCTCGTTCCTCAGTCGTGGTGCGTTCAATCATCCTTGCACCATCCTTGCACTATCCTTGCACTATCCTTGCACTATCATTGCACGTGCCTTGCTGCTGCCTTCCTGAAGGGTTCAGCGTCTTCTGGACCTTCTCCATACAGGTACTCGAGCTCGGATTATCCCGCTCGATTGGTAGGGCGAGGCTTGCGCGCCTCTGGCGGGCGTCCTCGGTGAGCCGCTCACAACGATCACCTCCTTCGCTAAGCCTTCGGCGGACACCTCACTGCCCATAAACAGATGCGGCCCCGCTCACTGAAGAGCGGGGCCGCACTGGTCTCTATCTGGATTAAGAAGATTTCGCTTAAACCATATTCAAACTGCGGGCCGCGTAGTTAAAAAATCACGACAAACCGGTGGCTGAATTCGCTGGAGAAACCCAGCCACCGGGAAATATCGAGAGTTTCTTCTACGCAAATCCGTCCGACAAACTTAGCCGAGCGAGACTTCCGAACGACGGCGATAGATCGCAACCGCAAGGGCCACTGCGCCGAGGATCGCGGCGTAGGTGGAGGGCTCGGGGATCGCGGCAAACGCGGACGTGAAGGTCAGATCGCCAACGACGTGACCCAAACCGTCCGCCGTGTACAGAGCGAACGTGCCCAACAGGGTGCTGCTACCGGCCACGACCTCATACAGATCGATCGCAGAATAGACTTGGCCGAAGGCCAAGTCAGACGCCGCAGCCGCAAACGGGGGATTGTCGAACGTAGCGAAAGCGACTCCGTTACTTGGAATGGCCAGTGCTTTGAAGGAATTGGCGTTTGAGTTGGCGAGCGTTCTCGACAGACCGTCACCCGTCGTAACCGCCAAGGTGCTGAAGGCGGAGTTCAAGCTGTTGATTTTCGTGTTAGCGTTCGAAGCAGTGGCAACCTGCCAATCGGTCGAATTCGCGGTTCCCAAGGCACCTGCCGTACTAATATCCCAAGCGGAGCTGGCATAGACCTTCGTGCTACTCGACTGACCTTGGGCACCCCAAAACGCGGTGTGCGAAGAGTCGCTGTCCAACGTGGCGGACGTCCATGTCGATCCAAGGTTGGTATTCAACAGGGTGTTGAAATTTCCAATGAGGGTCTCGGTGGTATAGCTCGCTAATGTACTGACGGAACCGGCCTTTACTTCGAGGCTATTGGTCGAACTGGTGGTCGTGAAACCAACCGAGATATCATTGGCGCCGAGCGTTTGGGCCTGTGCCGCCATGGCCGCGAGGACAAATGCCGCGAGACCCGAAACTAGCTTAATGTTCATTTTCATATTATTTTAATTCGAGGGACAAATTTAGAGTGAAGCTAACAATCAATACGATGGCGTGATTGGGAGACCTTCCCCGGCGCGGGAACTCAGCATATCCGTCGTCTTAATACCGCCAGAAGCGGCGACGTCGGCATTCCGAACCTTCGTTGCGACACTAGACGCGAGAGTAAGATTCGTGCCGCTGAGGCCCTTGTGATACATGACTTCAGGATTCCAGAAGGAGTACTGGCCCAGTTTAGTAACGGTTGGATCTTGAGTTGGAACGCCGCTAACAAGGGGGTATAGGTTAACACCGTTGTAAGTAAGGATTTGGGTGGTAGCTGGCACATCGCCTGTGCTGACATAGGCGACGACAATGACCGGATTGCCATCGGCGAGCGGCGACGTTGGGCCAGTTGTGGTCGTGCCGGCGGCATTGAGGACATTTTTGACGAATCCACCGCTGGAATATCCGTTGAGGCCTGGGTTTCCGATCGCGACGGAATCCGAGTTGATGAATTGGGCGATCGGGCCCGAATTGGTTGTCCCTACATTCGTCGTTCCGTCAGCCTTGAACGCTTGATACTGAACAGCCGTGGTCGTGTCGGTGCCGTACGCCGTCTCGTAAAACGCCGTCGCGCGTGTGCCGGAATCGTTATCGCGACCAACCAAGACGACATCTATATTCTCGTCAGCCGTATTGCCGGTGAAGAGCGCCAGTTTCGCAACGCCAGCCGAGGCAAGCGTCTGAAAGGCGAGTGGGGTCATATTGGTGAAACGATCGTAATTCGCTTGAACAACATTGTCGTACTTCTTTCCCTTGGCGAAAACGTACTGCTGGACGCCGAGCGCGGCACCCACCTTGGTGAGGCCGGGATTGCCGTTGAAGGTGCTGAAGAACGTCGCGTTCTGGGCCGTGTCCGCCATCGTCACGTTCGCCGCGGCAGCAGCTTCGTAAACAGCGGGGTCATCGGGCGTCGGCGTTCCAAGTGGAGTGCCGCCCGTGATACCAGCGCTGGCCGAAACGAGCGTGCAAGTAGCGGCCGCCAGTGAAGGCTTAAGCCAGGCTGAGCCCGGGTCGGTACGATCCTTGTCCGTCGCGACCGTAAGGCCGTGGGATACCCAATTGATGCCGCCGGTCGAGCCCGCCATGCAGCAATAGACGGTGTCGGTACCGTTGGTGAAGACGACTTGGTTCGAGCTCGCAATGCCGCCTGCAGAGCCGACGAAAGCAGCTGTGACGGTGCCGGAGCCTAACTGGTCGACGATACCAGCATAGAGCGCCTTACGGAAGGCGGTGGACCCGGTGATTCGAATGGTGGCGGCAGAGGCCACGTTGAGGCTGACAGCAGCGAGCAAGCCCGCTGTGATGAGTTTGAGTGATTTCATGAATCTAACTTTTTTCTGATTTACTACCAAAGAGCGCGAAGCGGTGGAGGATCGAGGGAGTGCGGCTTTGGGGAGCCGCTTGGGTGTGTGTGAGCGGACTTCGAGCTGTCACTGACGAGAGTAACGGATGATTGTGGCGGGATGTAGTCGATCAGGTGACGTTAATAAAACGTTAATGATCAAAATGTTGTTACAGCGTTGTGACAACGAGCGATCCCCGCTCGTGCGCCACAAAAATTCATCTAGTGGCGCGGTTCTTCACCGCCGGCGCCGGTCCCGAAAGCTCGGCCACAGCTTCCGCGAGGCCGAGTTTGGTGAAGCGTTCGCGGATTCCTTGCAGCGTGTCCTGATCGTTCGCGAGCGCGGAGCCTAGGCGCCGCGCCGACTCGCGCACGGCGTCGTGATCACCTTTCGCCGACGCCATCAACACCTGGCGCTGGCGCAGCCCCACGAGAAAAGCCGGACTCGCGGACGTTGCCTGGCTCTCAATCTGCGCAAGGAGGCGCAACGCCTCTGGAATTTTCTTATTGGCTCCGAGCGCGTCGGCATAAAAGAGCGCGAGCATATTCAAATCAGGAATACGCGTCGCTCCCACCTCATAGCAGCCCCGGGCAAGATCCACCCAACCCATGCGTCCCGCGAGTTCCGCGAGCACGATCACGCTCTCGGGGCGGGCGGAAAAATCGCGCAGAAAACCGTCGATCTCGCTCTGCCAGCCGGCAGAGCCGGCCGCCTGCTGGCCGAGCAATTGGATCACGAGCAGGCGCGGTGCGAACTCCGACGGAAATTGGGTGCACGCACGACGCGCGGTCTCGAGAGCACTGGATGTCATTCCGCCGGCGGCCTGCCACTGAGCGAGCTGCAACCAGGGCGAATACTCGCCGGACTCGGTCTGTACGTACTTCGCTAAAAGTTCGATGGCCTTGAGCCGATCCTGCGACTCCCACATCACGCGTGCGACCACGGGCGCGGCGCGATGATTATTCCGCAGGTCGGGATATTTTGCGAGCAACCGCGCCGCCGCCGGTGCGCCCGCGGTGTTCAATGTCGCCAGCACCTCGTACATCTGCACCAAGGTCGTCGGCGCGGAGGAGCTCCCTCCCGACAACCGGCGCACCAAACCCAGCGCCCGCTGATCGCGTCCGCGCGTTGTCAGCAGTTCAAACGTTTGTTCGATGAGTTGCGGATTGTTGGGCGAGCGCGTGAGGCCATCTTCCAAAAGTCCGATCGCCAGATTGATTCCTCCCACCGCGGTAAAAAAGCGCGCAGCGGAAAGACGGCCGGCAATATTGTCCGGATCGTTTCGCACCGCGGATGAATAAAGCAGATAAGCCGACTGATACTTCTTCGCATCCCACTCCGCCTTGCCTTGGGCGAATTGCTGCTCCGCGACGCCGCGGCGCACTGCCCGCCAGCGGAGAAGTGCGACCTGGTCGAAAGTGATCTGTTCATTCTTGCGCGCGTAACGCATCCACGCGTAACCCGCCCTGGCACCCGTCACGTAGAGCACGATCAATCCGATGAACGCGTACAGGGCCAGGCGGCGCAACCGCGCGCCGACCGACGAACGCGCCGTTCCAGATTGGGCTGGCGGCACAGGTGCGCCCTCGGGGCGGATGCGCGACACGGAAACGCGTGCTCGAGAAGTTTTCGGCATCATGGGATTTATTTGTTCGCAGTGGGCGACGGCGCGCGGGCCATCGCGCGCTCCAGGCTGAAGTAATCCGGCTCGCGCAACGACGACGGCTCGAAGAACGCTTCGACCAGCCCCGGATTCGGCGACGCCCGGACAATATCAAACGTGCCCTTTGCGCCGTTGGCCTCCGTAACGTCCTCATGAAAGGCGATCGTCACCCCTCCGATTTCGCGAAAGTCCGCATAACTCGTGGTGGATTTGTCATCGCTTTCGCGGCCGACTTCATGGAACGAATCTGGAGCGACGCGCGCCACGTAGCTGGAACCGTCCGTCCTTCGGACCTGGATACGATAGAATTTTTGATCGCCCGCCGCGCCGTCTTCGAGCCGCTCGTAGGTGAAGCCGCCGCGATCCTCCGCGAACAACGGATCGACGAACTCACCCAGATACCGTCGCGAGCCAATCATGTCTGCCTTGAGCGCCATCGGCGCCTGTCCGGGTAGCTGTTGCCAGTGGCGCTGTCCGTCGAAACCGATCATCACCCGAGTGACGCCGCCTGAAAGAACCACGAGCCGGAAGCGATCCGGCCGCATCCGGAAGAGCAACACCTGCTGCTCCTCGCCCGCGGCGGTTTTCAGACGACCCTCGATGGTGTAGGCGCGCAGGCGCTGGAGCGCTGAGCCTTCCTGGTTGCGACGTGCAAATTCGGATACGATGTCGGAGGCGGTCAGCACTTTTGGCTTCGCCGGTACCGTCGGCTTGCCAGCCTGATTTCCGGCGGTCGTCTCATTTTGCCGCGCTTTGCGTAGCAGCACCGTCAGATCGTCATCCTCGATGCGTCCTTCAAGGAGCCGGCGATACTGTGCAGGCGACAGATCTTTGATTTTCGCGAGCAGTGGATCAACCGCGGCAGGGAACGTGACGACCGCGCCCGATTCGCCGGCGAGGACCGTCTGTATCCGGCGGCGTGCTACTTGCTCACGGAGCGGCGCGTGAGCCGGTGACTTCAGTTGAGCTCCGACGTGGCGCAGGAGCATCGAGTCGAACGCGCCAACCGGAAAATCCGGGGAAAGCAGCTGGTCGAATTTCTGTGGCTGGCGGTCTTGCAATTCTTGCAGGAACGCTTCTGCCGCCGACGATGCGGCATCAGGGGGACATTCGGGTGCCTTTTGTCGAATCCAGCTCTGAACATACGTGATTTGTGCCTCGCCAAAGCGCGCCAATTCAACTTTCGCGGATTCCCGCGACACCTCCACCTTTGCGGCGGGCCGATCCGCGGCGGACACGCGAAATCCAGAGATGGCAAACGTCGCGAGAAGAAACAGGACCGCTTTGATACGCATAATTCGTAAAAAAGAAGTGAAGGCCGTGCTTTTTCTTCCGGTCAAGGGACGTGGAGCCAAAACGTGCGATGTCACCTGTTCGCCACCATCGCGTAACACATTTCTGTTTGCGGCGCGCGTGAAGCGGCACTTTGCCGGCAGCTTATATCAACACTCCTTTGCCTCTGTATTGGAGGTAGGGCGAATCCTCCGGGTAAGCCGTCTAGACGTTGCTGCGAAACAAAGACCCAAGCTAGAAGGAAACCGCTAACGGGATTTTCCCAATGGGGAAATTTTCATTCAGTGGCTGCGGCTAATGTGACCGCTACGCCCAAAGGGCACCCGTAACGGTCACCCCTTCGCTCCGCTTCGGGGCCGCACCAGGTGCGACCATCTCCGCGCTGCCGCGCTCCGTCGCCTGCGCCTTGGATTGGAGCCCGCTAATCGCGGTCTGCGATCAGCAGACCCCACTACTTATTCTGGAGCCGATCAGGCGGAAGGGCACTCAAGGATCTGCCCATTGGCTGATCCCCATTAGCGGTCCTCCTTAGTTCTGGGGCTCAATACTCCGAACCCCATTTTCAACGGATGTGTGACATCGCCTCGGATCATCAAGCCAGGCCTTGACGGCCCCAAGGCCGAACCGCACCGTGAAAAATATATCAATTTCCCATGCGTATTTATTTTCTGATACATGCAGTGATAAATGCGAGTCGGCCCGTCGCTCGCTGAGTCCGATCCCTTTCCAGCGGTGATCAACTCATTGTCCAAATCTGACGCGAACGGCTCATCGCCGGACGCCGGGCGCGAACGGGCGCCGCGACGTTCCCTCAACGGCACGACTGCACACAATGGCTCCGCCAACGGGGTTGCTCGAGTTTCGGCGACCCGCAAAGCAACCGTGTTGGATCATCCCATCGCGACCCACGCGCTGGCAGTGTTGCGGAGCAAACACACACCCTCTGACGAATTTCGCGCCTTCAGTTCACAGCTGCTGCTGATGCTGGCGATCGAGGCAACACGCTCCCTACCCACGCGCGAAGAAAGCGTGGAAACGTTCTCCGGGATGCATCCAGGAAGAGCGCTCTCAAAACCCGTCGTATTCATCACGGTCCGGCGTCAGAGCCATGGTCTCGGACAGGTTGTCGCCCAGATCATCCCCGAGGTGGTGATGGGAACAATCAGTCTCGGCCACTCGAGCGGCAGCGAACGGCTTGAACCGCGCGTGCATCTTACGAGTTCACCCGCCTTCAGCGATGTGCGGATCCTATTGTTCGATCCGATCATCGCGTCCGGAAACTCGACGACCGCCGCCCTCGATCACTTGCGGCGTTGCGGGGCCAACGATATTTCGCTGCTCAGCTTCGTCGTCAGCGGACAAGGCTTGAGTCGCATCGAGACCGCGGTGCCAAACCTTGGGATCTGGACGGCGGCGATCGATCGCGCGTGGGATCCAAAACGCGGACCTGTCCCGGGCCTCGGAAATTTCGCCGAGCGTTTGTACGGTTAGTCTAACTGGAGTCGCGACGCCCTCGTCGTGGGACTGTACAATG
>CBRAFL010000143.1:0-13280 GCA_967755055.1 uncultured bacterium
CGACTGACGCGATCGCCAGGGTGTGCAAGCGGTGCGCTTCCTCGATGTAGGCGAGCTCGAGCCAGGCTTTGCGGACGTCGGCAGCAGTGCGCAGGATGGCCGTGACGTAATTGCGATGGGCGACCTCGGTGCCAGCGGCGGCCTCGCGACCCATGGCGGTGCGTTTGCCAGGGCCCATGAGATCGAACATGAAACCGGGCATGAGCGTCATCAACGTGGTGGTGATGTCAGCTTCGAAGGTGAGCTTGGGATCGGGCAGCGAACGCGCGGAGGTAATTGTTTCGGTGGCGGCGCGCCAATCGTAGAACGCGGCCTCAACCTGCGGATGTTTGAGGAGCGCGAAGTGAATATAGTCGGCTGCCGGGGAGCTGGCGGTGAGTGCTGGCAGCGTGGGTTGCTGGCCGTCCGGGCGGTAGGTGCGCGCTGTCGTGGTGATGCGATCGCGAAGTTGTCCCTCGTAATTCGGGACCACGGTGCGGCAGCTCGTGAGGAGAGCGAGCGAAGCAAGGAGAACGAAGGCGCGCATAAGTGAGTTCACTGAGACTACACATGGGGGCGTTTAAACCCTCGGAAAATTTTCTGCGGGTTTTTCGGGGCGGAGGGTTATAGTCTGCAAAGGAACCTTATGAAATCACCGGAATCGGATGAAATGCTTTCGCGCGCGCTGGCGGACTGGCGCGTGGTGCCGCGGCGCGATGCGACGTTTCGCACGGCGGTCTGGGCGCGAATCGAAGGCGCTGAGAAAGCTGCATCGTGGACCGGTTATGCACGCGCGCATGTGGCGTTGCTCACCGGCGCGATGGCGACGGCGCTGGTGCTCGGGGGATGGGCGGGACGGGAGCAAGCGCAGGCGCGGGTGGCGGCGGACCGCGCGGAAATCGCGACTGCTTACGTGCAATCGCTCGACGCGCGCACGATGCGGATGCCATGAAAAATTTCTGGCTGACATTGCTCGTGGTGCTCGCGGCGGGCGCGGTGGCGTTTGGCACTTTCTATGTGATGAACGACGATCCGGCGGTGCGGCACGCGGCGCGCGAGCACGATGCGATGGCGTGGTTGCAGGCGGAATTTCATCTGAACGACGCACAGTTTGCGGCGATCAAAAAGCTTCACGCCGATTACGGCACGGTGTGTTCGCAGCACTGCGTGGCGATCATGGAGGCGAAGCGCCGGTTAGCGCCGGAGGCTGAAGTGATGGCGTTGGAGAAAGTCTGCGTGGATTCAATGACAGACCATTTTCACCGCGTGGCGACGTTGATGCCGGCGCGCGAAGGTGAGCGTTATCTTGCAATCGTGCTGCCGCGGGTTTCGGGATACGCACACGAAGGTGCTCCAACGTTGCAGGTGCGGCCTTGAGTGATTTGGCGCCGAGTGAGGATGCTGAATCGATGCGCCGCGTACAGGCGGGCGACGAGACAGCGCTGAGTGCGTTGATGGAGCGTTGGGAGCTGCCGGTGAAAGGGCTGATCGCGCGGATCGTACTCAACACCCGTGATGCCGACGAACTGGCGCAGGAGACGTTTGTGCGTGTGTGGCAGCAGCGGGAAAAATTTCGCGCGGGCGCGGAGTTTCGTCCGTGGGTATTTTCGATCGCGGTGAATCTTGCGCGTAACCGTCTGCGCTGGTGGCGGCGGCGGCCGGAGATTGCGCTCGAAGAATGGGGAGCGGGACCCGGAGATCGGAGTTCGGGGATCGGAGATGGGAGATCGGAGTTCGGAGATCGCAGTTCCGAGTTTGCGGATGGCGCGCAGGTGGCGATGCGAACGGAGCGGGCGACGCTGGTGCAGAACGCCGTGGCGGCGCTGCCGCGCGAGCTGCGCGAGGCGTTAGTCTTATTTGAATACGAGCAATTGTCGCACGCGGAAATCGCGACGACGCTCGGCTGCACGCCGAAAGCGGTGGAGTCGCGACTCTATCGCGCGCGGGAAAAATTGAGAAAGACGCTGGGCCCGCGCCTCGCGGTCGAGTAACCTATTAGGTTACTTTCAAATCGCAGAGAGGGCGCAGGCGCGCAGGCCGAGTCTGCTTTCGCAACGGATTAAAAATTCCAGGTGACGTTCGCGCGAAGGCGGTAGTCGGGGGTGAGCTGGAGCGCGGTGTTCTTGATCTGCACCGGGAAATCGGCGCCTAGGCCGGTGCTAAATTTCTCGGTGGAGGTGTAGCTCAGTCGCGGGCCGAGGAAGACGGACGTGATGCCGGTGTCGTCGGCGAGGATTTCGCCGGAGCGGTCGTTCGCTTTTCGTTCGCCGGAGATCACGCCTTGCAACGCGAGGGTGTGCACGTGTCCGAGAAATAGATACGCGCCGGGTGCGGCTTCCCACGTGAGGTCGTTGGCAAATTCGTAGTCATAGTCGCCACGCTGGCGAATCGTGTACTGCACGAAGCCGGTGGCGAACGCGCGGCCATGGCGCACGTAGACATTGGTGCCGAGAATGGCATCGGTCGAACCGGTGCCGAGCGTGAGATCGTGGCCGTGAACGCCACTGGCGGGGGCGCCTTCTTCATCATCCGCTTCGAGCGCTTCCTCGCCGAGCCGCGTCGTGTTGCCGGTCGGGAGTTTCACCCCGCCGATCAAGTCGCACACGAAAGTGAGACGTTCGGTTTCGTGGCGAAGGACTTCGATGCGGCCGAGCACGGAGATGTCGCCGAGTCCGCCTTCGCGACCGTGATCAATTTCGAAGCCCTCGGGACGGCGGAAGGTGCGGGAGATCATGGGGACGTTGAGCTGGAGGCTGAAGCGGTCGGCGAAACCGTAACGTGCGACGAATTGGGTGATTGAGCTGTCGAGGCGCTGGCCGAAATTGTCGGCCACGCGTTCCCCGTCTCGTCGGAGGGTGGCGAAGTGCGTGAATTGAGACGCGAGGCTGACGGTCCAGCCAGAGGAGGAGAAGCCTTGCGCGTGAGTTGCCGAATAGACGGCGCAGAGGTCGCAAGCGGGGGAAGCTGATGGAAGGAAGGCGAAGACCGCGAGAAGCCGGGAAAGTCGTTTCATGAAAATGGGAAATTAAAATGGGATGGAAAAGGCAGAGGTAGAAATTGAACACGCGCAGCGTAGGGCCGCGGTGGATGCGGACGGAATCGTGCGACAATGCGGCAGAATCGCGCCGTGATCGGCGCGCGTTATTTCCGGGCAGGCTAACCGCCGAGGGCAGGCTCAAGCCAATGCCCGCGGTGGCGGAACGGGTGGAGCGGCGCGGTCGGTGCTCAAGGCCGCGGACGAAGGACGAAGTCGCGCGATCAACGTCGGCGGGCGAAAAATTCCGATGACCGAAGTCGATGCGCACACGAGAAGGATTTTTCCGGGAGCTTTCGATCCGGGCGCGGGTGCGTTTTGAGATTCCTGCTGTTTCGCGTCGGCGACGGCATGACAGAGGCTGCACATCGTTTCGGGCGAAAAGGTTTTCTGCACCGCGGCGGAAAAGGACATCTCTTGGGCGTACCCGGCGATCATGTTTCCCCATGCAAACGTCTGGACCAAATCCCAGTGACTTCCGGTGGCGAGCAGCCACGCAAAGAGTGTCACGATGAGAGAGAGCTTGGAACGCATGAAACGGTCGGAGGGAAAGGTGCCAGCGAAAGCGGCTCAAGGTTTTTCCCCAATCGGGATTTTTTATGCGTGAGCGGAAGAGCCGGTGCGTTGGGGGCGATGGGTCTCGGATATGCAGGCACGGAGGCCTGCGCTACGTGCGGCTAACGGGGTCAAATGGCCCAGACCATTCAGCCCATGGTCATGACGGCGGGGTTCGGCTAAGTTAAGCGAGTCACGCGCATCACGCGCGGCGCACAGCTCCTCTCAAGCCCACGGTCGCATGATCTCTCTCAGCAATTTTAAGAACGCCTCACGACAATGCCGGCTTTTCACCGTGTTGGTCGCTGCGGGGCTTTTTCTGATTTCTGCCACCCTCGTTCATTCAGCCTCCCCCAATCCCATGTCCTCCTCATCTCCTGCCACCATCGTCGAAGTTCCGGCCCGTATTGCGGGCTTGGCGTTCAGTTATCTGCGCCCTGGCGATTTTCATGTGGTCGACCTGCCCGACGGCGGCGCCAGACGAGATGACCCGGGCGATGAATCTGGCTGAAGTTATTGTCCGTACTCTCGGGATGGAAACCGCACCCGTGGCGCGATAAGCTCCGCTCTCTTTTTTCTGGTGCGAGTGTAACCAGAATCCAACGACGGACTCGCCGCCGCATTTTACGCGGATTCCAGCGCGACGCTGATGTCAGTCATCGCAGGCTCGCAAAAGCGTTTTCTTCCGCACATGAAGGTTCATGCGTTTTTACCTTCGCTCACTGTTTGTCGCGGCGCTGCTGCCGCTCAGTCTGCCGGCCGCAATTGAGACGTGGATAACTCCGAGTGGCATGTCGATGCAGGCCGAATGCCTTGGTCGCAAAGGCGACTATGTTATTTTCAAGAAAACGGATGGTACGCGCGTGCTGTTCCCCTTCGTCAAGCTGTCCGGAGCTGAACAAGCCAGAATTGAGGGACTCGAGTTCAAAACGACGAACAACACGGTTGCGGTGGCATCGACGGAGGTCGTCGATGAAACGCAGCCTTCGAAAATCGCGAAGGCGCTGAGCGGAAAGCTCGTTGGGCTCAATGGCAGGGCGTTGGGCCAGGTGCCGGGCGATCGTCTCGCCGGCACGCGGATGTATGCGGTTTATTTTTCTGCGAGCTGGTGCGGACCGTGCCGCCGATTCACCCCGGAGCTCGTCGAGGCGTATCCGAAAATCAAGGCGGCGCATCCCGAGTTCGAAGTGATCTTTGTCAGCGCCGACCGCGACGAGGAGTCGATGCGGCACTATATGATCGACGATCACATGATGTGGCTTGCCCTTCGATTCAAAGATGTTCGTAGCAACTCTACGCTGCTTCGATATGAGAGGAATGGAATTCCCAACCTCGTCTTCATCGATGGCGACGGCCGGATTCTTTCAAAGTCGTACGATGATCAGGGAAACTACGTGGGGCCGCAAAAGGTTCTCAGCGATATTCAAAAACATTTCCGGATGTAGTGGCGATTAGTCGGAGTCGTGTTCTTGGGATTCCTCGTTGGGGAATCGTATGAGCGATTTTCCTCTCCGTCTCGGATATACGTTTCGCGGACGCGTTTACGGCGTCAGGACGATGTCGTCGATGGTCCGGAGTTTTCGGTCGGGACCGGCGGAGCGGATTTCCATTTGCGTGCCGGAAAGTTGGTGGAAGAAAAATGGCGTGCCCCAGCGGTCGCACAGTTCTCCGCGTGTGTTAATCGCGGGGTGATCGGATGGGATGAGCGTGACGTGCAGAGGGTTTTTTCCCGTGAGCGCCGCGGTGATGTCGGCGTTGTCACCGACGGGATTTCCGCTGTGAGGAAAATTCGTGCGGAAGGATTCGAAGACGTCGGCGAGGAGACGGAGATCGGTCGCGATGTCTTGTGTCGGGGCGTTGAGCGGGAAGGGGATGGGAGCTGAGGAAAGCTGATCCGCCGTCGCTCCTGCGGAGCTATGGCGCGACAAGGAGCTGAGAGTTGAGAGCTGAGAGTCGGGAACTGGTGCGGAGGCGGATTCGGGTGACGGACCGTTAGGGATAACGGCCCCTACCTTAGGGCGTGGCCAGAGGAGCCAGGCGAGGATCGTCGCGACGAGGAGCGCGAGGAGGATGAGGTTTTTTTTCATTCGCCGCGCGAGGTGGGCGGGTCGGAGACCTCGCTTACGGTTATAGGAAACCGAGATTGGGTTTCGCGAAGCGGCCGATGTTGGGGAGAACCGTGGAGAGGTTCGTCGCGCTCACACCGAACCAGGTGGCGAGCGTCGCACTGTATTCGTCCACGCTTGTAGTGGGAATCCAACGACCGCGGCCCGTGTCGTCGGGGCCGTTGATCGTGAGATCGGGGACGCGACCGTAAATATCATTTCCTTGAACGGCACCGCCGAGGATCAGGTGATGACTGCCCCAGCCGTGGTCCGAGCCATCGCCGTTCGTGTTATAGGTGCGGCCGAAATCGGAGGCGGTAAAGGTGGTGACTTGATTCGCGACGCCGAGCTCCACGGTGGAATCGTAGAAGGCTTTAAGTGAGGTGGAGAGATCGGCGAGCAGCGTGGCGTGGGCACCGAGTTGATTGTCGTGGAGATCCCAGCCACCGACGCGCGCGAAAAAAATCTGGCGCTTCAGGCCGAGGCTCGGAGCGGCGGCGACGAGGCGCGCGATCATCTTCAACTGCTGGCCGAGACTAGTCGTCGGAAAGGTGGTGGTGAACGGAATCGGTGCGCTCGCACCGATGTATTGCGCGAGCAGTGCGCTGTCAGCGATCGCGTCGCGCGTGGTGCCGGCGAAGGCGGTTTTGAATAGGCTGCCGTTTTGCGCGGCGAGTAAATCGTTTTGCGCTTTCGTGCGAATTCCGGCGGCCGAGGTTGCACTCGTGGATGAGCCGCTGAGCGAGACAACTCCGTTCGTGCCGACGGAATATTGCGCGACGGTGCGACCGACCTGGAAGGAATTTTGTCCCGCAAGACTGATCGACATCGAAATCGAGTTGTTGGAATTAAACGCGTCGGTGAGATCCGCGAGACGTCCGCCCCAGCCGGTGGAAAACGGTTTGTCGGGCACGCTGCTCTGCCATTCGACCTGCTGATCGCTGTGGGAAAAAAGTTGGGGCGGCAGCGGGACGGACTGGGAGCTGTATTGAGCTTTGCTCGTGGGAACGACGAGCGTGCCGGTGTTGGCAAGGATGGCGGCCTTGCCCTGGCCGAAGAGGCTGTGGAATTCCGGCATCGACGGGTGAAGCGCGAACGCGCGTCCGTCGGAGGTACGCGGCGCGAGCGCGAGAAGACCGGTTTGGGGGAGCGCGAGTGCGCCGCGTCCGGCGGCGTAGGATGCGTAGCCGGCTGAGTCGTTGGGAATGAGAAGATTGTTCGCGTCGTTGCCGCCCTGGAGAAAAAGACAAACGAGGGCCTTGTAATCGGTGGCGTTGGCAGTGACCGAGCCGGTCGAGGGGCTGGCGATGGCGCCGATAAGACGGAGTTGAGCGAGTGCCGATAAAAGCCCGGTGGTGCCGACGGCCGCGCAACAGGAGCCGATGAACTTGCGACGTGAAAGATCGAAGGAGGTTTTTGGGTTCATGCGGCGGTGAGAAAGATTTCTGCGGATACGGGGACCGCGCCGTAACCGGCGGCGGCTACACGACGTGACGTTGCTACTGCTGCACGGCGCCCTCGGAGGAAGTGACGGTGAGATAGAGCGCGGTGCGCACGCGATCGGTCGCGGTGGTGGCCGCGGGCAGAGCGTTCAGCGCGGTGACGATGCGAGTTTGCGTGGCAGTCGAAAGCGTGTTGCCGGCGAAGAGCAGGTTGAGGCGGTCCACCAATGTTGCGGGTTGCGGGACAAGAGAGACCAGCGCGGTGTAGTCCAGCGAAACGCCTTGGTAGGTGGCGTTGAAAATAAAATTATAGAGGTAGTTCGGAATGCTCATCGCGGTCGTGGCGGTGAGAATTTGATGCTCGGGAGCGTAGAGTCCGGCGGTCGCGAGGATGCCGGGTTGCACGTAATCAGGTTCGAAGAAATTGAAGACGGTGGGAGCGCTGAGCGCGGATTGCGCGAGCGAGCCGTTGGCGTTGTTGATCGCGTATCGGCCGGTTGAGGACGTGACGCTGTTGCCGCGCAGGAGGCTGGTGACGCGCAGCAATGGCTCCTTGAGTTTTCCGTAGCCGGCGTTGGTCGCGACGCTGAGCGTGCGGGCTTCGTAGTCGGTCAGGATCGCGCGCACGACTGCGCCGAGATCGCCGCGGACGCCGGAGCCGTTGTCGGCAAAAATCTGCGCGACGCGATACACGTAAGCGGGACTCGGGTTGCTGGTCACGAGACGTTGAATCAGCTGGCGACTGATGAAGGGCGCGGTGTTGGAATGATTGAAGAGCGCGTCGAGCGTGTCTTTCAAATCCTGCGTACCGGTGCGATTGGCCGCGAGCTGCTGACCGCCGACAATTGTTTTCGCGGTCGTGTCATGCCAACCCGAATACAGCGTCATCGGGTTGATGTAATCGGAAGCGCTGTTGCGGAAATTCGCCGTGGTAGGGTTCGTGTTGTAGAACGCCCAACCGGTGAAAACTTTCGCCATCGCGGTGACGACAGTCTGGTCGTACGTGGGAATCGGAAGGGCTTTGGCGTCGAGCTTCAGCGTGCCGTCGGGCTGGAGTTGGTTGAGGCCGATGGTAAAGAGCTGCATGACCTCGCGAGCGTAGTTCTCGTCGGGTTGCGCGCCGGTGACGGAGACGCTTTTGGCGTTTCGAAGATGGCTGAGATAAACGCCCATCTCAGGGCTCAACGTGACATCCTCGAGCAAGGTACGGAAATTACCGAGGCCATCGCGCGCGAGCAGATCGTAGTAGTTGGCGGCGCCCTCCTGCGTGTTGCCCACAGTGCCGTTCACATCGGAGATCACGAAAATCTCGCTGAGAGCAAACGCGACGCGCTGACGAAGCTGGTCGTCACCGGTGAGCGCGATTTTCCACCACGCGGCCTGTCGATGCACCTGGCCGGGGCGGGTGTAGACGCCGTTGACGAGATTCTGACCGCCGGCGTTGTTGGCCGCGAAATCCGCCGTGATGGCATCGCGGTGCGAAGAGATGGGTTTCGCGAACTGCTCGGTGAGCCACGCGCTGTAACCTTTCTGCTTAAGCGCATCTATATCCGTTTTCGTAGCACCGAAGCTGGCTTGCGTCAGAAAACGGGCGGCGTCCGTGTCGGACACGACGCTGAGATCGACTGCAGGAGGCGCTGCGGGAGCCACGAACGTTTGCGATCCCGTGCCGAGAATAAACGCGCCTCGCAATTCACCCGAAGGATAGTTGCTGGTTTCGATGCTGATGAAAATACGTCCGTCGCGCAGCGCTTGGAGAATATCGGCGGCGGAGTAAGCACCGCTCGCGGTGATGTTCCAATTGGTACTGTCAACTTGTCCGGCGGGCAGTCGCAGGAGTTCCGTTCCCACTTCGCCAGGATTTCCGAGTCGGACATACGCGACGGTTTCGGCGGAGCTGAGATTGGAAAACGAAAGGCTCACGCTTGCGTAAGAATTATCCGGGCTGAGCAAGATCGTGGCGGTGCCCGAGCCGGTGGAATTCGCGGCGGCGGTCGTGGCGCGAAGATTCGTGACGTAGAGCGTCGGAGAAAGATCGAGGATGCTCACCGTCGCGGATGACGGCGAACTGAGGGAATAAGCCGCGCCGCCGTCGTTGAGCGTGAGAACGACGGTTTCGGTGCCTTCGACCAATAAATCGGAGCGGGGAACGACATCGATTTTCACGGCGGAGGCGTACGCGGGGAAAACTGCGTTGCCTGTGCCGGCGGTGTAGTCTGATCCGACCGTGGCGGAGCCACCGAAGGAATACGTCACGGTGAGCGGTTGGCTCGTGTCGCCGGTGCGGTACAATGTGAATTCGCCCGGGCTGTTGCTGGATTCGTCCGCGGTCGCTTTGGTGGCGGTGATACTTACGGCGGGCTTACCACTTTCGGTCGTGAGATCGTAGACCTCGACCAGCGCAACGCCCGTGGTGTTGCCGACGCCGGTGACGTTGATGGAATAAAGGCCGGGCGGAAAATCGGCGATCAACGCGGCATCTTTGCTCGCTGCGGCGAAAGGAAATGCGCCGGAAACGGAAAACGCGGCGCTCAACGTGGACGCGTCAGGTGCGCCGGTGAAAGCGGGTGTACTCCAATTATCATTACTTGAAATCGTCGCGCCAGTCGTCGCGTTGAGCACGCGCAATGTTGGATCGGCGAGAGCGCCATTGACGCCGAGATCGACGAGAGCAGGACCGGCGGCGCGTACGAGCAAGCGGCGTGTTCCGCCGCCACCCGCGACGACGAGACCGGAGATCAGGAGGTTGTCACCGGTGCCGATGCGGGCGCGCGTTGAGAGATTGATCAACCGTCCGGAGGTGCCGTCGATTTCGTAGATTTCGAGCAGGCCAATGCCGGTGGTTGCACCAGAACCGTTGACCAATGCCGAGTACGCGCCCGGCGGAAGCGTGGTCACCAGCGCGGCGTCTTTGCTGCCAGCGGGCAGCGCGAAGGCGCCAACTGTCGCCATGATGGCGGCGTCGGACGCAGTCCAATTATCATTTGTGGCCACGAGTCCGCCCGATGCGTTGCGCAAGGTCAGCACGGGATCGGCGAGCGCACCGCTGACGCCTTGTGAACTCAGAGTTGGACCGACCGCGCGAATCAGCACGGACTTATTGGCGCCGGGGCCGATTACGAAACCGGAGATCAGGATGTCTTCGCCGGTGCCGACTTGCACGCGGCTCGAGAGATTGACGAGGCGCGTGACATCAGCACGCAACGAGAGCGCAGGGGCGATGGCGCAGGCAAGCGCGAGAACGGCAAGACGCGGGAAGTTCATGCAGCTGGAGTCAGGCGACAGCACCCGAGACGCCGCAGCATGCCCGAAGTAACGAACGCAAAAAGGTTATTTTACGTCCCGCCCTTGCGGAGGCTGGTTTTAGCGAGCGCTTTACCGGACGGTGCGAAGCTGAACGCTGTCAACGAGACGATCTTGTGAGACGATATCGGTGGCGATGATGAGCTTGTCGCCGGGGACGATCCGCCCCACGCGACGCAGGAGGGAAATGGCGTTTTCGATCGTGGCGTCGGGATCGCTGGCGAACGGCAATTGAAACGGTTCGACGGCGCGAAGAATACGGAGCTGGCGGAGCAGTTCGACGTGCGGTGTGAACGCGAAGATCGGCGCGGCGTTGGGACGCAACGCGGCGAGCCCGTGCGCCATGAAGCCGTGGCGCGTGAACGTGACGATTTTCGAATGAGTGATCTCGTTGGCGAGCACGACCGCGGAGTGAAGGATCTTCATGCGCTCGCTGGTAAAGACAGCAGGCTCCTCGTGGTTGGGGTCGTCCTCGGTCTCGATGCGGCGGGAAATTTTGTCGAGCATCTGCACGCATTCGAGCGGGTATTTGCCGACGGTGGTTTCGCCGGAGAGCATCACGCAATCTGCGCGCTCGTAAACGGCGTTGGCGACATCGGTGATCTCAGCGCGTGTCGGAACGGGCTGCGTGATCATCGACTCGAGCATGTGTGTGGCGACGATGACAGGGCGGCCCTGCGCGATGCAGGCGCGGACGGCGCGGCGCTGGATCACGGGCAGATCTTCGAAAGGACATTCGATGCCGAGATCGCCGCGCGCGACCATGAGTGCGTCGCAGGCGGTGACGATTTCGTCGAGGTTGGTGATCGCGGACTGATCCTCGATTTTCGCGACGATGCGCGCTTTCGATTTATTGTCTTTGAGAAATGTGCGCAGGTCTTCGACGTCCTTGGCCTCGCGCACGAAGGAGAGGGCGACAAAATCGATTCCCTCCGCGATACCGACGAGGGTGTCGGCGCGATCCTTCTCGGTGAACGACGGGAGATTTACGCGAACGCCGGGGAGATTGATATGCCGACGGGAGCTGAGCTGACCGGGGATGAGCACGCGGCAACGGATATGAGCGGCGTCTTTTTCGAGGACCTCGAGGCGGATGAGGCCGTTGTCGACGAGGACCGTGTCGCCGACTTTGATGTCGTTAACGAGGTCGCGGTAGTTGACGTCGACAGAGCGGACCTCGTGGGCGGTTTCGCCGCTGGCGGCGGGCTGCACAGTGAAGTCGAAAATTTCGCCGGGCTTGAGGTCGATGGGATTAGCGAGGTCTCCGGTGCGGATTTCAGGACCTTTGATGTCCATCATGATGCCGACCTCACGACCGATGCGGGCGCTAATGGCGCGGATGCGACGGATGGTGGTGCGCGTCCAATCGTGTTTGGCGTGCGCCATGTTGAGGCGAACGATATCGGCGCCTCCAACGATCATTTTTTCGAGCATTTCCTCGCCGTCGGTGACAGGACCGAGCGTAAAAATGATCTTGGTACGGCGGAAGGAATCCATGACAGCGCTCATAAGAGGTCCGGTGGTGCAGGAAACGGGCCGGAGGCGCAAGGACGAGGCGTGTCACAGATGAGTGACCGTAATGGGACTCCGAGATTTCTCGCCAAAAGGCGTCATGCAATCGGGTAACCTTGTCTGAAGTAGGGCGAGGTCTCTGACCTGCCGCTTGGGCGGAGGATGGAGGACCGATAAACGCTCACTGAGATAGATTGCCGCAGTCGGTGGAGCTTCCTTCGCAATGACAAAGAGGAAAACTGCGAGCTGGCGCGGGCGAAAAGGCAGGTCGGAGACCTGGCCCTACTTTCGGAGAGACGCTCGCGACTACACGAAGTCGTAGAACGGTGTCGTTTCGCCGTGGCAGACGACGGAGAATTCGCAGGCGGTCAGCGTCGCGCGGATGGGGGCGAACGCGAGTTCGACGGCGGCGCGGGAGTTACAATCGCGGGAGAGATGCGTTAAGTAAACGCGCCGCCAGTGCGGGCAGGCGACTTCCGCGAGAAGAGCGCGCGCGGCCTCGTTCGAGAGATGCCCATGACGTCCGCCGATGCGCTGCTTGGTGGGCCAGGGGCGCCGCGTATCCGCTTTTAGGAGCTCGGAGCAATGGTTCGCCTCGACGACGATGACGTTGGAGCCGCGCAGATGTTCGCGCACGTGTTGTGGCGCGTGGCCAAGATCGGTGAGAAACGTGAGCGAATGGCGCGGCGAAAAAAGATCGCCGTCGTGTCCCGTCGTGAAGCGAAACCCAACCGGTTCCTGCGCATCGTGCGGTACGACGAAGCTCTGGATTTCAAGATCGCGAAAACGAAAACGCGCGCCGGTCTCGAACGTTTGCCAGTCGGGGCGATAGGTGAGTCCACCTTGCACGGCACGCGCCGTGGCGGCGTTCGCGAAGATGCGGATGTGCGGATATTTTTTCAGGCCGTCGATGCCGCTGGAGTGATCGCCGTGTTCGTGGGTGAGGAAAACGGCGTCGATGCGGTCGAGCGATTCGCCTACGGTGGCGAGTAACGCGGAAAGTTTTCGCGCGGAAAATCCGGCATCGACCAACACGCGCGCGTTCTCGGTTACGAGCAACGCCGCGTTGCCGGAACTACCGCTACCGAGAATACAAAAACGCATCGCCATTCTGGGCTGTGGTTGAAGACCCGGACGGGCGTCGCGCCAAACAAAAAATATGCGAGCTGCGCAACCCGTTCGTGCCGGTTGTACTCGTGAGCTTAATCTTGTTCCTGATCGCAGGTGGCCCGCTCGCCGCGCCATGACCTTCGAACCGTGGCGCGGCGAGCGCGCCACCAACGGCGGATCAGCGAGATGGACTCCGCGAAAACAGGAAGAGATAAGGAGTGCGAAAGGTAGGAGGAACGG
>CBRAFL010000144.1:0-13221 GCA_967755055.1 uncultured bacterium
TGCCGGAACAACCGAAACCACCGCGTGGTTGGAAAGCCGCGGCGCCGCCGGCCTGGATCGTTTCCGCTGGACGTTGCGTAGCGACGGCTCGCTCCGACTCGACTACGATTACGCGCTGGAAGGTGATTTCATTTATCATGGAATCACGTTTGATCATCCCGAGGAAAAAATCGCGTCGCTGCGATGGCTCGGTGAAGGGCCGTACCGCGTCTGGCAAAATCGGCTGCGCGGCACCTGGCTCGGTGTGCATGAGAATGCGCGCAATGACATTCAGCCGGGCGATTCCTGGAACTACCCCGAATTCCAAGGCTACTTTGCCGGCCTGCGCTGGGCGCGGCTGACGACCGACGGCGGGCCCCTCACGATTACGAACGCGTCGCCGGAAGTTTATCTTCGCGTCGGTACGCCGCGCATTAATCACCAAAAAACGACGCCCGATTTTCCGGCGGGTGATCTTTCCATGCTGCACGCGATTGCGGCGATGGGCTCGAAGTTCATCACGCCCGAAAACACCGGTCCGGCGAGCCAGCCCGCCAAAGCCACGGGACGGTATCAGGGATCGCTCGTTTTTGTTTTCGGAGAAGCGCCGGCGAAGAAGAATTAATTCCGCATGTAGCGTCAGGCCTCCGTGCCTGCTGTTCCTATCTCCGAACTTCAAACTTCGATCTTCGATCCCGGCAGGCAGGGACGCCTGCCGCTACGTCGCAGCCTACCTCCGCGGATTTTCCGTTGACCGCCCCCGTGTGGCGCGAGACGTTTCGAACCTTATGCTCAAAGCTGGCATCGTCGGCCTGCCCAACGTCGGCAAGTCCACCCTCTTCAACGCTCTCACCCGTTCCCGCAAGGCCGAGGCTGCGAACTATCCTATCTGCACCATCGACCCGAACGTCGGCGTCGTGATCGTCCCTGACGAACGCGCGTACGTTTTGCAAAAGATCGCCAAGACCAACGTCGTCGTTCCCGCCGCCATCGAGTTCGTCGACATCGCCGGCCTCGTCGCCGGCGCGAGCAAGGGCGAAGGTTTGGGCAACCAGTTTTTGGCCAACATTCGCGAAGTGGACGCCATCGTGCAGGTCGTTCGCTGCTTCGAAGACCCCGACGTCGTTCACACGATGGGCGGCGTGGATCCGGTGCGTGACATCGAAGTGATCACAACGGAGCTCGTACTCGCCGACATGGACGCGGTCGCCAAGCGCATCGACAAAACACAGAAGAAGGCGAAGTCCGGCGACAAGGAAGCGATTCTCGAAGTCGCGTTGTTGGAAAAACTCACGCCGCATCTCAACTCTGGTAAAACGGCGAACACTCTTCCCGCGACGCCCGAAGAAATCGCGTTGATGAAGCTTTTTCAGCTCCTCACCGCCAAGCCCGTGCTCTTCGCGTGCAACGTCGCCGAAAGCGATCTCGCGAATGCGCAGGAAAATCCGTTCGTGAAGCAAGTCGCGGAATACGTTCGCACTCATCACGACGCCGCTTACGTGCCGATCAGCGCGAAGATTGAATCGGAGCTGATCGATCTGCCGCCCGAAGACGCGAAGGCGTTCTTGAAAGATCTTGGCGTGGACGACTCTGGCGTGTCTTCGCTGATCAAGGGTACTTACGAACTGCTTGGGCTGATGACGTATTTCACCGCGGGCGAAAAAGAAGTCCGCGCCTGGACGATCAAGAAAGGCTGGAAAGCGCCGCAGGCCGCGGGCGTGATTCACACCGATTTTGAAAAAGGCTTCATCAAGGCGGAGATCGTTTCGTACGACGACCTCACGAAGCTCGGCAGCGTCGCCGCGGCACGCGAAGCCGGAAAATATCGGCTCGAGGGCAAGGAGTACGTTTTCCACGACGGCGACGTTGCGCTGTTCCGGTTCAACAACTGACGCAGTGCGGAAAGAAACAAGCTCGTGGTAGCACAGGCGTCCCTGCCTGTGTCAGGTCATAGGTTCGGTCTTTTTTGCACGAAACACAGGCAGGGACGTCTGTGCTACTCCCGATGGGACATCGGGCTCCGCCGATTATTTTACACCCTGTCCTCAGCGTTGCCAAACGAGCCGCGCTCCCTTTGCATTCGTCATCGAGCGCGGCGGGAATAATTCCTTGGCCGCGTGCCTTCACTCTTGTCCGACTTCACCCTCGATTCCGCCACGCCTCCCGCTCCGATGGTTTCGCTTCCAAGTGAAGCGGTACTGGACTCCTCCATCTTACGCGTGTTGATGGATACGATTCCCGACCGGATCTATTTCAAGGATCTGGAAAGCCGCTTTGTGCGGGTCAATCTCGCTTACGCCATCTGGCACGGCGTATCGCCAGAAGATCTCATTGGGAAAAGCGATCGTGATCTTTTCGCCGCGGTTCACGCGAACGTCGCGCTCGCCGAGGAGAAAGAAATCATCCGCACCGGCATCCCTCTCGTGGCCAAGGTAGAAAAGATCACCATGATGGATGGAAGCGTCGGCTGGGGCTCCACCACGAAAATGCTCTGGCGGGACAACTCCGGAAAAATCATCGGCACGTTCGGACTTACTCGCGACGCGACGGCAGTGAAGCTGGCGGAAGAAAAACTCGTCGAGGAAAAGAATCTTCTCCGCACGATTATCGATCATCTTCCTGCGCGGGTTTACGTAAAAGACAAAACCTCGCGTTATTTACTGAACAACCTCGCGCACCTCGCGATGCTCGGGCTTCACCGGCAGGAAGAAGCGATGGGACACACGACGCTCGATTTCTTTCCGAACGAGCGCGGACGGCAGGCTTTGCTGGACGACCAGCAAGTCCTCGCCTCCGGCCAACCCATTCTCAACCAGGAGAAATCAGACTTCGGCGCCGGGCAGGAACTGCACTGGGCCCTCACGACCAAGGTTCCCTTGCGTGACCTCAACGGACAGATCGTCGGTCTCGTCGGTATCAGTCACGATATCACACGGCGAAAACTCGCCGAAGCGGAACTGCAACGTCGCACCCTCGAGATGGAGACTGATGTCTTGATGGCAAGACAGGTGCAGGAGACCTTTTTGCCGAGAACGTATCCGGTCTTCCCACGCGGCGTTCCGACGGATTCGAGTTCGCTACGTTTTGCGCATCGCTACATTCCCGCCACGACACTCGGTGGAGATTTTTTCAACATCTCGCAACTCTCCGACACGAAATGCGGCGTGCTCATCTGCGACGTGATGGGCCACGGCGTTCGCGCCGGATTGCTAACTGCGTTGATTCGCGGAGTTGTCGGCGAACTTGGTGAACGCGCCGAAAATCCGTCGCATGTGCTGGCGGAAATCAATCTCTGCCTTGCGCCTGTTCTCGAACGCTCCGGCCAGCCCGTTTTCGCCACCGTGTTTTTTGGCGTGATCGACACGGTCGCCGACACGCTCACCTACGGCAACGCGGGGCATCCCGCCCCGCTCATCCGCCGGGGCGCCGCTGGTTCCGTCATTCGCCTTTCTTCAACCGACCCTGAACCGGCGGCCGGATTGATCCCGAACTTTGCCTACACGCGACAGGAATGTCCGTTCGCCGCCGGCGATCTGCTGCTCGGCTACACGGATGGCGTGGTGGAGGCTCCCGATGCCGAGGGCGAGTTATACGGCGATAACCGGCTGAGCCTGTTTCTCGCCGAGGATGTCGGCCTTACCGGCGAAGAGGTGTGCGCCCGACTGGTGCAAGACCTCGCCTCCTTCAGCGGCCGCACCGTATTCGATGATGATGTTTGTATCGTCACAATCGAATCGACTGGCACGACGTGCGTGGTGCAGCCGGTGACCTACGATATCTGAGTCGCCCGCATGTTCGCGGCCCAGCACGGCCAAGGGCTGTCCCGAATATTCGCTCGTTGCTGAGCAAAATGACCGAGACCCGCGCGATCCCATGGTCCGCGCCGTCACTCATCACATGTGGAATTGCTCGGAAATGATTTTGCCGTCCTTCAATTCGTAGACGCAGAGTTCGGACATAGCCATTCGAGGCTGTCCTTTCATCGTCACGTCCATGGTCATCGTGCAGGCGAACGAATTTTCCGCGACCATCGGCTCCGAGACCTTGAGCGCATGCATCTTTTCAATCATGGCATCGAACTTGTGACCCTTTTCGACGATGGCGGATAATCCTTTCGTTTCTTTTGCGAAGGCCGGACTCGCCTGGGGTTCGATGCTCACGGCATTCTCGGCAAACAATTCTTTTTGGGCGGTCTCCCACTTCGCTTCGCGGCAGAGGGCAACTAGTCGATCGGCTATTTCATTCGTTTTCATAATTTGTGTGATTGAACAGACGTTGAATAAACTGCTCCACCCTAGCACAGAAAACTGACAGCCCTATGTCAGGAGCGTTCGAAATTTCAGATTTCAGAAATCACCCCACCCCATGAATCGCCGCACGTTTGTCTCGTCTCTCGCCGTCGCCAGCGCCGCCGTCGCCAGCAGCTCTCGATTGTTTTCCTCAGATGCGCAGAAACCCCGCGCCAGAATCGGAATCATTGGCTGTGGTTGGTACGGTGGCGTGAACTACGAAGCGTTCACTCGCAACTGCGAGGCTGACGTGGTTTCACTGTGTGACGTCAACCAGCACTCGCTGCAGAAAACTCTGCAAGCGGTCGCCACCCATCAGACGAGCGTACCGCGGACGTTCGTCGATTATCGTGAGATGCTGAAGTCGGGCGAACACGACATCATCATCGTCGCCACGCCTGACCACTGGCACGCGCTGCCCGCCATCGCCGCCATGAAAGCTGGTGCAGATGTTTATTTGGAAAAGCCCATCAGTGTCGACGTGATCGAAGGCGAGGCACTTGTCGCCGCCGCACGTAAATATAATCGCGTCGTTCAGGTGAATACGCAGCGCCGCAGCAATCCGCTTTATCTGGAGGTCCGCGACAAATATCTGCGCAGCGGCAAGCTCGGCAAAATCGGGCTTGTTGAAACGTATAGCTATCTCGGTTCAGAAGGCTGGAGTGCAGGCTCCGTCCCTGACACCGCCGTTCCCGGCCATTTGAATTATGATTTCTGGACGGGGCCGGCTCCTCTGCTTCCGTTCAAGGCGATCAAGGAAGACCGCGGCTGGCGGGCATTCATGGAATATGGTAACGGCCCGATTGGAAATCTCGGCGTTCACATGCTCGACAAGGTGCGCTGGCTGCTCGGGCTTGGCTGGCCGAAATCGATTTTTTCCACCGGCGGCATCTACGTTGAAAAAGCCTCCTTCTCGAATATTTCCGATACGCAGCGCAGCGTGTTTCACTATCCGGATCTCGATATAAGTTGGGAACACCGCATGTGGGGCGGCTCGCCGATTCCGGCCCGTCATTGGAGCGATCAATGGGGCGCGCGCTTCATCGGCGAGCACGGCACTCTCAACGTGACGATGTTCGAATATGTTTTCACGCCAGCCGACGGCGGTTCGCGCGAGGGCGTGCACATGCTTTCGAAAACCGGTAATCTCGAAAACGTCGACTTCAGCAAAGGCGGTCAGGCCTACCTCGAAACGGAGAACCGGCACGTGCAGGATTTTATGCGAGCGCGCGAAAATCGCAGCCGGCCCATTGCCGATATCGGAGAAGGTCATATTTCCAGCGCGTGTTGCGAACTGGCGAATCTCTCTCTCCAACTCGGACGAGCTCTCGCCTACGATCCCAAGACCCGCACGATTCCTGGTGATCCCGAGGCAACGCGTCTGCTCGCGCGCACCTATCGCGCACCGTGGACGCATCCCGATCCGACAACGGTGTGAAACGGTCGACCGTCTTGGTGCTGTCCTGAACCGCGGCAACGTTCGACGTGAAGTTTCCGACGGTTCGTACCTTTAACGCTGACGAGCCTTCGCTTTTAGGACTTCGATAACCGCACTAAACGCCGGCGGAAGGGCCAGATTGGCTCTGCGAAAACACAGCGTGATTTTAGAAAATTAGGAAAAGCCGCGGTCAACGCACTCAGTTCGCCCACGCCGGTTCGCGAAGCCTTCGAGCCGATCCTGGTTACGGGCAGCTCGACGTGAGACGGAACGCTACGTGGTCCTGATCGTCGCTCTGCGCAGATACGCGCGACTGAAAAGAAGTCCGGAAAACCACAGGACCAAGCCGACGATGGCAGGCACAATGTGTCGCCAATCGTTGTATCCAACCCACAGGTGCACGCCAATTGCGGCTCCATAAGCCGGAAGGCCGAGGCCGACCATGGCCCACCACAGCCATTGTTCGCCACGACGGAAACACCACAGCGTCGGCAAGAGCATCACGACTCCTGAGGCCAGCAACGTTCCGCCGAGTGTTGCGCGATCATGCGCGACGACGCCAATCATCCGCGTGCTCAACTCGTCCACTTGCTGTTCGGTCATACAGAGGAATTTCAAATCCTCGCTCACGAAGACCGACGTCATGCCAATTCCTAAAATCATTCCGCCCGCGATGAGGAGACCGACTGCGTGCACGACCCACATCAGCTGAGCCCATTGTGCGCGCCGCCAGTGCGCATCCTCCTCGTCCACGATCGTGCGGAGCTCCGGTGCTCCACCCTGCTCGCCCACCATGATCTGCACTGTGAGTTGAAATAATAACGCGGCGACAAACGCGTGCAACGTGTCGAAATAACCGAAGCCAAAGAATGCAAAAAAACTGGCGAAGCCTGCACACGCCGACGCGATCACCGCCGTCGTCGTTCCATGCCGATCGCGGCGCACGCCTTGCCACGCGAGCACGATATAAAACCAGCCAAGGCCGAGCATCGTTCCCGCAAGCGTGCCCCGATCGTGCGCCATGAACGCGAATAGCCGCGGCGAGGTTCGACGTAGCGCGTCCGAGGTTAAACCGAGGTAATGCTCATCGTACGGCAACAGTACCCGCGTTAAAGCCAGCGCGAGAGTTAACCCGCCGCCGAGTACCATGGCGGCACCTAACGCCGCGGTCCAAAACCACGCGCGTCGGAACAGTCCCACTTCGCGGTGCGGCTCGGCGCCAGGCGTCGAGCGTTGGGAGAGCACTTCGTTGCAACGCTTCACCAGCCCCGGCCCGTGAAAAACCAAACCCGCGTCAATCAACACCAGATTAGCTCCAGCATCGATTAGCGCCGTCGCGTCTCCCGGTCCGCCCACGCCACCGGCAACGATCAGCGTCGCGTCGGCCGGAAGTCTTTTTCGCCACGCCCGAACAGAATCCAAAAGCTGCGCGGGCATTGAAGCAGACACCGCCCAACCTCCGCCCAGCAGCCGAGTGCCTGCCTGCAGAACGACGCCGTTGGCACTATCGTCGATTCCAGTCGCGTCGTCATTCCAAGCGACAACCGGCCACGCCACGCCATTCGGGAGGCGCACGCTTTCGCGCCCATTTACGTCGACGCAGCGTCGGAGCACCGGAACCGAATCCGCTGTATCGACCGCACCTGAAATGACGTCGGCCAAGTCGCCATCGCGAAGCTCACTGCCGGTCGGGCGACGCGTCACGTGACGAGGTGCATCGCAAATTTCGATACAGCCGACGCCGAAGCAGGACAGTCCACGCGTGGCACGCCGCTCAGGATCCACCCTCCAGCCGAGTCCAACCGGTGACGCAAAGTTTACGCCTCCGAGGCGAACCGCGAGATTCGGTTCACATTTCATGTGTCCCATGAACTCGATCAGTGCACGGCCCGCCGCACTCCGACCGAGCTGACCGATCACGCCCAACGCGATCGCGCGACCCATCTCATCTGGAAAACAAAAGAGAGCGCGTTGGGCGGCCGTTCGGTAGAACCAATCAGGCATCAACGAACATCATGCCGCGGCAACGCGCGACGCCAAGAGCTTCGTTTCAGAAGAATTCCAGCGTGAACAAACTGTTTCTTAACTCACCCGCACGCGGCCTCGGCTGCTGCTTTAATCTCTTCGTGAGTCATGTCGCGAAGATGCGTGGCGATTGACCAGCTGTGACCGAACGGATCTTCGACGAGTCCGTAGCGATCGCCCCAGAACATATCGGCGAGTGGCATCTTCACGGTCGCACCGGCCTTGACAGCCCGCGCGAACGTCGCGTCAGCGTCATCGACAAAAAGATGAATCGTCACCGAAGAACCTCCGCGTGCCTTCGGTCCGACCGCGCCCATTTCGGGAAATTCGTCGTTCAGCATAATCACGGAATCGCCGATCTTGATCGACGCGTGCAACAACTTGCCGTGGGGAGTTGGCACACGCATCACCTCGGTGGCGCCAAAGGCTTTTTTGTAAAACGCGATTGCGTCAGAGGCGCCGGCGCAAACGAGGTAAGGCGTCACGGTGTGCATGCCGTCCGGCACAGGTTTCACTGCGGCTTTCGATTGAGGAGAAGAAATCGTGGATGTTTTCATGGGATGGATAACACACTCGATCGGCCGCGAGATTGCGTTCGATCCGTGCAATGACTCAACGAACGGAATCGTCCTATTCGGACACCCTGCGCGGATATTTTGTCGAGAGCCCGTCAATTCGACTTTTGCGACGTCAGTAAATTCGCGTCACGCGCGATCGCCCATGCACCGCCGGTCTGCTTGCGCAAAACCGTCAGCGTGTAACCCGAATGGACCGCGGATTTCCCTCCGGGCGGCGTGATCGTGATCTGGAGCCGATTTCGCATCCAGGCCCAATCGCCCAGAACTTTAATTTCTTGAATCTCGCTCGTTCCGTCGACGCGGACGTCTTTCATTTTTCGGCTGTTCTCCGCGAACGTCTCTTTCCCGAAAGGCGCCTGGCCCGGCACCATGAAAAGCGCGTCGTCGGTCATCAGCCGGAGAACAGTTGCGACGTCGCCCACTTTGGAGGCAGCCATCCACTGGTCCACGAGGTCGCGAATGGCTTGTTCGTCGTTGTGCATATGATCGCCACTTTCGGGTAACCTGTCGCTTGGATGCGGGCCGCGCTTTTCAGTTCCGCTCGCTCCCCGCAACCTCACCCAAAATTAAAGGACTGGTCTAACGCCGCGGTGCCAGATGCTGCGCAACCCAAGCGAGCTTGTCGGCAAATTGCCCATCGCTCGGCGGCTGCCTGTTCATCGCGGGATGAGGTAACGCGAAAAACGCTCCCTCACCTTTCACGGCTTTGCCGCCACCGGTTTCAAGATAGCAAAAACCTTTCCCTTCAAAAATAGCGGTGGGTGCCCGGCCCTCGACCACAGCGGCGATCCGCTGCGCAACGACTTCGCCTTGCACCTCGGCCATCGTGCCAGCTTTGGGCAGTACTAAACCAACTTCCGGTTTGAACCGCCCCGGCAACGGAACAGTGGTCACGTCGCCAATGGCAAACAGCCGTCCCGCGCTCGCAATCGACTTCACCTCCATCGTCTGCGGATCGACCGGAATCCAGCCCGATGGACCCAACAATTGCGCCGCTCGGACCACCGCGGGAGCCTCGTGCGGCGGCACACAGATTAACAGATCATACGCGACGGCCGTTCCGTCGACGAACTCAACCCGGTGCGCCTGATCATCAGCCCGCGTGACGGATTTTTGTGGAAAAAAGCCGATGCCGCGCGACGACAGTTCCTCGCGAACAAAGGCGCTCATCTCGGGGCCCGCAGTCGCCATCGGTGCTCCTTCAATCGTATAAACGCTCAGGCGGACCGTCGCGCCCCGACCGCGCTCCGCAAAAAAATGCTGTAACAGTAGCGCGGTCTCATACGGCGCGGCGGGACACTTGTAAGGTGCCTTCGGAATCAGGAGCACGATTTCTCCCGCCGTAAAATTCGCGAGGACCGGCCGGAGTTTTTCCGCGCCTTCCACCGTGTAGAACGTGTGCGCAGTCGAAAGACCGGGCACGCTGTCCTGTTTCAGAACGGTTCCGAGCGCGATCACAAGAAAGTCCCATCGACGAGGGCCTGCCGCCGTGACTACCGAACGACCCGGCAAATCCAGTTGCAAAATCTCTGACTGCAGAAACTCGACACCCGGTTCGAGGAGGACTGCGCGCTCCGCGGAGATCTCGGCACTCGTCCGTTCGCCGAGCATCACCCAGGGTTTTCCAGCTCCGACGTGGAATCGTGGATACTGGTCGACAACGGTGATTGCGTGCTCCGCGGGTAAAAGCCGCCGCAGCGCGTTAGCGGTCGCGATGCCGCCGAACCCTCCGCCCAAAATCAGAATCTCCGCGGGGCTCGAACTCATGGTGACAAACTTGGACTGATTTCATCCGCCGGGTCAATCGAAGCAATGGAACCGCAGGCTTCTCAGCGGTTCTTGGAAGCGTCGATCATGGCGTCGGCAAGGCCCGTATACGCTTTACCCCACGCGGCACGGGTCGCCTTCGTAAATGTTCGGCCCACGGCCTGCCCAAGCGCCCACAGGAGCGCCTCACCGACTGTCGCATAGTGGTGGCTTTTGACACCATAGTTGGCATGGCGCGCACCGAGTTCACGAACCGTTGGCAGGAGCTGTTCGAGTCGGTCGATGCTATCGACGATGAAGGCCAGCGTGCTGGTGAGCTTCCGTCCCTGTTCACGCATGTCGCCATGGAAAAGCCCGCGAACCGACGGATCCAACGCAAAAAGCCGATGGTAAAACAGATCGCTAATATTCCCTGGCTTCGCAGTGGCTTTGACGAAAGAGGCGCGGATCAATCCAGCTTCCTTAGACGTCATCCACCGTACAGGTTTGAGCATGCGTTAGGGTGCCAGAAATTTCTCACGCGCGCTAGGGGCCAAACGGCCCCTTCCCGGGCTTGATTCAACGCAAACGTTCAATATTTAACAATTTATGAGATCTCCTCGCGGAGATAATTTAAATTCAGCCGCTTCCGCCACATCGACCGAGCTTCAGGGCCTTCTGGCCGAACTCACGCGCTCGGCGTCGGATGCTATCATCACCACGGACCAACAAGGCCGGATCCTGGAATTTAATCCCGCGGCCGAAGTTCTTTTTGAATGCAGTGCCATCGACGCACGTGATCGAAACATCTCGAGTTTTCTTCGCTCTGCCACCGGCGAATCAAAGTCAGTTCGGACAGGGGCATTCGAGAAACTCGTCGCAGCGATCGACCCGATGGTGGCCGTTCGCGTCACCGGCGAAAGCTTCCACTGTAGATGGACGTATTCGAAAACGACGTACGCGGGGAAGCCACGCTTCACCTTTCTTCTCTCCGAACGGAATCCCCGCCAGGAATTCGTCGAAAATGCCGTGGCCACACGTACCGCGGATCTCCAGTCAACGGTCAAGGCGCTCGAGGTCGCGCGCGGTCGATTCGAACGCGCGCAAGCCGTCGCCAATTTCGGTGACGCGGAAATCGATCTGGATACGGGTGAGCGCGTTTGTTCGGCGGAGCTTTGCCGCCTGCTCGGGTTTGATCCCGTTCGCGGTGCACCCAGCTTCGAGCAATCACTCGGGCGCGTTCACGCCGACGATCTGTCACACGTGCGCGAACTTGTCACGAAGGCCAAGTCCGGACGCGGCTGGACCATCGAAGACACGCGCGTAGTGCTGCCAGACGGTTCGCTGCGTTGGATCCGAAGCACCGGCGAGAACAGTCGCAGCCCGGAGACCGGACATCGAAAAATCAACGTCGTCGCGTACGACGTAACCGCTCTCAAAACCGCGGAACGCGAGCTCGTGGCCAACCTCGAGCGTGAACGGGAGCTGGTTCAGCTGCGCACGGAATTCATGAACATGGTGACGCACGAGTACCGAACCCCACTCGGTATCATCATGTCTTCGGTGGAAATTCTGGAGCGCTATTTTCATCGACTCTCCGCGGACGAGCGCGCCGCGCACCTGGCGGAAATCGGTCGTGGCACGCGCCGACTTGCCGCCTTGGTGGAAGACGTGCTCTTCCTCGGCAAAGCCGAAGCGGGCCGAGTTTCGCTGGAATTGAGACCCGTCGACCTGAAGTCCGTTCTGGATAAACTATCGAGCGAGGTCGTGAAAGCACTAGGCGCCGAGCGGTCGATCGAACTCAAACTCGACCGACAATCGCAGCGCGCAGTTCTCGATCAACGATTAATCTCGCACGTCATCACGAATCTTTTGAGCAATGCGCTGAAGTACTCGACGCTCGATACGGAAGTTCACGTCCGCGTGCGACGGCGCAGCGACGAGCTTGAGTTCAAAATCACCGACCACGGCATCGGTATTCCAGAACCGGATATCCCCAAGCTCTTCCAGTTTTTTCAACGCGCGTCGAATGTCGGAACGATCTCCGGCTCCGGTCTTGGCCTGGCGATCGTGAAGCGGTGCGTGGATCTGCACGGTGGGAATATCTCGCTCCAGAGCGAAGTCGGACGGGGTACGTGCGTGACGGTCCGCCTTCCTCAACATTTAACCAAAGAACCCTCCTCATGAAACAAGTGCGCATTCTCGTCGTGGAAGATGAAACGGCCATGCGTCACAATCTGGTGACCATCCTCAAAATGGAGGGCTTTTACGTGATCGAGGCCCGCGACGGAAATGAGGGCCTCGCTGCCGCGCGGGAACATCAGCCGGATCTTATTTTTTGCGATGTCACCATGCCGAACCGCGATGGACATGGAGTGCTGCGCGAGTTGCGCGCTGATCCAAGCATCGCGCGAATCCCGCTGGTTTTCCTGACCGCCCGAGGCGAAAAGGGCGATTTTCGGGCCGGGATGAATCTCGGAGCCGACGACTACCTGATTAAACCCGTTCAAGTCGACGAGCTGCTTCGCGTCATTCGCACACGATTGAGTCGTCAGGAACAAATTTCGCCAGCTGCGAAGCCGAAACGAGAGCCGTCACCGGCGCTTTTGGTGGCTTTGGGGTTAACGGAACGTGAAGCCGACGTCCTGTTCTGGCTAGCGCAGGGGAAAGCGAATTCGGACATCTGTGTTCTGCTCGGAATCCAACTCACAACAGTGAAAAAACACATCGAGCGGATTTTTCAAAAGCTGGGCGTCGAAAACCGCACGACCGCCGCTGCACTGGCCGTCGAGAAAATGGCAGCCGGCTGACCGGTGACTGGGCGAGGTCGAGCCGATGGTTTACTCAGACTCGTCAGGATCTCGTCGGGTTGGCTTGAAAAACGAACGTCCTTCAGCCCGATTTGGACATCGAATCCACCTTTCACTTAATCTTTCACGATGGCCGTATCGGCGTGGTCCGCTGCTTGTCAATCAGTCGTCTGGTCGCATCCTGAATTCTATCCGCCCCATGAATACTTTCCGCTCTCGTTTTCGTCTTCTTGCGTCCGCACTCGCTACGCTCGCTTTCACTTCAGCTCTCGCATCGGTTGATAATACACCTCCGAAGGAGGGCTGGATTTCTCTCTTCAACGGCAAGGATCTCGATGGCTGGACGGTGAAGGTCG
>CBRAFL010000145.1:0-13198 GCA_967755055.1 uncultured bacterium
GTTCGAGCGGATCGCAGAACGCGGAGTCCACGCGGCGGACGATCGCATCCACGCGTTTCAGTCCACCGACCGTCCGGAGAAAAACCTGACGGTCGCGCGTGGTGAGATCAGCGCCCTCGACCAGCGGGTAACCGAGATAGCGCGCGAGATAAGCCTGCTCGAAATAGGTTTCGTTCGCCGGACCGGGTGTGAGGAACACGACGCGTGGATCTTCGCGACCGTGCGCGGCCGTCAATTCCTGAACGGAAACGCGGAAGTCGCGGAAGAATTCGTACAACCGGTGCACGGGCGCGCGGTGAAACACCTGGGGCAATACGCGGCGGGCGATCATCCGATTTTGGAGCGAGTAGCCGAGGCCGGAGGGAGAATCGAGCCGGTCCTGCAGAACCCACCACTGGCCATCGGGCGAGCGCGCAATGTCCACAGCGTACGTGTGGAGAAAGACGCCGGCGCGTTTTCCCAATCCGACGCACGGACGCAGGAAGCGCGGATTTGCCATCGCGAGGACGGCGGGAATCGCGCCGCTGCGGAGCAGTTTTTGCGGACCGTACAAATCGCAGAGCAGGTAATTGTAGAGATGCGCGCGTTGACGCAGCCCGGCGGAAAGGACGGCCCAGTCTGCGGCGCTGACGAGTTGGGGAACCGCATCGAGCGGCCACGGTTGGGCTCCGGAACGCTCGCCGGAGTAAATGTTCATGCTGACGTCCTGCTCGATGACGGCCCGCGCGCAGGCGTCTGCGGCGTGCCGCAAATCGGCCATCGGATCCGGCCCGAGGAGCCGAAAAAATTCCGCCCAATGCGGACGGAGCGAGCCATCAGGCGCGCGGCATTCGTCGTAGCGACCTGGCCGACCAGCGTACCCCGCGAGAGGGTCAACGGCAGAGGCGGTGGGTGAGACGAGAGACATGGCGGGGTGAAGTTTCCCGGAGGACGGAAACCGTGGCAAGACTGCGAATCTCCTCCCCATTTAGCTTTTGCCGGACTCGTGATCCTACTCGTGCTCGTAATCTTTTTTATCCACTCGCACGTCGCCTTCGGAAGGTGAGAGAACGAGCGGGAACACGACCGCGAGCAAGAGTAGGATCACGAGTCCTGAAATGTTTCTACGTACCTCTCTCAACGGATCGCGAGCGCGGGAAGTGAAGAAAAATCCTGCGTTAACGCGTACGGTTGTCACCTGAAGCGCTCGTCGTGAGGTAGGTAGGGCGAGGTTTATGCGCCTCTGGCGTACGTCCCGCCGTGCCGCGTTTTTTTATTCGACGCTAATCGTATCGCCCAAACGGATGTGCCCTTCGGACAATATCTGCGCTCGCAATCCGCCCTGATGAACCAGCCCCTTCAGCGTTTCGGGGAAACTCGTTTTCGCGAGGTAGTTGCAGGGCTCACATAAACGAATGCCGCGAATGCGTACCTCGCCAACCTGAAATTCTCTTCCGACGAGTGCGTTCAAGTCCACGCCTTCGGTCACGATGTTGCGCCTTGCGTGTGCCGCGGTGAAGGGCAGCCCGGATTTCTGGACGAACGCATCGATCTTTTCTTTTTCGATGAACGTGATCTCGAAATCGGGTTTCTGCGGATGCGGAGAAAACGTGCCGACGCCGGTGAAGTAGCGATCGCCTTCGAGCCCATGGCCCGGGACCGCGCGCACTTCAGATGCGTTGGCCATGGAGGACGCGGGAGACTCGGCAATGAGTAACTGGATGACAGATGACATGACGAAAGAATGATCGTTCGTGCACTTCTGTGTCGGCTGCTGCGATACCGAATATTTAAGAGTTAGCTCTTCCGCGCCTCTAGCTTCGACGTGGCCAACTTGTACCATTTCTTTTCCGAGCGCCGCCAGGCGGAGCTGGCGCGGCGAAACCGATGGCGAATATCGGTCCACGTCGCAATGGCCTCATCGACGCGGCCCGTGTTCTCATACACCGCTGCTAATCCGAAGCGTGGCGCCTCGCCGATATAGCGGCCAACGATACTCTCATATGCGGTCTCTGCTTCTGCGAACTGCTTGAGTCCGCATAAGCAATCGCCGCGCAGTCGCGCGACTTCCAAAGCGAGCATTCGATCTCGCTGCGTATCCACTTTGTCCAACAATGAGAGGCCATCGGCGAAACTGCCCAAGGCATATTTGTACCGCGCAACATCAACGAGCGTTCGCGGATCATTCTTGAACACGCCGCGGAGACACTCGACCGCGACATCATGGGCGCCTTGAACGTCGCCACCGTCAAACAGCTCCTCGGCGAGGCTCAGGCGATTGTCGATGGTTTCACTTTCATCGAGCTCACGTCGCAAATCCGCGATGCGCCACTTGCGAGGTTTGAGTCCGTAAAATAATCCGCGGGGACTGCGCACGTCAGGCATCACTTCGATGAGAAGGTACGCCACGCCACCAATGATCGGTGCCGAGAAGAGCAACCACAGCCACCAATAGGGTCTGCCCGTACGATAGACGTGAATGGCCAATGCGATCTGAAGCACCCAAAAAATTTGCGCAACGACCGCAAAAGCAGGCGACACACCGGCGGGAAGAAAGCTGGAAAAGTCTCTCAACATAAGAGTGCGACCTCGCGGACCGGGGAAGCGCACGGAAACGTTGGTGGCGAACGTGGCGAGTTGGGTCAAGGCCGAGGTCGCTGTCTACTGCGCGTATAAATCTCGGTTGATAGGTTTACCCGTACCTGGGTGCGTGGAGTAGCAGCAGGCGTCCCTGCCTGTCCGGCTCGAATTCAGCAGGCAGGGACGCCTGCGCTACGACGAGCCTGGTTTTCTCTCCCTTTGCAAAAGGCCTTCCGCCCCGGAGGCGAGGCCGGCCGCAAAAAAAACTTGCGACAAACGAAAGCGTGCAAGTAGTTACTTGCATGAAAGTCAAATCGCCATCTCGTCCGCCCAGCAGCCGCCAGCGTCTGCTCGACGCCGCGGCCCGGGTGTTCGCTCGGGACGGTCTGACCGGCGCCACCACACGCGCCATCGCGCAGGAAGCCGGTGTCAACGAAGTCACGCTCTTCCGGCATTTTAAGACGAAGGATCGTCTGCTTTCGGCGGTTGTTGGGGAAAATTTCGGCGCCAAGTGCGCGGCCAGCACGGTCGCCGTTCCTGCTCAGACGGATGATCTCCGCGCCGATCTCGCCGCCCTGACTCGTTCCTATGACGCGGTGCTGCGCGCCAACTGGCCGCTGGTGCGTACCATGCTCGGCGAAATGCATCTCCACCTGACCGAGCCCCATGAGAAGCAGGTCTTTCGCGCCGTCTTTCTTCCGCTGAAGGAAGCAGTGATCAGCCGGATCGAAACCGCTCAGCGCGCCGGAAAGATCCGGCGAGACCAGCGCCCCGATCTGCTTGCCGAACTGCTGCTCGGCACAATCTTCACCGGCGTTCTTCGTCGATCCATCCCGCACCTCAAGATCGATTATTCCGCCGCAACTTATCTCGAGACCGCCGTTGCCATGTTCCTCGATGGCGTGGCCACCGATCACGGCCGGGAATGAGTGCGGAGCTTCACGGTCTTTACGGCTCGGATCGCCGTCTCCTCTCGCCGCTCGCTGCGCGCCTGGCCGACCGCGGCGTCCTCAAATGGGTCATCGCCATCACCGCCTCACTTGGCGCGATTTTGGAAATCATCGACACGAGTATCGTGAATGTCGCGATGCCGGACATTCAGGGAAATCTCGGCGCAACGCTCTCCGAGGTCGGTTGGATTTCCACCGGCTATGCGTGCGCCAACGTTGTCATGATCCCGCTCACCGCGTGGCTCAGCGACCGCTTCGGCCGTAAACAGTATCTGCTTCTGTCGCTCGCCGGCTTCACCGCGGCGTCTGTTCTCTGCGGTCTTTCGACCAATCTGACGATGCTCATCCTCGCCCGCATCCTTCAGGGACTCTGCGGTGGCGGCTTACTCGCAAAAGCGCAATCGCTCCTCTTTGAAACGTTTTCAAAAAAAGAGCAGCCCGCGGCCCAGGCACTCTTCGGGATCGGGGTCATCGCAGGCCCCGCGTTTGGTCCCGTGCTGGGTGGTTACTTAACTGATACGCTCGGCTGGCGCTGGATCTTTTTCATTAATCTCCCGGTCGGCATTCTCGCGGTGCTGATGACGATCGTGTTTCTCCCCCGCGACGTGAAGAGCTGGATTGGCAACACTCGCGTTGACTGGCTTGGCATCGGCTTGCTCACGGTCGGGCTCGCCTGTTTCCAAACGATGCTCGAGGAAGGGCAGCAAGAGGATTGGTTCAGCTCGCGCTTCATCATCACCATGGCGGTCGGCGCTGTGGTCGGCACCGCGCTGTTCATCTGGCACGAACTCTCGATCGAACATCCCGCGGTTGATCTCCGCGTGCTCAAGCATCGGTCACTCGCGGCGGGGAGTGCTTACTCGCTCGTCCTCGGCATGGGCCTTTATGGCGTGATGTTCGCCGTGCCGATTTTCGTGCAGGATTACCTGCACTTCACCGCAACGCAAAGTGGCTTTCTGCTCATGCCCGGTGCGTTCGCATCGGCCTGCATGATGGTCGCGATGGGCAAGCTCTCGGGCAAAATTGACCCACGCCTTCTGATCGCTTGCGGCGCACTGGCCACTGCGGGCACCGCCGTTCTGCTTTCCCAAATCAATCCGGATACCAGCACCACCACGCTCTTTTGGCCGCTCGTTCTGCGCGGTTTCGGCAGCGTGATGATGTTCCTGCCGCTCAGTCTCGCGACGCTCGGTTCACTGCCGAAGAGTGCCGTCGCCGCGGGTTCCGGCTTCTACAATCTGACTCGCCAGATGGGCAGCAGCATCGGTATCGCCGCGATCACTACCCTCCTCGCGCATCGCGAAGCGGTTCACCGAGCCACGCTCGTCGAACGCATCACTTCCAGCAGTTCTGAAACCAACACGCGTCTTCAGTTGCTCAATGGAGCGTTCAGCCGGCACAGCGCCGATCCAGTCGCGGTTCATCATCTGGCGCTGCACACGATCGATCAGATCATCAACGGTCAGGCGCTCCTCCTCTCGTTCGCGGACGTCTTCTTCTATGTCGCCGCCGCGTTCATCGTGACGCTCCCGCTGCTGTTCCTCCTCGGTAAGGGCGGCAAACTCGACGCCGTCGCTGCCGCGCACTGATTCAATTTCAAAATTTTCAAAAAATAAACCACCATGGAAACGACTCTCGATGCTCCCTCAGCGCCCGCACCTGCGGTCGCCGCGCCCACTCATTCGCGCCCCGATGCCATTCGCCCCGCGACTCCGCCTCGCACTGCCTGTTGGAAACTCGTGCTCGGTGTCGTCGCCGGGGTCGCTCTTCTCGGCTGGCTCAGCCAACTCGCACTTCACGCGTATCGGTATGAGAAAACGGATGACGCCTACCTGACCGGGCACCTGCATCAGATCAGTCCGCAACTCGACGCGCAGGTGAAAGAAATCCTCGTCACCGACAACCAGGCGGTTCGCGCTAGCGACATTCTTGTCCGCCTTGATCCGCGACAATTTGAACTCGCTGTCCAGAAAGCACAGGCCGCCCTCGAGCAAGCCCGCGCTCAGGCCAACGAAACGCACGCTGCCTCCGCGCAAGCCGATGCGCAGGTCGCCGAAACCGAGGCTCGCGTGAAGCAGGCCGAAGCGCAGCTCGCGCAAACCGCCGCGCAACTCGATCTCGCCCGCCTCGCGCTCACGCGCAGCGAGCAGCTCTTCGCGAAAGGAGGAGTGATCACGGACGCCGATCTCGACAATGCTCGCGGCGCGTTTCACGCCGCCGAAGCCGCGCACGCCGCCAATCAAGCCAACGTCACTGCCGCGCGAGCCAGCATTGGTTCCGCGCAGGCCGCTCAGACCTCGGCCCGCGCGCAAGTCGCCGCCGCGACCGCCAACATCGCTGTGGCTGAGGCCGCCGTCCGCGACGCCGAGCGGCAGCTGGGTTACACGACGCTCACGGCTCCGGCCGACGGACGGGTTGGCAACAAATCAGTCGAGGTCGGTAATCGTGTCGTCGCCGGCCAGACACTTTTCTCGCTCGTGGCGTCGGACGCATGGATCGTCGCCAACTTTAAGGAAACTCAGCTCGCCCGCATGCACGCCAGCCAGGACGTCGAACTCGAAGTCGACGCTCTTCCCGGTCACGTCCTGCATGGCAAAATCGATAGCATCGCACCTGCGAGCGGCGCGCAGTTCGCTCTGCTGCCGCCCGATAACGCGACGGGCAATTTCAACAAAGTCATCCAACGCGTCCCGGTAAAAATCACCCTCGACGATGCCAGCCGCCACGAACTCGGCGACCGACTGCGGCTCGGACTGTCGGTGATCGTGAACGTGCGGGTGCGGTGAGTAGCCCTTTCCGCAACTCTCATCGGAGCGCCGCGCGGAACTCCTCTTCGGATAAAGGAACAACCCGACCGAGAACCACGTCTTCCATGCGCTGCACCCCTTGCTCTATTAGTTCAACGACCCGCCGCTCCGACGAGACGCTCTCAATCAAAAGGCGAGCAAGGGCCAGACGATCCTGCTCGGGGAGAGAGAGCGCGCTTTCACTCACTTGCGCGGGAATCATGCTCTAGATGTACGCAGGTGCCGGGTAGGTGCAAGCGGTTCGTTTCTATCGACGGCAGTTTCATCCCGCAGCAGCCCCGTTGAACGCCGCGACCGACTTCATCCGTTCGCAGTCCGTCCTTCAATTCAACGCAACGCGAATTTCGCCGAGAAGCGCGGATTCCTTTTCGGCGGTGGAACCATCAGCAGCGAAAAGCTGCTTGCAGAGATCGATCGCCAACGCGCGCGATTCTTTCGATTGAAGCCGGGTTGCCGCAAACGACAGAAACTCTTTTTTGGTCTCGGGGCTTTCCTTTGCTGCTCGAGCGCTTGAAACCGACCTTCCTTCGTAGCTGCCGAATGAACTCTTCGTCTCCCAGCCGATGACGTCGACAACATCGGACATGAACTCGCCTTCTTTTAGCGCGATGTGGGAATCGGCGTAGAGGCACAAATGAAGCAGATCGACAATCGCTTCGCGCTCTTTCTGGGGAAGCTCCGGCTTCCGGTCTTCTTTTTTGCGGAATAACATAAAGGAAAAGGTTTTTTCGCCCAACAGTGTGATTGGCTTCAACTCTGAGGTTGCCCTGAATTGACGGACACGGCGGGGAAGCTGTAGGGGTTTTCTGCTCTATGCAATTATCGATAAACCGAAACTGCGTAGATCTATTTGGCCGAAGAACAGCAGTTGAACCGCTGATTTACACTGATGAACACGGATCGAGTCGGAGCTATAGAGTTTCGTGTCTCGCCCGACGGATGAGTGCCGCCCGGTCCGATTTCCGATCATAGTTTTCCGGATCAGTGATAATCAGTGTGCGTCAGTGGTTAAATCTTCGGTCGGATTCAGGTTCGAGCGCCGGTGTTAAACGTCGAGCCCGGCAATTGTGAGAACGGCTCACCGGGACGGTTCGCCCTACCTGTGTAAGAGGCTATTCTTCACGCTCGATTTCGACAATAACCACCCGCTTGACCGGCGCATCGACCCAATAACTGATCACGTATCCTTCGGTAGCGACGTGGGCAATTGGTCGCTCGTCAGCGTCGGGCAACACATAGTCAGGGTCCGCAAATGGGTTCGCGGCGATCGCATATGCGATATCCGCGAGCTTCCTTCTTTTTCGTTTCGCCTGAGCAAAGATGAACTCGCTCGCCTCTTCTTCGAAAACGACGCGAAAGCGCGCGACCTCACTCACGAGCAATGCGCTCTTCGAGAGCTTCTGCGGTCACGAAGCGTCCCGCTTGCACAGCACGAATCTTTTTTGCTGTGGCTCGCTTCCACTCAGGGGTGCTATGGCGAAGCCGAATCAGATAAGAATGCAGCTCTTTCAGCTCACGCGGCTTTAGCTGTTTCATCTGATGCTTGATCGCGAGTAGCGTCATGAAACCAACGATGTAAGAGATGCGCCGATGGTCAAGGGGGCTCAGGCAAGCAGCCTGTCGGACTTTTCGATTGAACGCCCCACTCTGATAAAAAATGTGGTTCCGCCGGCGACGGTTCCTTCCCAACAGGCTGCTAAGGCAGCGCTACGCGCTGCACGGAAGACTGGAAACCGAGGCTTTGCCAGGCATTCTGCTGGCCAGCAGAACCGCTTAGGAGTTTGTTGGGAGGAAGCGGTCGCTTGGAAAGTCACGTCCTGCCACTCAGAGGAGTATCGATCCAAAGTCCGACAAACTCCTACTTCGTTTCCTTCGATTCCTTCGCGAGACAATGGGTCTGTCTATGATGGCGGGTCGGAGACCTCGCCCGACCTATGATGGCGATCCTGGGGTCACTCTAAATGGAACGAACGTGGCCGGAGCGTAGAGAATTCATGGGCTGGGATCACGAGCGTGCTTTTGGCAAAGCCGTGGCCGTAGCCACGGCAATGTTTTTTTAAACCGTCGTCGGGCGACAGCCGCGGTCGTCTTAGTCGCTGACGTTGACGTCATTCAGCGAGCCGCGAGCACGAACTTTTTCGGGCGGAAAAAACGGAGTGGTCAACAACGAGACCAACGCGCGCTTTGCGGCGGTTTCGCGAAACGACACAACAGCCGCACCCCCAGTTCACCCAACGCGCGTTGGCGGCTTTTATCCATCGCCTGCTCGTGTGCCCCTCTTAGTTTCCAGCGTATTCGTTGTTCCAACACGGATATTTTTCCTCTCCTGCGCCCCCTCGAGGGCTTCCGGTCTTCTGCTCAACCCCTTTGGTCGCCGACCTGGCCACTGGTCTTACCCCTCCCCATGATCTCCCCTCGCTTGTGCTCTTTTTTGGCTCTGCTGTGCGCGTTTTCTGCGACAGCCTTTTCGTCGACGGTGATCGATGACACTTTCGCCGACGGCAATCGCACCGGGCAAACTCCACCCGCGTCGATCGCGTGGTATGTGAACACGGGAAGCACTCTGACGACGACGGCGAGCGTCAGCGGTCTTCAACTCAACAACGCCGCCAGTCGTTTGGTGGTCGGCTATTTCACCGCCGCGGGTTCACCGACATCGCTCACGACGGGCCAAACGTTAACGCTCGAATTTTTTTTCACCTCGGATGTGGCTCCGGCGTCGGTGTCGAATGGCTTCAATCTGGCGCTGTTCAACTCCGGAGGCACTCGCTTAACCGGGGACTTCTCCGGCACGAGCAACGCCGCGTTTACCGCCTACGACGGATATGGCGTAAAGACGTCCGGTCTTGGGAGTACGAGCGGTTCGGCACTCACCTTGCGGCAGCGCAATGCCACGGCCACGCCGTCGACGGCGTTGATGTCGACCTCCGGTGATTGGTCGACGCTCGCAACCGGCTCGGGTACCACCACCGCGGGTTCCGCCAACACTGCGTATGTCGCGAGCCTGGTGATCACCAATAATGGCGCCACGGTTGCGTTGAGCTACACGCTGAAAACCGCCGACGGCGTCACCACGTTGCAGAGTGTAGTGGGCACCGATTCGAGCACGCTGGTGACCACGTTCGATACGGTCGCGCTTTATTTTCAGACCGCAGAGTTTCCGTCCGGTACGATGACGATTCAGCGCGCCCGGGTTACGCTGAGTGGCGACGCCCCCATCACACCACCCTCGATCACGACGCAGCCGGTTTCCATTTCCGTTCTCGTCGGCAGCAATGTCGATTTCACGGTCGCTGCGATGGGCGGGGCGCCGCTGAGCTATCAATGGAAAAAGGACGGCGCTAATGTGATTGGCGCGAACGCCGCTACGTTGTCGTTAACCAACCTCCAGAGTGGAGATGCCGGCAGCTACACCGTTGTCGTTAGCAATTCGGCCGACTCAGTGACGAGCACGCCTGCGATTCTCGGCGTCGATACTGTCGCGGTGGCGCCGACGATCGTCACGTCGCCCGTTTCTCAAACCGTGAATCTCGGCGGCAATGCCAGCTTCTCGGTCGCTGTGAGCGGCACCTCGCCGTTCACCTACCAGTGGCAGAAAGACGGTGAAGACATCGTCGGTGCCACGAACGGAACGCTTTCGTTAAGCAACGTGCAGGCGACGGACGCAGGAAGTTACGCCGTCGTCGTCAGCAACGCCGCCGGTCCCGTCACGAGCAACACGGCTGCGCTTTCCGTCATCACTCCGCCATCGATCATCGTGCCGCCCGCTTCGCAAACGGTCAGCGTGGGTGGCGACGTGACGTTTGGTGTGACTGCGACCGGCACGGCGCCGCTCAGCTATCAGTGGAAGAAAAATACCGTCGCGATCGTCGGTGCGACCGCGACGACTTTGTCGTTGTCCAACGTCCAGTCGACTGATGCGGCGAGCTACACCGTCACGATAACGAACGCCGCGGGGTTCGCGACGAGCGCGGCCGCGGTGCTCACGGTCGATCCATTGCCATCCGGGCCGATTATTACGACGCAGCCGAGTTCTCAATTTGCGACCATTGGCGGCACCGCGACGTTCACGGTTGTGGTCAACGGCACCGCGCCGTTCACGTATCAGTGGCACAAAGACGGAACCGACATCGTTGGCGCGACTGCGGCAACGCTCTCGCTGACAAACGCGCAGCCTGCCGATATCGGCAGCTACACGGTCACGATCACGAATAGTCTCGATTCGGTAACCAGCAACCCGGCAACGCTCGGGGTCGCGGCCGGACTGCCGAATTCAGCGTACAATCTCGCGGGCTTCGCTCAGTCGACGACGGGCGGCGGTGTGATTCCCGAGACGGATGCTGGTTATCGCAAAGTGGCGACGCCGCTCGAGTTCATTACGGCGCTCGCCGATAAAACCGGCGCAGTAAAAGTCATCGAAATCACTGCTGACCTCGACCTCGGCTATAATGAGGTCGATGCCGCCGTCCGTGCGATCGGCATTTTCAGAGCGCACGCGACGCCAAAGCTGCACCCGCGTCTGATCACGACTGGCGTCTCGCTCATCGACATCCAGGAGAAGGCAAACCTCACGATCTTTTCTGCCAACGGCGCGACGATCCGCCACGCCACATTGAACATCAAATCGAGCAACAACGTGATTCTGCGCAATCTGCGCTTCGACGAAATGTGGGAGTGGGACGAAGCCTCAAAAGGCGATTACGACAAGAACGATTGGGACTTCGTCGATCTCGGTAACAGTGGCGTCGTCTACGATATCTGGATCGACCATTGCACGTTCACGAAAGCCTACGACGGCGTGAGCGACATCAAGAAGGGTAGTTACAATATCACGTTCTCGTGGAATAAATACGTTGGCGACGACGGTTTGACGAACGCCAACAGTTTCGTGCGCCAGCAGATCGCGGCGCTCGAGGCGAATCCGTCCGCGTATCCGATGTACAATTTTCTTCGGACGAATGGATTCAGCGTCGAGGACATCGTCACGATCCTGCAAGGCCACGACAAAACGCACCTGATCGGTGCGAACTCGCTCGCTGTTACGGAAAACGCGCAGCATTCGGTGACGTTTCACCATCAGTGGTACATGAATCCGTGGGACCGCCTGCCGCGATTGCGCGGGGGGAATGTCCACAACTACAACATCTACGTCGATGATGAGCTCGGCCGGGCGGCGAAGGCGTTGCGCGATGCGCGCGTCGCCGCAATGACCGAGACAAATGCCGCCAAGCTCGGCAGCAGCGGCACCTATAATTTCAACGTATTCCTGAACGGCAGTATTTCGACGGAGGGCGCCGCGATCCTCGTCGAGAAATCGTTCTACCGCGATTGCATCACGCCGCTGCGCAACAACCAGACGGATATCACCAATTCGATCTACACCGGCAAGATTCTGGCGCTCGATACGATCTGCCGCATGACGGATGGCAATGGGATCTCCACGACGGTCCGCGGCAATAGCACCGACGCGGATAATCCGATGGGGCCGTTCCAGGCGCCGGCGATTGCGTTCTCGTGGAATCTCCCCGGCGGCGTGCTGCCGTACACCTACACGATGGATGATCCCGCGAACTTGCCGGATATTATGGCGATCGGCGCGGGCGCGGGACGTCTCGGATGGGCGAAAGAGAACTGGCTGAAAACCACGTACGTCGATGCAGCCGTTTCGCCGAGCATTCTTACGCAACCGGTTTCACAAACGGTCAACGCAGGTTCGGCCGTCACGTTCAACATTCTCGCGGGCGGCGCGACAGGCTATCAGTGGAATAAGGATGCCGCACCGATCGCCGGCGCGACGAATCCCTCGTTGACGCTGACTGACGTGCAGGCGGCGGACGCTGGCAATTACACCGCCACGTTGAGCAACAGCGCCGGCTCGACCACCAGTGCGGTCGCGACGCTGACGGTCAACGCCGTCGCGCCGACCATCGTCACGCAACCGACGAGCCAGAGTGTTAGCGTAGCCGGCAGCGCGAGTTTCACCGTTGGCGCGAGTGGCACGAAGCCGTTCAGCTATCAATGGAGCAAGAACGGATCCGAGATTTCCGGCGCCACCGCTGCGACCCTTTCGTTGGCGAACGTTCAGGACTCCGATTCGGGCGACTACACCGTGGTCGTAAGCAATAGCGTCAACACCGCCACGAGCGCCGTCGCCACGCTCACGGTTGCTACTCCGCCAAGCATCACCACCCAGCCCTTGTCGCAAACCGTCGCGGCTGGTGTCGAGGTGAGTTTCACGGTCGATGCCTCCGGCACCGCGCCGCTTTCGTATCAGTGGAAGAAGGACGCATCAGCGATCCCAGGCGCCACCGCGGCGACGCTGTCCCTGCTCAACGTGCAAGCGGGCGACACGGGAAGCTACACCGTGACCGTCAGCAACGCCGTCGATTCAGTGACCAGCGCCGCCGCTGTCCTGACGGTTAACGCCCCGCCGAAGATCACGACGCAACCGACTTCGCAGTCCGTCGTAACAGGCGCCACCGTGACATTCTCGGTCTTCGCGACCGGTTCCGCGCCATTCGGCTACCAGTGGAAGAAAGGCGCTGACGATATCGCTGGCGCAACGAATTCCACGCTCGTCTTGAATAATGTGCAGGGCGTTGACGCGGCGAGCTACTCGGTGGTGGTGAGCAACGCGTTCGGTTTCGACGCGAGTAACGCCGTGACCCTCACCGTGACGGCGCCCGGCGCCGGCGATCTCCACGTCGCGCCTGGCGGTCTTCCGGCCAATGACGGAACGATCGCAAATCCGACCACGCTGGAATCAGCGATCACGCGCGTTCCCGCAGGTGCGACGATCTGGGTTCACGGCGGCACTTACAGTTATGCCTCGGCAGCGGCATCGCGCAGCTCGTCACTCACACCGATCCGGGCGACCAGGTC
>CBRAFL010000146.1:0-13137 GCA_967755055.1 uncultured bacterium
GCAGATTCTGGACGCTCAATTGGGTGCGCCAGTGAGCATCGATTTTATAAGTGAGACCGACGTTCACAAGCGTGCGCTCCGGCAGGTAAAATGAAGGCTGCCGCGGGATGATGTTGGTGGGCGTACTCGCGGCTGTAACGCCGCTGCCGGCATCGCCGGGACGCTGGCTGAGATAGTTTACGCCGAGCCAAACAGCGAGACCGTGAAGGGAAGATTCCTTTGCGAACTGATAATTTCCGCTGAGCGCCCAGACGTGTTCGGCGTTGCCGCGGAACGGAACGTTGTTGGGATCGCGATTCGTGTAAGCGGTCCAGTTGGCAATCAATGCAAGCGAGTCGGTGACGTTCGCGCGCGCCTCGACCTCCCAGCCTTTCGCTTTGCGATCCGAGAGGAGAAACGGCAGGGGCGGATTCGGCGCGGGCACGGCGAGGTTGGCGGGATTCGGCACCGAATAGTTGCTCTGCGTGATGTCGAAGTGCGCGATCGATGCTGAATACCGGTTACCGGGCGATTCGTAGCGCACGCCGTATTCGTCCTGGCTGCCCTCGGTCAGCGGAGGATTGCCCGCGGCGATGTTGGGCGCGGCCAGCGGTTGCGCGTTTTCTGAATGGCCAAAGTAGAGCGAGACGCCGGGCAGCGGCTTGATGACCGCGCCGTAGGAACGCAGCTCCTTGTCGACGGAGGCGCGATACTTGACCGAGGTGCGCAGATCATCGACCGCGAGGTCGTAGTTGGTGTAGGAGTAACCGCCGTTGAGAATGAGGCGCTCTTTGAAGAACGACAGTATCTCGCTGAGGTAAAGTTGTTGATCGTAGTTGATCGTGTTCTGCCGATTCGAGAGCGCGCCGGGCACGTAGTTGGCGGGCGCGGGCGCGTCGAAATTCATCGCTGCCTTGCTCGTGGCGATGTCACGGCTGGCTTGAAAATAGTAGTTGTACGCGCCGCCCACCAGCGTGCTGGTGCCGAACCAATCGTTCTTCCACTGAAACGCGTAGTCATTCTGGAGGTTGGTATAAATGCGGTGATTGGTCTGCCAGGTGCCGCCGCGGGGCATCGTGCGGGATTGCGTCGTGGGCGTGGAAGCGAACGGCGCTGTAGTGGAAAACGTACTACCGCCCACGTAATTGCCGGTTAATGGATCGTAACCTCCGCCGGTGCTGCCGCCCGGGGGCGACTGCTCGAAATCGGCGTTGAAATCCGTGTGGCGGGCGGCGACGCGAACGGACAGCGCGGAGTTGATCGGCGCGGTGAACAGCAGACGCACTTCGGGGCGGCGCTCGCGACGGAAGTCGTCGTCGGCGGTGTTGAGCTTGCGGCTTACACCGGCGAGGAGATGAGCGTTATTCGTGGTGCCGGACGACGGATCGATGGGCAGGCCGAGATAATTTTGTGCGCGCCAGTCGACAAATGAGGCCTGCAACAAAAGCTCGGCTCCCGTTTTCGAGCGATAGGTGAGCATCGGCATGATCGCGTACGTACGCTTGTCGTCGTGGGCGAAACCCTCCGTGTCTTGCAACGCTGCGACGACGCGGAAGGCGAGTGATCCGGGCCTGAGCACGCGATTGTAGTCGAACTCGAGGCGGTTGGAATCGAACAGACCGACCTCCGCGGAAACGCTGCCGAAATCACGGAACTGCGGACGGCGCGTGGCGTTGTTGACGGTGCCACCGGGAACGCCCGCGGGCGCGAGGATGGCGTTGGGGCCTTTCACCACCTCGATGCGATCGATGAACACCGGATCGAGGTTCATCTGCGTGATGGAATAAAATCCATCCACCGTCTGGCCGTCGGTCTGGAAACCGCGAATCGTCGTGCGGTCGAGGCCGTTGGGAATCGTGGATTCCGTGATGCCGGCGACGGCATACGTCACAGCGTCGAGGATACGCAGAGCGGCGCTGTCGTCCATCAAGTCGCGCGTGACGACGCCGACACTCTGGGTCGAGTCGCTCAGTTTGACGGCGATGCGGCCACCGGAAGTCGCTTCGCTCGCGCTGTAGCGGCTGGCGTTGGGATTGGCGGTCACCTGGAACGGCGAGAGCACGACGGCTTCGTCGTTGCTGTTGATGGCTTTGGTTTCCTGGGCTGACAGGCCGGACGAGAGACCGAGCAGAGTAAGCGCGATCAGCACCTGACGCGCGTGAAGAATAAGGAGGCGGGCGATCATGGGGACGGGGTTTGGGTCGGTGGGACGACAACTGACGAATGCGGAGGCAGCGATGGGCGGCGCTGGTCGCATTGACAACGAGAGGTCTACGCACCACGTTGCGTGCCCTGTGAAACCGGCCAAACCCACGCTGCGGCACATTGCGAAAGCAGCTGGCGTCTCACACACCACCGTTTCGCGCGCGCTGCGTAATGACTCGAGCATTCCACCGGGTACAGCGCGCCGGCTTCAGCAACTCGCGCAACGCCTCGGTTACGCGCCGAATCCGCTCGTCGCCGCGCTACTCTCTCAAGTGCGCGCCAATCGTCCGCAGGGCGATCACACGGTTATCGCTTATTTGAATACGTGGTGGCCGAGGCGCAGTTGGGAAAGCTGCGACACAAAAACCGGCCAGTATCGCGGTGCGGCGAAGCGTGCGGGTGAACTGGGTTTCCGCCTGGAGAATTTTTGGCTGCACGAACCTGGCATGACGCCCACGCGTCTGGCGGGCATTCTGAAGGCCCGCGGAATTCGCGGCGTGTTGATTGGCCCGCTGCAATCGCAGAACGTGGCGATCGGTTTTCCGTGGGACGAGTTCGCGCTCGCGACGATCGGATACAGTTTGCACACACCGGTAATTGGGCGCGCCTGCCACGCACATTTCCGTGGCATGTACCGCGCGATGGATGAACTCATCGCGCGAGGCTATCGGCGAATCGGCTATGTGACGTCCAAGGACTTCGAGGAACGGGTCAACTCGCTCTGGGGTGCGGCCTACCGTTTCAACCAGCATCGACTGCCGGCGCGAGGTCGCATTGCACCTCTGATCTTCGAGCGCGAAGCGGAACGCGCCGGTCTGAAACGTTGGCTGGCCCACACGCGGCCGGACGCGATCGTCAACGCGCTGCCGGGCGTTCACGAAATGCTTACGGCTGAACTCGGCATGCAGACTCCGCGTGACATCGGCTTCGTCCATCTCGATTTGCCGACTCACCTGAAGGCAGCGGGCGTTGCCGGCATCGATCAACTTTGGGAAATCGTCGGCGCAGGCGCACTCGATTTGATTTCCAATCAACTCTACACAAATGAATGCGGACTTCCCGAGCACCCTGTCACACATTTGATCGAAGGCGTGTGGACGGATGGTGCGACATTGGTGCCGACGAAACGCGATCGCTCACTGGCGTGACTGAGGGAGATTCCTCGGTCGTGTTTTGAGCTGACGAAGCCGAGATAATTTCTCGCCTTCTCTCACTCGCCAGCGTACTGCATTTGAACCCGGAGACCTGACGATCAGGTCGGTGCCTTTAACGATTCAATCGGTGCGCAATTAAAGTTCTTCAGTCGAACGAAATGCGGGCGAGGAGGACAAAGTGGGTATCACGTCTGCCCTTTTTCGTCCTCGCCCGAACGATGAGCCACAAATTGCCCCCGTACCGTTTCTCATGAAATCGACGTTTTCTCGAACGATACGCCGTCACCTCATCAGCAAGAATGCTGGTAATTTATCCTGGAAGTACGCATGGGCCCCCGTGCCTCGATGGCGCAGTGGACTTCGCGTCGTCGCGGCCGCTCTCGTGACGCTCCTGCTGGCGGAACGCGCCGGTGCCCAAACCGACTCCGCTGCCCCCGAGCTCAGCGCGCTGAAAAAATTGAGCTTGGAGCAGCTCATGGATCTCGAAGTCACTTCGGTTTCAAAGCGTCCCGAGAAAATTTTCGAGGCCGCGTCGGCGATTCAAGTGGTGACGGGCGACGACATCCGTCGGTCCGGTGCCACCAGCCTGCCCGAAGCGTTGCGCCTCGCCACCAATCTTCAGGTCGCGCAGATCGATTCGCGCGAGTGGGCCATCAGCTCGCGTGGGTTCAACACGTCCTCGTCCAACAAGCTCCTCGTGCTGATGGACGGTCGGACGCTTTATTCGCCGCTCCATGCTGCGGTGTTTTGGGATGTGCAGGACACGCTGCTGGAAGATCTTGATCGCATCGAGGTGATCAGCGGCCCCGGCGCCACCCAGTGGGGCGCCAACGCCGTCAACGGCGTGATCAACATCACCACGAAAAGCGCGAAGGACACGCAAGGTCTGCTGGTTTCAGGCGGCGGCGGCACCGAGCTGCAGGGTTTCGGCGGCGTTCGGTATGGCGGTACGCTCGCGCCCAACGTGTACTATCGCGTTTACGGAAAATATTTTGATCGCGGCCACACGCGTTTCCTTAGCGGCGCTGACGGCGCGAATGATTGGGAGATGGGGCAGGGCGGCTTTCGTGTGGATTGGGATGCGGCCGCTGGTAATCTCCTCACGCTGCAAGGCGACGTGTACGACAGTCGTGTGAGTCGGCCTTCCGCGGCCGATGTTCATGTAAACGGTGGTAACCTGCTCGGTCGTTGGTCGCGCACTGTTTCCGACAAATCAGATTTCACGCTGCAGTGGTACTACGACCGCACTTCGCGCCGCATCCCCGGCACATTTGCCGAGGACCTCGATACCTACGACATCGATTTTCAGCACCACCTCTCGATCGGCGACTCGCACGAGTTCATTTGGGGCACGGCGTATCGACTTATCGATGACAGGCAGCACAACGACTATCCGGTGCTTGCCTTGCTCCCGGCTCACGTGCGGCGCCAATCCTACAGTGTATTTTTGCAGGACGAAATTACTCTGGTGAAAGAGCGGTTGAAGCTAACGGTGGGCGCGAAGCTCGAACATAATTCCTACACCGGTTACGAAACTCAGCCGAGCATTCGCCTCACGTGGCTGGCGAGCAAAGTGCAGACGGTGTGGGCCGCGGTTTCGCGCGCGGTACGCGCACCTTCGCGCGTCGATGGCGAATTATACGCGCCGCGCGATCCGCCGTTCACGCTGCTCCAGGGCAACCCTAATTTCCTTTCCGAGGAGCTGCTCGCTTACGAACTCGGCTGGCGTGTTCAGCCGCAGCCGAACTTGTCATTCGCGGTCGCCGCCTTTTATCACGATTACGATCGGCTTCGGACGGTCGAGCACGTTAATCCTGGTGCGGACTTTCCGATTTACCTCGGTAATGGCTTGGGGGGCCGGTCGACCGGCGTGGAGCTGACGACGGATTATCGCGTGAGCGATTCATGGCGGCTGCGCGCCGGCTATACGCAATTGCACATGCACCTGCGTAACAAGGCCGGTAGTACAGCCTTTGCGCCGACCGATACGGATCCCGAACATCAGTTCTCGCTGCGCTCGTCGCTGGATCTTTCGCGCCTCATCGAGTTCGACACGACCTACCGTTTTGTCGCGCGGCTAAAGAGCGATCACGTGCCCGCCTACGACGAACTCGAAGCCCGCATCGGCTGGTCGCCCACGCCGGCGTTGGAGGTTTCTGTCGTCGGTCAAAATCTCCTGCGTCCCAGCCACGCTGAATTCAACCCACCCGCCTCGCGCCAGCTGATCGAGCGCGGCGTGTATGGAAAAGTGTTATGGCGTTTTTGAATACGCGATACGCTGTCGCTCGTTTGGCCGCCACCAGCTGGCTGCTCGCAGCGGCGTCTGTATTACATGCGGCGACTCCGGAGTATCAGGTGAAGGCGGTTTTTCTTTTCAACTTTGCGCAGTTTGTTGAATGGCCCGCGGGCGCATTTGCGGATGCGGGGTCGCCGCTCGTATTTGGTGTGCTGGGCGACGACCCTTTCGACACGGTGCTCGAGGAGGCGGTGCGGTCGGAAAAGGTGAATAACCGTCCCCTTGTTGTCCGGCGATATCGACGGCCCGAGGACATCGAGGACTGTCACATCCTCTTTATCAGCCGTTCCGAGGCGCCGCATTTTGGCGAAATTGTCGCCCGCCTGCATGACCGGAGTATTCTCACGGTTGGCGACGCGGAGGGTTTCAACCTGCGCGGAGGGATGATCCGGTTCATCACCGAAAGTAACAAGACCCGCCTGCGCATCAACGCCGAGGCGGCGAAGGCGGCGCATCTCACGCTCAGCTCCAAACTACTGCGCCCGGCTGAAATCGTCGCCCCTGGAAAGGACTGAGCGATGCTGCAGCGGTTCAAAGATGCACCGATCCAGCGTAAGCTGCTGCTGCTGATTTTTCTCACCAGCGTGATCGCGATGCTACTGATGTGCGGCACGTTTTTTACCTACGAATTTATCACCTTTCGGAAAGCGACATTGCGGCAAATCTCCACGCTCGGGGAAGTCATCGCCAACAACAGCACGGCTGCGCTCGCGTTTCAAAACCAGGATGACGCACGCGAAACGCTCAGTGCGCTCAAGGCCGAATCGTACGTCATCGCTGCCGCGCTTTATGATCAGGACGGAAAACTGTTTGCCGTGTACCCCGCGAATTTTTCGTCTCTGGAGCTGCCGAGAACACCCGGCGCGACTGGCTATCGATTCGAACCATCACGACTCGCAGGCTTTCAGCCGGTGGTGCAGCGTGGCAAACGGCTGGGCACACTCTACCTCGAGTTCGAAACGGGCACAGCGATGTCGGAGTGGGTGCGTTTCTCACTCGGCATCGCGCTGATCATCGCCGCGATCATTCTCCTCGTAACGTTCGCGCTCTCGCGCGTGCTGCAGCGCCAGATTTCCCGGCCGATTCTCGCGCTCGCCAATACCGCACGCGCAGTCGCCGAGCGCCACGATTATTCCGTCCGTGCCGTCAAACAGGATGCGGACGAAATTGGTCTTCTCACGGAGTCGTTCAACCAGATGCTCACCCAGATTCAGGAGCAGACGCGGGCGTTGAGTGAAAGTGAAGCGCGTGCGCGTGCGGTTCTCGATTCCGCGATCAGCGCCGTCGTCGTGACCGATGGTCGCGGCACGATCATCGACTGGAATGCTCGGGCGGAAACGATGTTCGGATGGACACGGGCCGAAGCCATTGGGCTGCGGCTGGCCGACACCATTATTCCACCGCGTTATCGCGCCGCGCATTTGCGGCGGCTCGAGCGGTATCGCACGACCGACAAAGACGCGTTCCTGCAGCGCACAATGGAATGGAGCGCTCTGCGCCGCGACGGCAGCGAGTTTCCGGTGGAGTGGTCGATCAGCCCGATCCGCAGCGGCGACGTGGTGACATTTTGCGGCTTCATCACGGACATTACCGAGCGCAAACGCGTTGAGGAAGTGCGTGCGCGCCTTGCAGCGATTGTCGAGTCCTCGGACGACGGAATCATTAGCAAGACTCTCGAAGGGATCATCACGAGCTGGAACTCCGGTGCGGAAAAAATCTTCGGTTACACCGCGGAGGAAATGATCGGCCAGCCAATGCAGAGACTCATTCCACCCGACCGCCCGATGGAGGAACCCGGTACTCTCGCCCGCCTTTCACGGGGTGAGAGCATCGATCACTTCGAAACGGAACGCATTTGCAAAGACGGCCGGCGTATCGCTGTCGCGGTTACCATTTCTCCGATCAAGAATTCCGACGGCCGCTTCATCGGCGCTTCGAAAATCGTCCGCGACATCACTGAGCGCAAACAGATCGAGGCGGAGATCAGTCAACTCAACCAAAGCCTCGAGCAACGCGTCGCCGAGCGCACCGCCGAACTTGAAACCACCAATCGCGAACTCGAGGCCTTCTCATATTCCGTCTCGCATGACCTGCGTGCTCCGCTCCGCCATATAGACGGTTTTGCCGGGCTACTGTCGAAGCATAGCGCGCCCATTCTCGACGCTGAGGCGCGTCGTTATCTCGGTACGATCACGGGCTCGGCCAAGCGGATGGGGCGACTCATTGATGATTTGCTCGGCTTTTCTCGCATGAGTCGCACTGCCATCCGCCGTGCCAGTGTTGACCAGAATGCGCTGATCGCGGCGGTTGTACGTGAGGGCGGATACGATCAAAGCAGCCGGTCCATCGCGTGGGAAATCGCTTCGCTTCCGCCGGTCATTGCCGACCCCGCGCTCCTGCGACAAGTGTGGGTTAACCTGCTCGAAAACGCGGTGAAATATTCCGGCAAGAATCCGCGGCCCCGCGTCACGGTCGGTTGCCAGTCCAGCAATGGCGGATCTGACGAACGCGTTTTTTTTGTGCGGGACAACGGCGTGGGTTTTGACATGGCCTACGCGGATAAACTTTTTGGCGTTTTTCAACGACTCCATGGTCCGTCGGAATTTGAGGGCACGGGCATTGGCCTCGCGAATGTACGTCGCATCGTGGCGCGGCACGGCGGTCGCACGTGGGCGGAAGGCCGGGTCGGCGAAGGCGCGGTTTTTTATTTTTCTCTGCCCATTAACCCACCGACATCATGAGCCCGAAGTCCAACAGTCTGCGCCCCATTCTCCTCGCGGAGGATAATCCCAACGACGTCGAACTCACGCTTTCGGCGTTGCACAGCATGCATCTCGCGAACGACGTGACCGTCGTCCACGATGGCGCCGAGACGCTCGACTACCTGCAGCGCCGCGGCGCTTTCGCGGGCCGGACGAGCAGCCAGCCGGCGGTCGTATTGCTTGACCTCAAGATGCCCCGGGTCGACGGGCTCGAGGTCCTCCGGCAAATGCGCGCCGATCCAGCGATGGTTTTTATACCGGTGGTCATTCTGACCTCATCGCGCGAGGAGAGCGATCTCGTGCGAGGCTATCAGCTTGGCGCTAACGCCTACGTGGTGAAGCCCGTTGAGTTCGAAGAATTTCTTTCTGCGGTGAGCCAGATCGGCGTCTTCTGGGCTCTCGTCAACGAGCCCCCGCCCGCCGCGCCGACGCGCAGCTAGATGCGAGAGATACCTCGGCGTCGGATCGAAGGGCGGGGTGATTTGCGGACGATCGCTTTGCGGTTGTTTGCCTGTTTCCAGCTGTACGCATAGCGTGCGGACGCGTTGTAACTGGCGTGTCTTATGAGTCAGACGAAAAACACCTTCTGGCGAAAAATCACGAAGCCGATCGCGTGCGATTACCTGTTGTTTTTGCCTCGAGATTATGGACGTGAACGCGGATCGAAGCGGTGGCCGCTGATTTTATTTCTTCATGGCGCGGGGGAGCGCGGTGAGAATCTCGAACTCGTGAAGAAGCATGGTCTGGCGAAAATCGTGGAGACGCGTCCGGATTTTCCGTGCATCGTCGTGTCGCCGCAATGTCCGGAAGATGGCTGGTGGTCGAGTGAGGTGCTTGCGGCATTACTTGATGAGGTGGAGAAAAAACACCGTGTGGATGAGCGCCGAATTTGTGTGACAGGCCTTAGCATGGGTGGGTTTGGCACGTGGCAACTGGCGATCGATTATCCGCATCGCTTCGCGGCGATCGCGCCGATTTGTGGGGGCGGCAACACGCTGCTCGTTCCTCGAATCGCGCATCTACCAATCTGGACGTTTCACGGAGCGAAAGATCGCGTCGTTCCGATCGAGTACTCACGTGCGATGGTCCGCAGTCTGCGCCAACACGGAGCGAAACCGAAGTTCACGATTTATCCTGATGCTGTACACGATTCGTGGACGCGAACCTATGAGAACCCACGGCTTTATAAGTGGCTGCTCGACGCAACGCGCAAGCGGACGAAGAAAGCGCGCAGAGATTAGTGAGCGATGCGTGCAAGCGAAGCGGTGATGCTAACGAGTTCGCTGGGTTCCACGGGTTTGGCTACGTGCGCTTGAAATCCTGCGTCACGCGCGCGTTCGACATCCTCGCTGCGGGCGAGCGCGGTAAGTGCAGCGGCTGGGATTTCGCCGCCAGGTAATTTGCGCAGCCGGCGGAGTAACTCATACCCGTCGTGGCGGGGCATGCCGATGTCGCTGAGAAGAACGTGTGGATGAAACGAGCCGAAGATTTTCAACGCTTCTTCCATTGAACCGGCCGCTTGCACTTCGGCATGACAACCTTCGAGCACGCGTTTCACCAAGCCGGCGGAATCGGGTTCATCGTCGACCACCAGAACCTTAACACCGCTCAGATCGACCGGGCGCAGGAAAATTTTCGCGGGTTTGCCAGTTCCGGCCGGTGTTTCCGCGGCGCGGGATTCGATGGATCCGCGTGGAAGTGAAACCCGGAACATCGCGCCCTTGCCCTCGCCCTCGCTGTGCGCCTGAACTTGTCCACCGTGTAGATCCACGAGCTGCCGAACAATCGCAAGGCCCAGGCCGAGGCCACCGTGTTGCCGCGTCGTCGAAGCATCAGCCTGACGAAATTGTTCGAAGACATGCGGCAGAAAATCCCGGTGAATGCCAATACCGGTATCGGTCACCGTCACGCTTACTTGCGTGGCTGTAGACTCCACGGAAACAGCGATCGAACCTTCTTTGGGGGTGAACTTGACCGCGTTCGACAGGAGATTGAGGACGATTTGTTGCAGGCGGCGCCGATCGCCCATCAGCAACGCGCTCGTGGCCGTGCCTGAAGTGTGCAGTTTAATATTTTTTGCGTCGACGGCGATGTGGACCGATTCAACCGCTGACCGGACGATTGCCGCAAGATCGACCCTTTGGAAATCGAGTCGGGATTTTCCGGATACGATGCGACTCATGTCGAGCAGGTCTTCGATCAGCTGGGCCTGCAAACGCGTGTTGCGATCGATGACTTCCAGCCCCTGAGCAAGTTCGCGGGCTTCGAGAGGGCCTTCTTTTAAAATCTGAGTCCATCCGAGGATCGCGTTGAGCGGAGTGCGCAGCTCATGGGATAACGTCGCAAGGAATTCGTCCTTTAAGCGACTGGTCCGTTCCGCTTCGGCACGCGCGGCGCGTTCGCGTTCCAACAGTCGCTCGCGTTCCGCGGTGGCGATCTGGCGGTCCGTCGTGTCGCGCATGATTTTCGCGAAACCCACGCGGCGGCCCTGGTCGTCGTGCAACGCAACGGTCAGGCCGTTGACGAAGAAGCGGGAGCCGTCTTTGCGGACATGCCAGCGGTCGTCGCTGGCGCGACCGGTTTGTTGCACCGCGCGAATTTCTTTTTCGGGCACGCCCTCCGCCTGATCTTCGGGAGTGAAAAAGATTCGCGTGGAGCGACCGAGGATTTCCTCCTCGGAATATCCGAGCAGACGCTCGGCACCGGTGTTCCAGCTGGTGACACGGCCGGCATCGTCCTGCATGATGACTGCATAGTCGTGGAGGCTTTCGACCAGCAGCCGGTAACGGGCTTCGCTGCCGCGCAGTTCCGCCTCGATTTGTTTTCGTTGTGTAGTGTCGATCGTAATACCGTCGAAGCGGGTGGCGTGGCCCGTCGCATCGTAGTACGCGCGGCCCTTCGCGTGCACCCAGCGAATTTCGCCAGTCGGGGAGACGGTACGATATTCGGCATCAAACGGCGTGTGTTCGTTGATGGAATCTTCGATGGCCTTGCGGATCGGTTCGCGATCATCGGGATGCAGGATCGAATAAAAATTCTCCAATGTGACCAGCGCGTCGGGCGGGTGCCAGAAGTGGGCTTTGCATTGAGCGTTCAAGATCAACTGGCCCGGTGGAACAGAGAGAGAATAGCAGCCGATCTCCGCGGCTTCGGCGGCGAGATGCAGACGCTCCTGCGTTTCCAGTAAAGTCTGGATGGTGAGGCGCAGAAGCGTGACATCGATCACCACGCCGACGAGACGCGTGGGGCGATTTTCGGAGTCACGTTCGACCCGCCCTCGGGCAACGACCCAGCGCCAGTGGCCGTCTTCATCCGAAATGCGATATTCAGCTCTGAACATGGAGCCGGATTTCAACGACCGGTCGATCGCGTCGCGGACGGCGAAGAGATCATCCGGGTGCACGGCCTGGAGCAAAGCAGTGATGGAGCCGCCGCGAGCTTCAGCAGGCGAGACATGAAACCAGCGGGCGAGATTGACGTCCGCGAAAAGCCGATCGGTTTGTGGCTCCCAGATCCACGTGGCGATTTCTCCGGCATTCGCGGCGATTTCCAGTCGCGCTTCGCTCTCCTGGAGTTGTCGGCGATTGGCGGCCAGCTGATCGCGCGCGCGCGCGAGTTCATCGATATGAAAGCGCGCTTCCTGACTGGCCGCCTCCGCTCGAGCGATCAACGCTTGCTCAGCTTCCTGCTGACAGCGTTGAAGTTCTTCAAGGCGAACATGGGCCGAAACGTCCTCAAGTCGGTGAATAATTTCCTGCACGGTTCCGTCGGCGGAGAGCACAGGTACGTTTGATGCCCGCCAATAACGCACCGCGGATTCACCCGGCTCATCGGGCATCGGAGCTGCCACTGGGTCGGGCCAGGAGACGACTTGTTCCTGGCAGCTCGCGATCACCGCGGCGAGCGCGGTCTTCATCGTTGCGGTAGTTGTGATCGCGGCGAACCGCGGATTGTCGCGAAAGGCCTCGAAGAACGAACTTCCTACGATCTTTGCGCGGTCGACTCCCGCAATCCGTAAATAGGTTTCGTTGGCTGCAACGATGGTGAACGCGCCGTCTGCGCGCAGGACGAGATAGGCGTCGGGTGCTGAGTTGAAAAAGTTCTGGAAGTCGGCCATGGCAGATGGAATCGCCGGAGCCCCTGACGTGATTTGCCGGTTTGAACATTCGTTGCGTTTTGATGGGCTCGGTTCCGTGAGGGCGCAGCGGGAATTTTTCTGTAATAATTAAGGTGGATTTACCTCACCCGTGGCCGGAAAATTTCCGGATGAACTGGCGTTGAAGAATTAGATGAACCGACGCGTGCGGTAAAAAATCCGCAAGAGCAGGATTGCTTCCGGACACCGCGTCTGGAGGCTTCGCGGACCATGCTCGTTCACTCCGTTTATTTTTGGCTGAAACCAGAACTCACGTCAGCACAGCGCGCGGCGTTCCAACAAGGCGTCGAATCGCTGTCGGGGATTGAAGCGGTGGAGGCGGTGTATGTGGGCACGCCGGCGGCGACGGAGAAGCGTCCCGTAATTGATGATACGTATTCGTTCGCGCTCACGGTGCTGTGCAAGGATGTGGCGGCGCAAAACGCCTATCAAGTGGACCCATTGCATCTCGCGTTTCTCAACACGTTCAAGACGTTCTGGACTCGCGTGCTGATTTACGACGCGGAGTAAAACGGACGAAACGGAACACAGGCAGAGACGCCTGTGCTACGACGAAACGGAACACAGGCAGAGACGCCTGTGCTA
>CBRAFL010000147.1:0-13082 GCA_967755055.1 uncultured bacterium
TTCGAGGACGCCACGCATTACCGCCATCCCCCGCCCGACTTCGGCCCGCTCGCGACCAAGTAGGACCGCGACGAACCACCACTCGAGGCGAACCAAAACCCTGACCCCTTCGGACAGCTCGCGTCGCGTTTCGCTTCAGCGCAGCGGCGAGACGAACTCGCGAACGTGGAGTCATTCTTCACCAAAGCGTTTCTGGTCGCGAGCGAATCGGCGAAGCGAGACGTGAAAAACTTTCTTCCCCGAAAATCCTGCCCGGGCCCTAGCGTGGGCAGGTCTGCCGACGAATCCCGAGGCGGGACTAGAAGCCGCCGCGAGGCCGGTGCCGGCCGTCGCGAATCCCTGAGATCGGAGCTGTTCCGCACCACCCGACATCGCCGAACGGATCTCAACACAAAAGTTGGGAGCCGACCGGCCGTCGCCCTTAGCGGGCGAGGAATTCCAACAGCATGCGACGGAAGCAGGCTGCGGTGGGTCGCCATTGGCCCCGCATAGCCATTTCTCCAGCGTCGCCATAGCCCAGCTGGGGTCTTGGCCGCAGACTCACAAAGAAGGGCAGGCCGTAGCGGCGGGCAATAAAGTTGGCCCACAGGCGCGAGACGCGTCCGTTGCCATTGGCAAATGGATGAATTCTCACCCATTCCGCATGAGCCCAGGCGCACAGGTCAATGATCGCGGCCATCTGTGGACCGTTGGGAACAGCTCCAGCGGGAACTATCTGGTCAAGTTGGGCCACCCTGGTTTGAAGCTCGGTTTCGAAAGCAGAAAGTGTTTTGGCTACCCATTTCGCAGTAACGCCGAGGTGTTTGCCGATGGCTACATTGCAATTTTCAAGTCCGGCTTCACCGCGAAATCTTCCCACCATTTCCGGTTTGGGAACGGTTAGACCCTTCATCATCTGCGCGTGCCAGGTCCGGGCCAAAGCCAGCGTTGGTCGGCTGCGTCGGAGAGCGTCCGCGCGCACTGAGCGAAGCACGGCCTGAAGATTCGCCTCAAGCTCGGGGCTGTTGGCGTCCCAGTGAGGCATGAATCTTACCGCTTTGATTTCGTCTTGAGGGCGCGCGGGGTGCGATTCGGCACAATCTTGCCTTCCACCGGATCAGAATGGCTCACCTCGGCTTTGGCGAAAGCAGCGATTGCCTTTTCGTCGCTGGGATCGGATGCCCGATACGCGCGAAGTGATGCGACCATGGCTTCCAACTCCCGCTCCACGGTCTGACTGCGATGACTGACAAAGGCCGTGATCGCCTCGTTGACGAGTTTGTTCATCGGCCGCTTGGTGATCTTGCTGAGATTTTGCAGCGCCGCCTGTGCCTTGGGTTCGAGCCGGATGGTGGTTGCGATGGTTGGCATGGCCTTAAGGTCGCCTTTACGCACGTGATGTCAAATTTAAGCTATGACGTCGTACCCAATTTATGAGCTCACACGTGGAGATTGAGTGCGAGCAGGGCGGAATCCGAATCAGTGTCCATTAGTGTCCGTCAGTGGTTAAACGGATCGGAAGGAACGCCTGATGCAGATCGTGGAGCGGGAGTGCCGATCCGAGGTCAAAGAGATCGATCCGATTGCGGAGCAGTAGCGCGAGCATTGAATAGCGGGTATTGAGTAGATCGGAAGGCCTGAATCGATCGCTTATCGCCTACAGCTTATAGCTTATAGCTTTCCATCTATTGGGTGTTATCAACAATTGACCTGAGGTTGCCTCATTCTCGAATTTGACTCCGCGATCGACGCGTCGAACAGTTCGCCCGGTCGGATATTGCTAACCGAATTTAGCCGGCAACTACGCTTGACCCGTTTACTTTTTTATTTCGATCCGTTCCGCGAGCCTCTGCCCGTCATGCCTCCAAAATTAGCCCGCGCAAAAGCGCCACGCTCGACCTCTAAAATTCTCAAGAGGTCCGATCAAACGAACGCGGTCACTCGCGCGAGCCGACTCTCACGAACTGAACCTGCGTCGAGAACGATTTCGAAGCGGCGAGTGCCGCTCGGGAGGCGACTCTGGATTATGGGTGAGGGCGCCAAGAGCCGCAAGGCTACCGCCCAGACGCTCGCGACCAAATTTCAACTGACGTTGAAGCGCGTCGATCTCCGCAAGATCGTGAGCAAGTACATTGGCGAAACCGAAAAGAACCTTGCCCGAATTTTCGATGCTGCGGAGGGCAAGAACTGGCTGCTGTTTTTCGACGAAGCCGATGCGTTGTTCGGCAAACGCACTCAGATCAAGGACAGCCACGATCGCTACGCGAATCAGGAAGTGAAGTATTTCGCGGACCGGCTCGAGCAGTCGAGCGCAGCGGTGCTCCTCGTGACACGTAGAAAACACAATCTCGATGACGCCTTCATGCGGAGGTTGCGCTTTGTGAGCGCCGAGACCTTGCCGCTGCCGCCGAAACGGCGCGCGGCAACAACGGTCACGCGTCGAGTCCCGAGGTGAGATTAGAAGCCGCCGCGAATCCGTGGGATCGAAATTGTGCCGCTGCGGCGCGACATCACCGAATGGATCTCAGGTGCAAGGCAACACACCCCGCCCGTTGGGCACCCATCTCGAGAGGGGACTTCGGCTGTGATTGTCCAAAAAAATCCCCTCTAACAAGAGGGGTGGCGCGTAGCGACGGGGTGTGTGGTTGGTGTTTTCATACAGTCTGAGTAGCGAGTAGATCGGAAGGCCTGAATCGATCGCTTGCCGCCTACAGCTTATCGCCTATAGCTTATAGCTTTTTAGACGCGTGGCGCCGTAGGGAGCGCGCTCGGGGCGGGACAACATTGCGTTGGCCTCGTCATCGTTGACGAAACGCTCGGCCTGAACATCCCAGTTGAGCGGTCGCCCGAGCTTCATCGCAATCCAACTCAGGATGCAGGCGCTGTTCGCGCGATGCGCGATCGGCGCAGGTGACAGCGGCGTTGCTCGCGACTTCATGCACTCGAGCCAATTTTTGTGGTGACTGTTGCTCTCGGGAAACCGGACCGTGAGCCCGTTTGGATCGAGCAGCGTCGGGTTGCTCGCGTCGAGCGGCTGCAATGAGGTCGGACGGATCGCCGGATCGCTCGAGGTTGCGGCGCCTTGCGGTTCGCGTGAAACGAAAATCCAACCCTCGTCACCGATGAATTTGATCCCGTTCGGTAATTTGTCCGACACCGTCATGCGGATGTTGCCGGGATAGAGGAGCTGCACGTCATACGCGCCATGCACGTTCCAGATCTTATTGGTGGAAAATTCGGCTTTCCCTTCGATCCGGCTCGGGCCGCTTAGCTCCAGATTCATTCCCCAATGAGCGGTGTCGAAATGGTGCGCGCCCCAGCCGGTGATCATGCCGAGGCTGAAGGATTCGTTGCGCAACCAGCCTGGCCGGCTGTAGTCGGATTGTGGATGCACCCGTTGCTCGGTGTAGTAGGTCTCCGGGGTCGGTCCCAGCCAGGCATCGTAATTTAAGTTGGCCGGCACGGGTTGTTCCGGATCGTCGGGTTTCGTCGGATCGATCGGCAGACCGATTTCAACGTGCGTGAGCCGGCCCACGCGTCCGCTGCGCACGAACTCGCAGGCTTTGCGAAATTGCTGGGATTCGTTCCATGAGCGCTGCTGGCTTCCGACTTGGAGAATACGATCGGTCTTCGCCACCTCGCTGCGCAGGAGAACGCCCTCCGCGTGAGTCATCGTAAACGGTTTCTGGAGGTAGATATCTTTGCCCGCACGCAATGCCGCGATCGCCACCTCCGCGTGTTGATGATCGGGCAAGCTGATCGTCACACCGTCGATATCCGGATGAGCAAGGAGTTCGTGATAATTGCCGAAAGCCGCGATCGACGGCGCCGGAAGCGCCGCATCGCGGTAGAAAGTTTCGACGAGAATTTTGCCGTCGGCCAAACGCTTGGAGTCGAGATCGCAAACGGCCACGATGTCGGCGAGGCCAGACTTGAATACCCCGGGCATGTCGTGAGCACGAGCGATGCGGCCGCAACCGATTTGGCCGATGCGCAGCCGGTTGCTGGGAGCGTCTGTACCGAGCAAGCGCGACGGAATGATCAATGGAATGGACATCGCCGCGGTCGCGCCCAGCGCGGTGCGGCAGAATTCCCGCCGCGAGAATGAAAGGGTGGGAGAAAGGGGCCGGCTTTTCATGGGGTCTCGGAAGGATGCTCCGGTGTTCGGCGCCGGCAAATCGGCAATTGGTTCGTTGAACGTCAGCCTGAACTCGTGGCGCGTTCCACTGTCCCACCCAGAGCATATTAACTTAAACTGTAGACGGAATGCGCGTGGTAGGGCGAGGCGTCCCGCCGAGCCGGGCTTGGTGGTTCGTTTAAGCCGGCTCACCGGGGACGGTTCGCCCTACCTTGATGCGGCTACAGTTTTGTTTAAATCGGCCTAGTCCTTCGTTTACCTCGGATGAGCAACCCTTCACGTCCCGCCTCTTCGATGAATCGTCGTGAGTTTCTTTCCAACACCGTTGCTGTACTGGCAGCTGGAGCTGTACTGCCCCGCAGCGTAAACGCCCAAACGTCCCCTGCTGAGCCGGTCAGCGGCATGAACTACGCACCACAGGGGAAACCGAGCCCCGTCGTCAAAGCGGGTGAGTTTGTTTTCGCGGCAGCGCATCTCGACCACGGCCATATTTACGGCATGTGCAATGGCCTGCTCGAAGCGGGCGCTACGTTGAAGTGGGTGTTCGAACCGGACGCGGAAAAGGTGAAGGCGTTCGTGGCGAAATTTCCCCAGGCCAAGGTGGCGCAGTCACTCGACCAAGTCCTGGCCGATCCAGAGGTGAAGTTGGTCGCGGCGGCCGCGGTGACGTCGGAGCGCGGGCCGCTGGGTTGTCGCGTGATGGAGCGTGGCAAAGATTATTTTACCGACAAGGCGCCGTTCACGACCCTAGAGCAACTCGAGCAGGCGCGAGCCGTGGTGGCGCGAACGGCCCGTAAGTACATGGTTTATTACAGTGAGCGGCTGCACAACGAATCGGCGATGTATGCGACCGATCTGGTTCAACAAGGCGCGATCGGACGGGTCGTCCAGGTGACCAGTCTTGCGCCCCATCGTTTGAGCAAGTCTTCGCGCCCGAAGTGGTTTTTCGAACGCGCGAAGTTCGGCGGAATTTTGTGCGATATCGGCAGCCATCAATTCGAGCAGTTTCTCGCCTACACCGGCTCGACGGAGGCGACCGTGACGCAGGCCGTGGTCGCGAATTTCGCCAATCAGGATTATCCGGAGTTTGAAGACTACGGTGAGGCGACCTTACTCGGAAACACGGGTGCGCTCAATTATGTGCGCGTCGATTGGTTTACTCCTGACGGTTTGAGCAATTGGGGCGACGGCCGTACGTTTATTCTCGGTACGAAAGGTTTCATCGAACTCCGCAAGTATCTGGATCTCGCGCGGGAAAAAACCGGCAATCACGTTTTTATCGCCGACGAAAAAGGCGAGCGGCACCTCGAGGTCACCGGAAAAGTCGGATACCGCTTCTTTGGGGAATTCATTCTCGATTGTTTGCGTCGGACGGAGAGGTCGATGACCCAGGCTCATGCTTTCAAGGCTGCGGAATTATCTCTGCGTGCGCAAAACGCCGCCCGCCGTTTGGCGACGTAGCGCGTTGGAAGCCGCGGGCGGCTTTCGCGACGCTCGGTCAAGGGAGAGGACATCAGGGCTGATTGCTGCTGCTCAGCTACTCGCGCCGAAGTGCCCTGGCGGCGCGCAACGGCGACGCACGTGCGGGCTCGCGAATCCCCATCGGGCGTGTAGCGTCGGCACATTCGTTCGACATGAAGCGCCGCGTCCTCACACCTCGCATCCGCGAAGCCCTGCGCCAGCTGGCGGCAGGACCGCAGGACATGCGCGACGACGCGCTGCTCGCACTGATCAACGACGAAATGAAGAAGCTCCCGGTTGAAGATATAGAGTATATCCGGGACCGCGTGCGCTTTTCCTGCCCGCCTTGCCCGACCGTGCAGTCGGTGGTCCTGATGCTGAACGGTTTGATCGAGGTGAAGAACTTGCGGCTCTGAACGGGTGGCCCACTAGACACACGAGCGACACGAACTCAGACCGGCCGGCACAGAGGCCCGCCGCTACATTCCAATCCGAATCAGTGTCCATTCGTGTTCATCAGTGGTTAAACGGATCGGAAGGAACGTCTGATGCAGATCGTCACAGAGGGAAGCGGAGTGTCGACCCGAGGTCACGGAGATCGATCCGATTGCCGAGCCGAGCGAGCATCGAGTAGCGAGTAGATCGGAAGGCCCAGGATCGGTCGCTTACCGCCCACAGCTTATTGCTTATAGCTTTTTAGTCAGAGCTTGAAGACGAACTCCTCGTCCTTCGCGCCGTCGGGCAGGTCGAAGGCCTCCTCGCCGGCCAGCGTGAAGCCGACTTTCTGGAGGACGCGGATCGAGGCGGCGTTGTGCTTGACGACGTGGGCGGTGAGCGGACGGGTGGTCTCGTAATGGAGAAATTGCGACAGCGCCGCGCTCGCGATGCCGCGGCCCCAGAACTCGCGTCCAATCCATTAGCCGTTGAGACGGTCGGCGCCGTCGGTCCACGCTCCGATGGACCCGGCGACGCTCCCGCCGATGAGAATGGTGCGGAGGGCGCCGTCGGGGTTGGCCATGATTTTCGTCCAGTGGGCCATGAACGCGTCGCGATTGCGCGGGGGAAACGCGGCCATGCGCGTAGCTTCAGGGTCGAGCTGATGCTCGAAAAGGATGGGCAGATCACTGACGCGGACTTCGCGGAGGGAGACTTCGGGCGGGACGACGGGGGGCGTGTTCACAGTTCGGAGAGGGAGGTGATTGGTTTGATGCCGGCCCAGTTCTCGCCAGCGTGCGTGCGATCGAGGAGGATCGTGTGGCTAAATCGAATTGGAAGATTTCTTCACGGCTCATGGATCGATCCGTGCCCAGGCATGAGCGGAAGCCTCGGAGTTTTGGAACGCTAATGGGTTTCCGGTAAGTCAGAACGGCGATGGAGTCAGAAAAATGGGGTCAGAAAAATCATACGGTGTTCAGTTCCGCGTTCCATCAGTTGATCGACATTTTTCTGCCCCTATATTTCTGACTGATTCTGGATTAGTGCCCATGAGTGTTCATTAGTGGTTAAATCGGATCGGAGATCGGAAACGGAAAAGACGGGAATTCACCACAGAGGCACTGAGACACGAAGATCGGATTGGAGATCGGGATCGGAGCTCGATCGGTTTTACCGCAAAGAACTCAAAGAGCGTGGACATCGGAAGGGAGGTCTTCTTCGTGACTTTGTGGTTATCGTGTCGTTCCGTTTCACTGCTTTGATCCGTGAGCCGCCAAAGCGCTATGGCTGGCAGGCAAGAGGCACAGAAACTGATTTCTGGTTTATGTGCATTTTGTGCCTCTTGTGGCGAAATCGGATTGAAGGATTTTCTTCCCGAATCAGCTCGGAGTTTTGGAACGCTAATCTGCGCTAATAAACGCTGATTTCCCGAGTCGAGCGATTCACCTAATCGGTGATCAAGGCGTAGGAAGTAGGGTTTGGAACGGGGGCAATACACGAGAAGCGACCGATCGTGTTTACGCGCTTTCCAAGCGGAGGAGATGGCCACAAAAGGCTCCAGCCGTCGCCCAAGCGTTGGCTGATCCCATTAGCGGTTTCTCCCTCCGAGTATTTCGAAGACACGCCATTGCGGCCCGCGGGCTGAAATAATTCGACCGGATTTCCTCAGATCCAACCCCCCTTTGCGGCAGACATTTTTTCCTTCGGCGAAAACCACGAAGTCGTAGGTCACCGGCTGAGCCCGCTGAAACCAGCAGGCGAATTTTGAGTCACTCTACATTTCGTCGTCGCGCCGGCGATGGAGAACCAGTCAAGAGTCACACGACGCCGCCGTCGCCTTCACGACGGCGATGCGCGATGAGTTTCTCCATGCGGGTGGCGACCTCGCGTTCTCGCGCGGCGAACGCGAGAAAATCCTCGCGCTCGAGCACCAGGCATCGGCTCTCCTCGGTCGCGACCACATCGACAGTGGCCGGGCCCGGAGTGAGCAGGCCGGTTTCGCCGAAGCATTCGCCCGGTCCGAGCTGCGCCAGCATGGTCCCGTCGGCGCGCACCGCGAATTCGCCATCGTAAATCAGGTGAAACCGATTCGAGTCGCGGCCCCGCTTCAAGGCGCTTTCTCCCGCGGCGTACTGGGCCTGCAACCAGCACCGGGCGAATCGCGTAAGCGCATCTGCGGGACAGTCGGAAAGAAACGGCAGCCGCCTCAGATAGGCGACGTTTTGCAGGAGCTCATGAATATCTTGCGCTCCCACGACTTCAACGACCAGCCGCTGAAAATCGAGACTCGCGAGCCGCAACAGGCGGCAGGCCTGCAAGACGCGAACCGTCGCAGTGCGGTGGGCGTTTTCCAGCAACGCGAGTTCGCCAAACGTATCCCCCGCTCCGAGCCGCACGATCGTCTCGTCGTCGCCGATTGACGAGGAGCGGTGTTTGCATACCGCCAGCTGGCCCTCGAGCACCACGTAGAATGCATCGCCCAAATCGTCCTCGCGATAGACTTCGGCGCCGGCAGCATATTCGACCACCGTCATCGCCGCTGCGACTTTCGTGAGATCGGTATCGGGCAGAGAGTGAAACAGGGCGAGCTGGCGCAGGATGCTGGTGAGGACCGCAGGCTCAGGCGCTGAAGACGGAGGAGTCATGGTAGATCAATGAGTGGTGCTGGATCTGAAATGCGGTTGGAAAGCCGCACTCCACTGCGAGAGAAAAGCGGAAATGTCGCGCGGAACCGGTGGTGTCAATCGCAGCCGCGGGACTGACGTTGACCATGGTTTAGGCGGTGTGCCGCGCGGATTGCAGTTGATGACCCATCGGCTACCTCGCAAAACCACAACCCTCCTTCAACGATGTGCGCAGTAACTCAAAGGCGGGGCGACGATCTAGCGGGCGTCCCGAACGGTAGCGGCGATGTCTCGCGGTCAGGGCGGATTCTCGCGGCGATCCTCTCGTTTGGCGACCGGCCGGGCGATTCCGAGGAGGAGAAGCTCGCCCACCACTACGTCATCGTCATGGGGCTGCTCATGGCCTGCGGCGGCGTGGTGTGGGGCTCCGCTTCGGCTTTGGCCGGGCTGCATTTTCCCTCGACGATTCCCTTTGGCTACGTCGCGGTCACCGCGGTCAATTTTTTGGTTTTTGCCGTCACCAAAAATTTTCCACGCGCTCGCTTCGTGCAGCTTTCGATCAGCCTGCTCCTGCCGTTTCTCTTCCAGTGGGTCATCGGCGGATTCGTTGCCAGCGGCGCGGTGATGCTTTGGGGGATTGTTGCGATCCTCGGATCGCTCGTTTTTCAAAACCTGAAACAAAGCCTGCCCTGGCTCGTCGCGTATCTGCTGCTGACGATTTTCAGCGCTGTGATCGACGGACACGTGGCGAAAACCGCGGTGATTTTTCCCCGGGACGTAGTCACCGTGTTTTTCGCGGTGAACATCGCGGTGACGTCTTCGCTCACGTTCGGTTTGAGCCTTTATCTTCTCGCCGAACGCGAAAAAACCAAGGCACGACTCGCCGAGATGGCGTCAGTGCTGAAGAAGATGTTCGGCCGTTACCTCTCGACCGAAGTGATGAATTCGCTGGTTGAGAATCCCGCGGCGCTTGAGCTCGGTGGCGAACGGCGCTCGGTCACGATCATGATGACCGACCTGCGCGGATTTACCGCGCTGGCCGAACGCCTCAAGCCCGAGCAGGTCGTGCAGATGCTCAACATCTACTTCGAGGTCATGGTGGACGTGGTGCTGAAATACGAAGGCACGATCAACGAAATCACCGGTGACGCGCTCCTCGTGATCTTCGGCGCGCCGCGAGAAATGCCGGATCGCGCGCGCCGGGCCGTGGCGACCGCGATCGCGATGCAGAATGCGATGGCGGAGGTGAACGCCCTCAGCCGCCAGCAAGGGCTGCCTCAAATCCAGATGGGTATTGGCCTGAATGAATCCGAGGTAATCGTGGGCAACATCGGTTCGAGCAAGCGGATCAAATATGCCGTGGTGGGGAGTGGCGTAAATATGACGAGCCGGATCGAATCGTACACGGTGGGCGGACAGATTTTGATTTCCGAGTCGGTTCGCCAGGCGGCGGGCAATGTACTGAGGATCGACAGCCAGCGCGATGTGACTTCGAAGGGCACGGACACGCCGCTGCGCATCTATTCCATCGGCGGCATCGCCGAACCCTACCATCTGGCGCTCTCGGGCGCCGACTGCACGATGGTCGCCCTCATCCGGGAGATCCCCGTTCGCTACACGGTGCTCGAAGGGAAAAACGTCAACGGTCGGAGTACGGACGCAAGCATCGTCAAAGTCTCGAAGACCCGCGCCGAACTGCGTTGCAACGCCCCGCTCGAAATCCTCGCCAACGTACGGCTGAACCTCGCGGATGTGGACGAAACGCTCTCGGTGAAAACTTTCTATGGCAAGATCACCGCTGACGCCGGGGATGGCGCCGCGGCCTGCATCGTTAATTTCACTTCCGTGCCGTCCGAGATCGACGCCTATCTACAGGCACATATACATTTCGGGAGCGCCACGGCCCGAGAAACGAAATAGCTGTAACGCGTCAGGCGAGCGGAGTTTTGGAACGCTCATCTGCGCTGATAAACGCCGATTTACTGAATCGAGCGGATCACCTAACCGGTGATCGAGGCATAAGAAGTGGGCTTGCCCCGATTCTTCGGACACGGATTTAGCGATGAGAATCAAACCAGCAGGCTAATTTCGAGCCACCGCACATTTCGTAGTCGCGCCCGACTCCGGAGGGTTGAACTCTTCGCTCTTAGCCTCAACTCTCAGCTGCTCGTTCACCGTTCAGAATCCTAAACTCTCTTCGTTATGCCCGATAAAAAAATTATCGCAGTCGTCGGCGCCACGGGCGCTCAAGGCGGCGGACTCGTCCGCGCCATCCTCAACGATCCTCAAGGCGGCTTCGCCGTCCGCGCGATCACCCGCGACGTCAACTCCGAGAAGGCGCGCGCGCTTCAGCAGCTCGGGGCCGAAGTGGTGGCCGCGGACCTCGACGATGAAGTTTCCATTCAGCGCGCGTTTCAAGGCGCCCACGGCGCGTTTTGCGTCACGTTTTTCTGGGCGCACTTTTCCCCCGAAAAAGAACTCGCCGAAGCCGGGCGAATGGCCCGCGCCGCCCAAGCCGCCGACGTGAAACACGTCATCTGGTCCACGTTGGAGGACACCCGCAAGCTCGTGCCGTTGTCCGACACGCGCATGCCGACGCTGCAGGGAAAATACAAGGTGCCGCATTTCGACGGCAAGGGAGAGGCCGATGTCGAATTCACCAAACTCGGACTGCCGCTCACGCGTCTTCTCACCTCATTTTATTGGGACAATCTCATCTACTTCGGGATGGGTCCGCGGAAGGGAGCGGATGGCGGTCTCACCTTCGCGCTACCCATGGGTGACAAGAAACTACCCGGTATCGCAGCCGAGGATATCGGCCGCTGCGCCTATGGCATTTTCAAAGGCGGGACGATGATGATCGGTCGCACGGTCGGAATCTCCGGCGAGCACCTGACCGGCGCGCAGATGGCCGATGCCCTGGGCAAGGCGCTCGGGCAAAAAGTCGCCTACCAGGCGGTGCCTTTCGACGTGTATCGAGGACTTGGATTCCCTGGCGCGGACGACCTCGGCAACATGTTTCAATACAAGCACGACTTCGAAGCCCAGTTCTGCGGGGCCCGCGATGTCGCGTTATCGCGCGAACTCAATCCGGCGTTGCAGAGTTTCTCCGACTGGCTCGCGGCGAATATTAAACGGATTCCGATTCAGGGATGAAAGCGAAAAGCTGTAGGCTGTAAGCTATAAGCGGAAAGGTGAGAGGTGCGGCCGGGGTGTGTCTTCGAAATACCCGGAGGGAGGAAACCGCTAATGGGATCCGGCCAATGGGCCGATCCTTATGTCACCCCTCCGCCTGATCGGCTCCGGAATAGGTGGTGGTGTCTGCTGATCGCAGACCGCGAACAGCGGGCTCAATCACCCAAGGCGCAGGCGACGAGAGCGGCAGCGCGGAGATGGTCGCACCTGGTGCGGCCCTGAAGCGCAGCGAACCGTTGCGGGGTGCCCTTTGGGCGTAGCGGTCACATCAGCCGTAACCACTGGAGAAAGATATCCCCATTGGGAAAATCTCAATGGCGGTTCCCTTTTCGGTTCCGGGTCTTGTTTCGCAACCACAGGGAAAAGGAAAGCGGGGAATTCACCACAGAGTCACTGAGGCACAAAGATCCGATCGGAAATCGGAGGCTCGATCGCTTAACCGCAACGAACGCAAAGATCGTGTAGATCCGGACAAGGTAGGGCGAGTCGTCCCTGACGAGCCGTTGTAACCACTAATCCACACTAATATTCACTCATCCGGATCACGGAAATGTAGATGGATTTAACCACAAATCGGAAGGGAGTTGTCAGAAAAATGGGGTCAGAAAAATCACACAGCATTCAGCCCCACTTTCCATCGGTTGATCCCATATTTTTCTGACCCTATTTTTCTGACTGGTTCGGGATTAGTGCCCATGAGTGTTCATTAGTGGTTAAATCGGATTGGGGATCGGGAATCGGAGCTCGATCGATTTTACCGCAGAGAACGCAAAAAGCGTAGAGATCGGACGCGGACGACACGGAGGTCGTCCCTTCATTCCGTTCGAGCGGAGCAGAGAAAAACAATGACGGTATCGATCTCTGATTTTTGTGCCTCTTGTGGCTAAATTGAATTGGCGAACTTCCGTAACGAAAAAGCCCGCTCCGAAGAGCGGGCTGCGATGGGTCGAGTCGCGTGGCGACTCACCCGCTTCTGTTAAAGGTTTTCGATGTAGCCGAAAACAGAGACGTTGAAAGAGTACGCACCAGAGGAGTTCACTCGATATACGTTAACCTGAAGAGTGTGCTGGTCGGTGTTGAACCGAATCTTCGTCGGACTGACACCCACGAAATACGATTGGCCACTCAACTGTCCTTGTTCCGAAAACTGCAAGCCGGAGGAGCCGCTACCCACGCCTGCACCATTCGCCCCGACCATGACCCATCCGATGGGCTTTGCGCCGATGGGAACGGTGGCGTTCACTGAGATC
>CBRAFL010000148.1:0-13032 GCA_967755055.1 uncultured bacterium
CCTCGATCCCTGGTGGAATCCGGCGGTGGAAGCGCAGGCAGTGGATCGGGTGCATCGTATCGGGCAGACGAGCACGGTATTCGTTTATCGGATGGTGACGGCCGGCACGATCGAGGAACGCATCCAGGCGTTGAAGGCGGATAAAAAAGATTTGTTCGACAAGCTGATTGGCGGGCTCGGCGGCGATTTCGATTTGAGCCAGCATTTCAGTTCGCTGCGCGGCCTGGTGCAGTTGACGACGCAGGTGGAGCAGGAAGGCGAGCAGGCTTATACGATCGATTGAGTGGGCGGCGAGGGGACACCGCGTCGTAACCGACGCGGCTACGGGAGGCGGACTCGTGAGCCACCGCGCCGTAACCGGCACGGCTGCGGAACAGACCGCGCCGTAACCGGCACGGCTACCAGGAGGAGGGATTGATAAAGGCGCTTGTGACTGTAGCCGCTCGCGTTAGCGTGCGGGGACGATGAGCGAAATTCCGGCGCGCGGTCACCTGCCACGCTTGTCGCCAGAGTATTATCGGGGCTTCACGTTCGTGCATTGGGTAATGGCCATCGAAGCGCGTGCTACGGGCTGGCTCACTCCGCTTTTCCATTCGCGTTTCCGCGAAGCGATGATGCATGCGATTGTTCGGTACGAGTTGATGTGTCCCGTGTATTGCTTGATGCCTGATCACCTGCACGTGATCTGGATCGGTTGTGCACCGCAGTCGGATCAAAAGGTGGCAGCGACATTCTTTCGGCGAACTACGAATCTGCTGTTGTCGCCGAATAAATGGCAGCGCGAGCCTTTCGATCATGTGTTGCGGGAAGAGGAGCGGAACTGCGGAGCGTTTCAAGCGACGTGCCAGTACGTGCTGGAAAATCCCGTGCGGAAGAACCTGTCCGTTCAATGGAAAGAATATGCATTTTCCGGCGCAGTCTTGCCGGGATTTCCTGATTTGGATCCGCGGCGAGGTGATTTTTGGGAAGTGTTTTGGAAGATCTATAATCGGAAGTTGGAAGGTGGCGGAAACGGGAACCGCGCCGTAACCGGCACGGCGACGGAGAAAGACACCGCGTCGTAACCGACACGGCTACGGGGGAAGGAACCGCAGAGGCAACCGCGTCGTAACCGACACAGCTACGCGAATCTGGTTTGCGCTGTTCCTGTAGCCGCACGCGTTAGCGTGCGGGCGGCTCCACCGCCATTTCGGATCTTTCACACGCGGGCTTGTTTCGGAGCGCGGGGCCGGTAGTTTTGCGCGTGCACGTGGAATCATCGACGGAACTCATCGCCAAACCGGACGTGGTCATGCTCGACCTCGTTGCAACGTCACGTGAGACGGCGCTTCGGGCGCTTCATGCCGTTTTGGCGAAACAGCCGGGCGTGAACGATGGCGAACGGTTGCTGCGGGATATTCTCGAACGGGTGATGGTTGCTCCGGTGTGCATTGCGGTGGACGTGGCGCTTCCTCACGCGCGGACGACCGCGGTCGATCGCATTGTGTTAGGCGTGGCACGTCTCTCGGCGCCTGGCGTCGGATTCGATGGCGAACATCCGAACGTGCGGCTGATGTTCATGATCGGAACTCCGCGCCAGCAGGTGGAAGAATATCTGCGACTCGTGGCGGCGCTTTCGCGGTTGCTGCGGAAACCGGGCGCCCGCGAAGAATTACTCACGGCTCCGACTGAAGCTGAATTTCGTGCGCTGCTGGCCCGCGGTGCGGCGACATGAACGCGTCCTGCTTCGCGTCGCGCCGAGGCCACGCGCACATCTACAAGAAGATTGCAGCGGATAAGATGGAGGGCTGCGCTCCGTCGCAGCTTGATTCGCCGCGAACAGCGCTGACGGAGCAGCGCCCTCCAGCTGAGCCTTGCCGGTCAACTCCGCCGACATGAAAGCCGACATAAAGGCGGTAACCGATCCGGCGGCATTGCTGCTTCAGCGATTGATGCGGCTGCTGCGCTGGCGGCTTTGGATTCAGGAAAAACTTCAGCCGACGGAATGGCAGGTCACGTTGTTGTGGGCTGCGGTCGCGGGCTTTTTGGGCGCGTTGTCATCGATGCTCTTCAGTGTGTTCGCCGAGGGTATCCACGAACTGCTGACGCGGAGTAACGCAGGTGTCGTTGAAACGATGCGCCAGCTGCCGTGGTGGGCCCGTATCGCGGTGCCGGCAATCGGTGGCTTGCTGGCGGGAGGGACGCTGCTCCTCGGCAAACGCCTCGTGCGCGGACAAAGTTCAACCGACTACATGGAGGCGATCGTGATCGGCTCCGGCGAAATACCGGTGCGCTCCAGCTTGATCAAGAGCGCGGCGGCACTGTTTTCCATCGGCTCCGGCGGATCGATCGGACGCGAAGGTCCGATGGTGCAGATCGCCGCGGTGCTCGCGTCGCTCGTGGGGCGATGGAGAAAATTTTCTCCACCGCAATTGCGCCTGCTCGTCGCGTGCGGCGCGGCGGCGGGTATCGCGTCGGCCTACAACGCGCCTATTGCTGGATCCTTCTTTGTGGCGGAGATTATTCTCGGTTCCATTGCGATGGAAAGCCTGGGGCCTCTCGCGATTTCGGCGGTGGTGGCCGCGCTCACGGTGCGGGTGATGACGAACGCGAAGCAACTCTACCATGTGCCGGTTTTTACGCTCAATTCTGCGTGGGAAATGTTGCCGTATATCGTGCTCGGGCTGATCGCGGGAACGCTCGCGCCGTGGTTTTTACGCTCGTTGCGGAAGGCGGAGAAATGGTTTGTTGCAACGACGATGCCTCCGATCGCGCGATTAGTGCTCGGGGGCATTATCGTTGGAGATATTGCGGTTTTTTATCCCGAAGTCTGCGGTAACGGGTACTCGGTGGTGGTCCAAATTTTGAACGGCCACATCGTGTGGCAACTATTGATTCCGATCATGGTGGCGAAGTGGCTGGCGACGGCGTCGTCGTTTGGTTCGGGTGCACCGGGTGGTGTTTTCACGCCATCGTTATTTATGGGCGCGAGCGCAGGATATTTATTTGGCACCGCCGTGCATACCTTCTGGCCGACCGGTGCCGCGGATCCGCAGGCGTTCGCGCTGGTGGGGATGGGCGCGTTTTTGGCGGCGGCGAGTTATGCGCCGGTCATGGCGGTCATCATGCTGTTCGAAATGACGTTGAGCTACGACATCGTGCTGCCGCTGATGCTCTGTAATGTGATCGCCTACTACACGGCGAAGGGGCTTCAAGGTGAGTCGTTGTACAGTGAAGCGCTGCGACGCAAAGCCGCCGAGGTGCCGAGGCCCGCGTTGCCGGCGGGCAGCGTGAAAGACTTGATGAAGAAAGACCCGCCGATCGTTTCCGCGACGGCGCGATTTGCCGATATCGCGCGGATGTTTCTCTCGGTGCGGGTGAACAATATCTACGTGACCAGTGGAGAAGGGCGGTTTTTGGGTGCGGTGTCACTGCACGATATCAAGCCGTATCTCGGCGATCGGGACCTCGCGAGTCTCGTGATTGCGAGCGACATCATGCGGGAGGAATTTCCGCGGATTGGTCCCGAACAGACGTTGAGCGATGCGTTGGGCGCGTTTCTCGGGCACAGTATCGAGCGACTGCCGGTGATCGAGCCGACGCGGGGACAGCTGCTGGGCAGTCTATCGAAGAGTGATCTGTTGCTCGCGTTGGTGGAGAAGCAGCAGAAGCCCACCGGTGTAGCCGCACCCGAGATCGAGACGTAGTCGGGGGGTGTCGCGCCGCTGTAGCGGCGGGGTCGATTGCGTAGCCGTGCGGTTGAGGCTGACTGCGTAGCCGTGTCGGTTACGACGCGGGGATTGTTTCGCGCGGCGAACGTAATTCCGCGCGCTAACGCGCACGGCTACGAGGACGGCGCGGTGTGAAAAAACGCGCGAACTGGGCTTGAGCCGCACAAGCCAACACACCCCGCCCTTCGGGCACCCCTCTTGCTAGAGGGGACTTCGGCTGCGGTTGATTGGATTTCTCTCTAGCAAGAGGGGTGGCGCGAAGCGACGGGGTGTGTACTTCCGCTGGTTAAAAACCTGTCCAGAAAAGGGGGCTTTTGCCGGTTTGTCACACGTTCGCCACACAACCGTAACAATCGCCGGGCATAGTGGCCGCGTCTCATCACCTAATAAGAACGCATCCATCATGCTTAAACTAAACTCCAAATGGCTCGCGCTGCTCACCGGCGCCGTAATCGCCGCAGCCAGCTCTGCCTACGCGCAGGATAGCGGCCCACTGATCGATATCCTTGTGAAAAAAGGTATCGTCACCGACCAGGAGGCTGAGGAACTCCGCGCCGACCTCGTGAAGGATTTCGCCGCGAACACGTCGGCGGGAAAACTCAATTTGAGCTCCAGTCTCACCGAATTGAAGATCTCTGGCGATGTGCGCATCCGCTACGAATACCGCAGTGGCGAAAATATGACTGGCGACAGTCTCGAGCGCGGTCGCTTCCGTTATCGTCTCCGCCCTGCCTTCACCGGCAATCTCGGCAGCCAGTGGTTCTTCGGTTTCCGCATCGAGAATTCAACGGGCAGCCGTTCCTCGAATGTGACGATGGGCGATGATGCAGGTCCGTTCGCAAAGACCAACGACGGTTTTTATACCGGCCAGGTTTACATCGGCTACCGGCCGACGAATGAATGGACCGTTTACGCCGGCCGTATGCCAAATCCCTTCGTCAACACGTCGATGGTGTGGGACGGTGACATCAACCCAGAAGGTTTCGCCGAGAAATTCACGCACGTCGCTGGCAACGCCACCTACTTCGCAAATTTCGGTCAGTTTCTCTATGACTCCGCCAATCCGCAGAATGCCATCGCTCCGGCCATCAGTCGTCAGGACCAATACTTCCTCGGCTGGCAGGGCGGCGTGACGTTCAAGATCGACGAGAAAAACAGCTTCCAAGTCGCGCCCACGATTTACCAATACGTGAACAACAAGCACGACTCGAAGACCTTCGCCGGCGCTTTCGCCGCAGCTAACAATACCGCGATCAATAATCTGTTCGTGCTCGATGTTCCGGCCGAATTCAACACCACGCTGCCAACCGGTGTCGCGTTTCGCGTGTTCGGCGATCTCGCTTACAACTTCGACGGCGAGGACCGCGCTCGCAAATATGGCCGCGCTGATCTCGATGACGAAGTCTACGCGTGGCAAGTCGGCGCCCAATACGGGAAGGCCAAGCTGCGCGGCGAATGGGACGTCAAGGCGTTCTACCAGGAAACCGGTTTGTTCGCGCTCGATCCCAACCTGGTTGACTCCGATCTCTTCGACAGCCGCGTCAACGTGAAGGGCCTCGCGGTCACAGCCAATTACCAGTTGTCGGATGCGGTTACCTTCACGGTGACCTACGCGAATGGAAAAACAAAGAACAGCTCGGCGATTTCCGCCGGCGCTGGAGATATCGGCATCTCGACGCTTAAAGACTACGGCCTGTTGCAACTCGACATCGTCGCCAAGTTCTAATCTGAAGTCCAAAACCGGCCCGGCGTCATCACGACGCCGGGCTCTCTTAATCCAGTATTACCATGAATAAAATTCTTTTCCTCCTCGTCGCAGCCCTCGCGGTCAATCCGCTGGCCCGTGCGGACAAGCTCGTTATCAAAGGTTCGGATACGCTCGGGGCCAAACTCGTCCCGCAGCTCGCCGAAGAATACAAGGCGCGCAATCCGGGTGTTTCGTTTGAAATCGCCGCCGAAGGTTCGACCACCGGCATCGCCGCGATCACCGATGGAACCGCCCAGATCGGCATGTCATCCCGTCGTGCGAAACCCACGGAAATGTCCGCGGCGCAAGCCAAGGGTGTCACCATGAAGCCCACGATTGTCGCCTACGACGGAATTGCCGTGATCGTGAATTCCAATAATCCGCTCGCTTCTCTCAACAAGCGCCAGGTCGAGCAGATCTTCGCCGGTGACATCACCGATTGGTCCGCAGTTGGCGGCACCCCGGGCAAGATTTCGATCTACACCCGCAACACGTCTTCCGGTACGTATTCGGATTTCAAGGATCTTGCCATGAAGAAACGCGACTACGCGCCGTCGTCCCAGAAAATGGCCGGTAACGAGCAGATCGCATCCGAGGTGAGCAAAAATCCAAACGGCATCGGCTACGTCGGTCTCGCCTACATGGACGCGCCGGGCATCAAGGTTCTACCGGTTGATGGCTCGACCCCGACAAAGGAGTCCGTGTTGGCGAAGAAGTATCCCTACGCCCGCCCAACGTTCTACTACACGAATGGCGAGCCAACGGGCGAAGCGGCCAAGTTCCTCGAGTTCACGCTCAGTGACGAAGGCCAGAAAATCGCCTCGAAGGTCGGTTTTGTACCGGTCCGCTAAAGGCTGATCATGCGGTTTGTCTCCTGCAACTTTGATGAAGCTGCACCGCGTCGTAATCGAGGCGGCTACATCGGACTGTCACTGCGCCATAACTGGCGCGGTTACATCCGATTCGTAGCCGCGACCGTTAGGACGCGGGTCACAGGAGACTGTTCCTCCTAATGCAAGGCCCGCTTGACGTCAGTTAAGCGGGCCTTCGTGTTCTCAATAAACCCTGCATGTCCACCACGAGTGTTCAACCTGTCCCGCCAGCGGAGTTCGCCATCAAGCGACGCCGGCTCCGTTTTCTGGGCCTGACCTTGGATGATTGCATCCGCTTTTTTTTCGGCGGCAACGCGTTGGTCGCGGTCGTCGTTCTCGCGCTGATCACCATTTTCCTTTTTCGCGAAGGTTATGGTTTCTTCAGCCAGAATCTGGCGAACCTGCGTGTCTATCGTCATGCGGGGCTGGAGTACGTTGATTACATTCGTAAAGAGGAGAGCGAGCACACGGCGTTGACGCGTTATTTATCAGATCTGCGGCAACGCACATTTGTTTACTACGCACAGCACGAAAAATTGTCGGTGGCCGACGCCAACGCGCGTCTCGCCGCATTTGATACGTTTGCCGGAAATTTCGGTGACACCGTCGAGCCGCTGCGCGGATTCGTCTCGGATCTCACTGACCAGGCGACCGCGATCAAGACCAAGTTCACGGTGTCGCAGGATCAGCTCGAGGAGCGGCGGCAGTTGCTCAACGAGCGCAAAACCGAAGCCGCCGCCGCGATCAAAGTGGACCGGGTTGATTTTCAGGCGGAGCTTAAGCCGCTCCTGGGCACGCTGCCGTTGTTCAAGCAAACCAATCGCGAGTTCATGCGCCAGCTTCAGGTAGCACTCGATGGTGCGCCACAAATGCCGATTCCGGAGCTGGAGGAACGACTGGAAAAATTTCAACGTCTCGCTCGCACTTATCTCGGCGGCCTACCGCAGATTGAGCGCGATCTTCAGGCGTGGGATTGGAAAAAGCCGGTGTCGAAATGGCAGGCGTTCACCACGTTTATTTTTGGTCGTGAATGGCTGACCGCAAGTTTCTGGCAGGATTGGTTTGGCGTCGTGCCGCTTCTGGTCGGCTCGCTGATGGTGTCTGTTGTGGCACTCGCATTGGCCGTGCCTTTTGGAGTCGGCGCTGCGATCTACATCAACCAACTCGCGTCGCCTCGTGAGCAGCAGTTCATCAAGCCGTGCATCGAGTTTATCTCAGCATTTCCCTCAGTGGTGCTGGGATTTTTCGGAATCGTGTTTCTCGGCGAACATCTCCGCGCGTTCTCCCAACTTCCCTGGCTATCGTGGGTCCCCGGTTTTCCCGTGGCAGAGCGGCTCAACGTTCTCACCGCCGGTTGCCTGCTCGCGTTGCTTGCGGTTCCGACGATCTTCACGCTCGCGGAGGATGCGCTGAATAATATTCCCCGCGCACTGAAGGAAGCATCGTTCGCACTCGGTGCGACGCGTCTGCAAACGATCATTAAGATCACCGTGCCGGCGGCTCTCTCCGGCATTGTCTCGGCGGTGTTGCTCGGGTTCGGACGCGTGATCGGTGAAACGATGATCGTGCTGCTCTGTGCGGGTAACCGCATCGCAATTCCGGATTTCTCCGAAGGCCTCGCGGCGTTTACCCAACCGGTGCACACGATGACGGGCATCATCGCGCAGGAAATGGGCGAGGTCGTTCGCGGCAGCATTCACTATCGCGCGCTCTTTGTAGTCGGTATCCTGCTCTTTTTCCTGTCGCTCGGCATCAACTACGTTGCACAAAAAATTGTGCACCGTTATCGGATTTCAATCGGATGAAACGCGGCAATCACCACTTCATCGGGCGGAGGGACGACCATGCTACCCAATGGAGGGTCCACCTCCGTGTGGACCGTTTCGAACCCGGACGACGCGGAGGTCGTCCCTCCATTTCTGAAACCGGCGCGTTAGAGATAACGCGCCCTCCCTTCCATGTCTGACGTTGCCATCAATCCGTTCGCGCGCCGTCCGAGCAGCGCACACACGTGGGAAAGCGTCGTCAAATGGCTCTTTCGACTCGCCACCTACGCGGTCCTGCTGAGTGGGGCAGCGGTGTTTTTCAACATCGTGGCGAAGGGTTCGTCCACCGTGTTCAAAACGCAGGCACCGTTCATTAACACGCAATTTCTCTTCGACTCACCGGAGTCGCTCTACGTTTTCGATTACGAGGGAAAACACTACGAAATGGGCGATCGCGAGTTTCGCACCTTCAAGGAGCAACGGCATGCGGGGGATATTAAAGCGGAGAGCATCGTCTATTCGGCGGGCGGTATTTTCCCGTGCATCGTCGGCACTTTGTTGCTCGTCGCGGGTTCGATGACGATCGCGTTGTTCCTCGGAGTCAGCGCGGCGGTTTACCTCAACGAATACGCGAAGGACGGGAAATTTATCCGCTTCATCCGGCTCGCGATCGTCAATCTCGCGGGCGTGCCGTCGATTGTTTTTGGTCTCTTCGGATTTGGGCTTTTCGTGATTTTCCTTGGATGGAACGTGTCGCTGCTGTCCGGCTGGTTCACGCTCGCGTTCATGGTTCTGCCGGTGGTGATCACGGCGAGTGAGGAATCGTTGAAAGCGGTGCCAATGGGTTTTCGTGAGGGCTCGCTCGCACTCGGCGCCACCAAATGGCAGACGATTCGGAAAAACGTTTTGCCGTATGCGCTCCCCGGAATCCTGACCTCGTCAATTCTCGGTATTGCGCGTGTGGCCGGAGAAACCGCGCCGATCATGTTCACCGCAGCGTACGTGGTGCGGGACCGGATGCCGTGGGACGTCGCGCACTGGAGTGATTTCTTTTTCCAGGGAGTGATGGCGCTGCCCTATCACATCTACGTCGTAAGTTCGAAAATCCCGCAAAATGAGTACACGGAGCGCGTCCAATACGGCACGGCGTTCGTGTTTCTGGGCGTTGTCGCGATCATCGCGGCGGCCTCAATCTTCCTTCGCAACAGGCTTCGCAACCGCCACAAATGGTGAACGCCATGACAACCATGGAACCAACTTCCCCTCCCAAAACGATTTCTTCCGCCGTGCCGATCTCAAAGCCCATGTCCACTGCGCCGGCCGCTGGCTCGGCGGTTGCGGGCAAACAACCTGCTCCGGTTTCCACTCCGATTATCGAGATCGACAAGGTCGATTTCTGTTACGGCACGCACCAGGCGCTGCGCGGCATCTCGCTTAAAATCGAAGCGAAGAAAGTCACGGCGTTCATCGGTCCGTCGGGCTGCGGGAAGTCGACGCTTCTGCGGTGCCTCAATCGCATGAACGATTTGATCGATGGTACGCGGGTCACAGCCGGTTCGATCAAGATCCGCGGAGTCGATATTAACTCGCCCTCAGTCGACGTGATCGAACTGCGGAAACGCGTCGGCATGGTCTTTCAGAAATCGAATCCATTCCCCAAAAGTATTTACGACAACATCGCATTCGGGCTGCGGTTGCAGGGGATGAAGGACAAGCGCAAGCTCGACGAGATCGTCGAGAAATCGCTCCGCGGCGCCGCGCTGTGGGACGAGGTGAAAGATCGCCTGCACATGAGCGGCTACGGTCTTTCCGGCGGGCAGCAACAGCGCCTCTGTATCGCGCGCACCATCGCGGTTGAGCCCGAAATCATTTTGATGGACGAGCCATGCGCCGCGCTCGATCCCGTCGCCACCGCGAAAGTCGAGGAACTCATCCAGGATCTCCGCGAGCGCTTTACCATCGTGATTGTGACGCACAACATGCAGCAAGCAGCGCGCTCCTCCGACCAAACGGCGTTTTTCTATCTCGGGCAGCTCGTCGAATTCGGTGAGACGCGTTCGCTCTTTATGAATCCAACCAACCCGCAGACGGAGGCATATGTCTCGGGCCGTTTCGGTTGAGCGTCTTTCACGATCTCCGAACTTCGATCTGCGATTTCCGAATATGACCCACTTTACCGAAGAAATGAGTAAGCTAAAAGAAACCCTTCTTGCGATGGCGAGCCACGCCGAGTCGGCGCTCGCCCGCGCCATGCGGGCGCTCGTTGAACGCGACGACGCGCTTGCGCAACAAGTCATCGAGGATGACAACATCCTCGATCAATTCGAAATCGAAGTGGACGACATCGCGATTCACCTGCTCGCAAAAGCGCCGCTTGCCACCGAGCTGCGACTGATCACGGTCGCGATGAAGATTTCGCAAAATCTCGAGCGCATCGGTGACGAAGCGGTTTCGATTGCGCGACGTTCGCTCGACTTGAGTCGCGAGCCGCAACTGAAGCCTTACGTCGATCTCCCGCGAATGGCTACGCTGTCGCTCGAGATGCTGCGCGACGCGCTGACCGCGTTCATCGACCGTCTGCCGGAGTTGGCGCGGGCGGTGGTGCCACGCGATCAGGAGGTGGACGATTTGAACCGTCAGCTCTATCGCGAACTGGCGAGTTTCATGATCGAGCGCCCCTCCAATATTTCCCGCTGTCTCGCGTTGATGGCTGTGTCGAAACGCTTGGAACGCATCGCTGATCACGCGACCAATATCGCCGAAGAAGTGGTGTATCTCTACGAAGCGCGGGACATCCGCCATGCCGGACTCAAGTCGAATGAAGCCTAAAATCCTGGTGGTTGACGATGAGCCCGATGCACTCGAGGTCCTCGGTTTTAAATTGCGCGAGGCGGGCTGTGCTCCGGTCTTCGCCACCGACGGCATCAAGGCGCTGGCGGCGGTGCGGGCCGAGCGGCCCGACTTGATCGTACTCGATTTAATGCTTCCGGAACTCGACGGCATGGAAGTGTGCAAAATCCTGCGGCGCGATCCGGCGACGGTGTCGATTCCTATTCTGATGCTCACTGCAAAAGCAGCTGAGATGGATCGCGTGCTCGGACTCGAACTCGGCGCGGACGACTACGTCACGAAACCTTATAGCCCACGCGAACTCGTGTTGCGCGTCCGCAAGCTGCTCAAACGATCCCAGGCAGCGGACGAAGCAGGCGATCACTTGCGAATCGGGCCGGTGGAAATCGATGTGCCTCGCCACATCGCGACCGTGGACGGCAAGCCGGTGACGCTGACCGCCACGGAGTTTAATCTCCTCCTGATTCTCGCGAAACGGCGCGGACGCGTCCAGACGCGCGAACGTTTGCTTCAGGACGTGTGGGGCTATGAAACGGCGATTGATACTCGCACCGTCGATACGCACATGCGGCGGCTCCGGGAGAAAATTGGACCGGCAGCGGAGTTGCTTGAAACGATTCGTGGCGTCGGCTATCGATTCAAAGCGGAAAATTGATACGGATCGATGCAGCCAGCTTCGCCCAATGACATTTCGCTCTGCGGAGCTGTACCCAGATCTGGCGATGTCGGTGGGGGCGCTGACCCCGGTCTGAAACCGCGACGCGGAGGGACGACCTCCGTGTCGTCCGTTTCCGACCCGGTCCACACGGAGGTGGACCCTCCATCGCTCAACTCAACATGATACTGCCGCTATTTCTCTGCCTGCTTTTGGTCGCCGCTTGCGTGGGTTGGTGGCTCGCGTGGAAGCATGGCAATTCGACGGCTAAAGAGAACGCCGCCGAAATTGCGGCACTTCGCGCGGCCCACGAGAAAGCTCTCCGCGAGTATGTGCAACGCGTGCAGGCCGTACTCGACAGCATGATCGAAGGGCTCGTCGTGTTGGATCCGCATAATCACGTCCTGCTGACCAATCGTGCCGCGGCGGAATTATTTGAGTTCGCTCAGCCCGCCACCGGTCGCGCCTTGATCGAGACGGTTCGTCATCACGAGATCGCAACGCTCGCGACCCGTCTGGCGCGCGAGTCTTCGGTTGTTGGATACGAGCTGCGGATTGAAGGGAATCCGAGCCGATTTCTCCAGGTCAACGCGGTGGCGCTGCATGATCCATCGGGTGCGGCGAGTGGCGCGGTCCTCGTCTTTCACGATCTCACCCGGGTCCGCGAACTGGAAGGTGTGCGCCAGGAGTTCGTCGCGAATGTCAGCCACGAGCTGCGCACGCCGTTGTCGTTGATCAAAGGCGCAACGGAAACTCTCCTCGATGGAGCCAAGAGTGATCCGATCGCGCTTGATCGCTTGCTGACGATCATTGATCGCCACGCGGATCGACTGACTCTCCTGATCGACGATCTGCTGCTGCTGGCGAAGCTCGATTCAGATCGCGTGACATTGAACCTCCAGCCGACGCCGCTTCGCATGGCGGTGCAGGAAGTCATCGATGATCTGCTGCCGCACGCGAAGACGCGCGAGGTGACGATTGAAAACGCATTGGTCTCGGGGATGATTGTGAAAGTTGATCCGGACCGATTGCGGCAAGTGTTATTCAATCTGATCGACAACGCGGTGAAGTACGGCCGACCGGCGGGCAAGGTGAAGATCACCGCTCGGGTCATGAATGATTCGTTTACTGAAGTGTGTGTGGAAGACGACGGACCGGGAATTCCGGCGGACGCGCGCGCGCGGGTGTTCGAGCGATTTTTTCGAGCGGACAAAGCGCGTTCGCGCGAGCAAGGCGGCACAGGCCTGGGCCTCGCGATTGTGAAGCACGTGGTGCAGGCGCACGGCGGCGAAGTGCGTGTGGAAAGCGAACTCGGCCGCGGCGCGGCATTTTATTTCACGCTGCCGCGGTGAGCGATTTTGTTTTCGGCATGTAGCGGCAGGCCTCCGTGCCTGCTGGGATCGAAAGTTCGAAAGTTCGGAGCCTGGAGTTC
>CBRAFL010000149.1:0-13018 GCA_967755055.1 uncultured bacterium
TGCCCGTCACTCCGACCACTGTCATGTCGCGATCGGGAAACTTGTAATAGCGCTGAGCGACTCGCGCGAGTGTGGCGCGCGCGTCCGACACCTGGATAAACGTGACGCGCGCGGGAGGCAGCGCCGGCATTTTCTGAGTGACGATCGCAACCGCGCCCCGATTGACCGCCTCATCGATGAACGACGTACCGTCGGCACGGAGGCCTGGCAACGCAAAGAAGAGCGTGCCCGGCACAACTCTGCGGCTGTCCAGCACCAGACCTGAGATCGGGCGGTCGAGGCTGCCCTTGACGGCGATGATTTCGCCCTCACCGAAATAGTCGGAGATTTTAGGAGCCATTTTAAAGACGCGGTTGCGGACAAGATTTTCCCGGCGAGTACGCGGCGCGACAGAGCGCGGCGCAAACGCCTGGATCAGTGGATAATTTTGCGAAAGATAACCGATCACTAGCGGACTCCTCCCATGACAATGCTGTTGCTGCCCGCCGTGGAATAGACGGGCTTGATACCGTAGTACTGAATAAGTTGCTCACCGATTTTCTTGAATGACGGCGCCGCGATGGTGCCACCGGAAGCATAGCCGGTTATCGCAGTAGCGTCGTCGATGATCACCGAGATCGCAACTTGCGGCCGGCTGGCCGGAAAGAAGCCGACGAAGGACGCGACGTGGTGGTGATTTGAATATTTCCCGTCGATGATTTTCTGCGTCGAACCGGTTTTTCCGGCGACTTCGTAATCCGGAATCGCAGCGGCCTTGCCAGTGCCTTCGATCGGTACGCCCTGCAGCAACTTGCACATGGTGCGCGCGGTTTGCTCCGAGAGGACGCGGTGCTTCACCATGGTTGCGTAACGATAGGCAACTTCACCGCTCGCATCGTGGATCTCTTTAATAATCTGCGGGCGCAGCAGCACCCCGCCGCTGGCGATCACGCCCATCGCCATGTGCATTTGCATCGGTGTCGCCGCAACCGAGTGGCCCATCGGCATCCGCGTGATGGTGAGTCCATCCCATTTGTCCGGCGGCGCGAGCACGCCATTGATTTCTCCGCCGACGGGAAACCCGGTTGGCTGGCCGAAACCAAACGCGCGCGCATAATCGTAAAAACGCTGTTCACCAAGGAGCATCGCCAGTTGCGCAGCGCCGCGGTTGCTCGACTTCGAAATAATTTGGGCAACCGCCAGCGGCTCGGTGAAATGGTGGTCCTCCCCCGGCAGGCTGCGCGTGTGCCCACGGTAGTCGATCTGCTCAATCGAGCAGTCGAACATGGTCGAGGGATTGACCAGATTCTCATTCAACGCTCCAGACGCCGCGACAATTTTGAACGTCGAACCAGGCTCATACATGTCGGCCACCGCGATATTCCGCATGACGCCCTGCTCATCCCTCGCGAGCTTGCCGTACTCGTTCAGATTGAAGGAGGGATAATTCGCCAGTCCGAGAATAAAGCCGGTGCGGGGATCGCTCACGATGATCGTGGCTTTCTGCGGCTGATATTTTTTCGCAACGTAATCGAGCTCCTCCTCGATGATGTGCTGCACCGTCATATCGAGCGACAGCTCGACGGAGTAGCCGTCCGAAGCAGCGACCTCGCGCGTGCGAAACTGCGCAACTTCGCGGCCTTTGCCGTCGCGTTCGCCTTCGCGCCAGCCGTCGCGGCCATGAAGATAGAAATCAGCGTAGAACTCGATCCCCGCCGCCGCTTCGCCCGCTTTGTTCACGTATCCGACGACGTGCGCAGCGAGAGAATTGTGCGGATAAGCGCGGCGATAAACGCGGCTTCCATAAACGCCCTTGATCCGTAGCGCCTCAATCTCGGTGTATGTTGATTCCGTGACTGTCTCGCTCAACTTCGCCCAGCGGATCGGACGTTCACCATTCGCATCGACCCGGTCCTCCACCTGAATGTCATCGTCTTCCGTCGGTGCCTGACCTGCGGCGACGGATGGTTTGGGCGAAAGCGCCGAGCTAAACAGCGGCAGCGTTTTGGTCGCCTCCGAAGCTGCGTCTGAATCCGTCGCCATCTCCACTGGCCGCGTCTTGGTATTAAAGATACGCGTGAGCTCAGGCAGCGGCAGCTTGAGCAAGGCTGCGAGTTGCGGCCATTTCGTTTCATCCTCGGGGCGAAGCGCCTGCGGGTCCACGCCCAACACGATCATCGAGCGACTCGTGGCGAGGATGTTGCCACGCGCATCCATAATGTCACCACGCCGGGCATTTTGAGAAATAATCTGGCGGCGCGCTTTCTCCACCACCCGCACGAGTTCCTCCCGATCGATGACGTGCAAAAATACCAACCGCACGCCCAGGCCGCAAAAGCAGCCGATCACACCGAGCGCCAGCAGGATAATCCGGTAATTGGAGGCAAAGCCCTTGGACATTTCGGTCAGCGACGAAGAGCGAGGGGAAAGGCGACGGACACGGCCGCGTCACCGTAAAGACTGCGATTACGTTTCGCCGCGAGATGCGCCACCGCATCTTCGGGGACCGGCACGCTCTGCGCCTGAGTGGGCGCGATGAGGCCCAGATGCCACTCCGCGTTTCGACGCAGGAGCACGTTGGCATCACGCTCCGTTTCGGCGGCCGTGGTGGCTTCCGTCAAGCGGCGCTCGACGTCCGAGATCTGCGCGTCGAGTTGCTTCGTGGCGTTGGCTGTCTGGGAAATTTGGTGACGCATCCAAACCGTGCCGAGACCGATTGATCCGCTAAAACAAATCATGACCAGCGAGTAGACGAGCAGCTGGTTGATGAACCCGTGAGAGGAGGAGGCTTTCATCGAACGTGAGGAATAAGGATGAAGCGCGGTTTAGAGCCGGCGAAGCGCGCGCAATTTGGCGGAACGGCTGCGGGGATTGACGGCGATCTCGTCGTCGCCCGGGGTAACGGGGCGGCGCGTGAGCGGTTCAGCGAACTTCACGCGCAGGTCTTGCGGCGTGGAGTCGTTGGCATTTTCCGGCTGGCCGCACATCCGACGGAAAAACTGTTTCGTGGGCCGATCCTCCAGCGAATGAAAGCTGATTACACAAAGCACCCCGCCCACCGCTGATTCTTTTTTCGCAGGGCTCGCGAGTTTCGCAAACGCAGCGGGCAACGCGCGTTCGATGGCGCCGATCTCGTCGTTCACCGCGATGCGGATGCCTTGGAAACTGCGCGTGGCTGGATGAATTTTCGACGTGTGGCGCTCCCGCGCAGGAATCGCCTCAGCGATGACGTTTGCGAGAGAGGCCGTGCGCGACAGCGCTCCCGTGCCTCGCGCCGCGATGAGCGCACGCACCACGCGCCGCCAGTTTTGCTCTTCGCCGAAATCGCGCACCGCTCGCACAATCATCTGCTCCGTTGCCGTCTCCAGCCAAAGGCTCGCCGGCACGCCGCTGCGCGGATCCATCCGCATGTCGGCAGGCGCGTCCTGCCTAAACGAGAAACCGCGTTCAGCGTCGTCGAGTTGAAAAGAGGATACGCCAAAATCGAAGAGGATGCCGTCAAAATTCTCGTGGGGAATTTCCGCGAGCCGTCCGAAGTCGCGGTCGATCAACTCGAATCGCGCACCGAATTCTTCGCGCAACGCCGCGGCGCGTTCCACTGCCGCTGGATCGCGATCGAGCGCAACCACCGACACATCTTCGGCCGCCGCCAGCAGCGCGCGGGTGTGTCCGCCGCCGCCAAACGTGCAATCGAGATAGCGACCGCCCGCGCGCGGAGCCAGAAACTCCAGCACCTCGCGAAGCAGAACGGGCTGGTGACCGGGCGTCATGGTCGTCGACGACGTGAGTTCAACGAGCGCGTTGCTCATCGGGTTGAGTCCTCACGATCGAAATGTTTTTCGCGACGACGCGCAGCACGAGGCTGTCGCGCACGCGTGCCATCGCCGACATCAGTCGCGGCGAACCAGCAACGGCGTTGTCGCTGGCTGCGGAACGAACAGGAAAAGCTCGCTCGACGGCGAACGAAACCGGTTTGCGTACCGGAGTGGAAAGGAGATTTGAAGAGGCGCCCGCCATGATCAGATTCCCATGCGACGCATGAGGTCGCCGAAGTTTTCGCCCGCCGTGCGTGCTTCCACTTTCTGCCAGCGCTCAGGCGCGTAGATGTTGAACTTGGTCAACGACCCGACGAGGACCGCGTCGCGTTTAATTCCAGCGTGCTCAATGAGCGCGTCCTCGAGCCCAACGCGTCCCGATTTATCGAACGAGAAGGACTGCGTCTGCGCGAAAAACTTCGCCGCAAAATCCTGGCCCGCGCCATCACTCAATGCCACTTGCGCGATCTTCGCGTGCAGCTTCTCCACTTCAGCTGGCGGCAAAACGGCGATGTAACCGTCGGGATGAGGCGTCGCCAAAAACGTGTCGTCTCCCTCGTGCGCATAGCGCCACGCCGACGGAATCGTGAGCCGAAACTTGTCGTCGAGGGTGTGCCTAAAGAGGCCTGTGTAAAAAGCTTTGCCGGGTTGCGCCATGGGTTTGGGACCACTAGTCGCCCCAAAGTGCCCCATTTCGTCCCAATTTAACCCACACAGGTCAAGCAAAGAGCCGTCAGAAAACGTGATTTGTTACTCACAAGCTGACCGGGCGAAGCCCCAAAGGGCCAAGATTCCCTGATTCAGTCCCAACTCCGTAACGCAATCCGGCCTGCATTCATCGTAGCGCAGGCGTCCCTGCCTGCATTCCGTCAGATGCGCATGCTCCTCGCTCTCCCGATCTCGCGCTTCGCGACGTCCTCTGGCTTTCCGCGACGCATCCATCGCCCACTCACATCTCGTCCAGCGGCGCCGGGCCCCTCCACCTGACCGTGCAGTATTCGAGGTCGGTCCAAACCAATTCTGAGAGCCCAGACAACCTCGTCCTGCTTATGGCTCGCCGGCCCACATTGCGCAAATATTTGCACGTGCGCACCCACCGAGCAATCTGCTGCTGTCGCGTAACGAATGACCGCAGCAATGAAACGCATTCGCCTTCTCCTCGTCTTGATACTGGCGCCCGCGGCTGGATCTCTGGCGCTCCGGGCGCAGCAACCTCTCACACCCGCCAAAGCGGACGCCGACGAATCGCTCGTCGACGTTCCCGTCCACGATCCCGTCATGATCCGACAGGGAAACACGTATTACATCTTCGCCACCGGCCGCGGCATCGCCGTGTGGTCCTCTCACGATCGCGTCCACTGGCAGCACGAACCACCGGTCTTCGCCACGCCACCCGCGTGGGCGGTTGCAGCCGTACCCACATTCGCAGGACACATCTGGGCGCCCGACATCAGCCTCCACGACGGAAAATATTATCTCTATTACTCCATGTCCGCGTTCGGGAAAAACACTTCGTGCATCGGGGTCGCGACCAACGTGACGCTCGACCCGCGCGATCCGGCGTTCCACTGGATCGATCACGGCAAAGTCATCCAATCCACTCCCGGCGTCACCAACTGGAATGCGATCGATCCCAATATTATCACCGCGGACGACGGCACGCCCTTCATGGCCTTCGGTTCGTTTTGGGAAGGACTCAAGCTGGTGAAACTCAAACCCGACCGCCTGAGCATCGCGGAAGATCCCACGCATTTGCCCACCATCGCGAGTCGCAAACGCGATCCTTCAGCCGCAAATCCACCCGCTCCTGCCGGCAATCCGGTTGACGCAGGTGGCAACGCGATCGAAGCGCCCTTCATCTTCAAACACGGCACTCACTATTATCTGTTCGCGTCGATCGACTACTGCTGCCGCGGAGCGAAGAGCGATTACAAGATGATCGTCGGCCGCGCCACCGCCATCCCGGGACCGTATGTCGATCGCAACGGAGTCGACCTCGCCCGCGGTGGCGGTACGATTCTTCTGGCCGGAGACGCGAAGTGGTACGGCGTCGGACACAACGCGGTCTGCACGTTCGATGGCGTCGATTATCTTATCTTTCACGGCTACGACGCCTCCGATGCGCGCGGTCGCGCCAAGCTCCGGATCGAACCGCTGAAATGGGACGAGACTGATTGGCCGGTCGTGGCGACAGCGGCTCATTGATTCGTCCGTCGTATCCCGGCTCTTTCATGTGGCCCGCCGCCTGAGCAGCGGGACTCTTCGTTCGACGAACCACGAAATCCGCTACTCCGCTCACTCGCGCAACTTGCTCAAACGTCGTCGCTGGCTTTCCTGCGTCCATGTCCACGTCTCTTCGCATCCTTGCATTCTCCGCCAGCGCCCGTCGCGAATCGCTCAACCGAAAATTTCTCGCGATCGCGGTTCAAGCCACGCGCGATGCCGGCGCCGAAGTCACCCTTCTCGATTTGAACGACTACGTGCTGCCGCTCTATCACGGCGACTTGGAGGACGCCGAAGGTTTGCCCGCCAACGCGGTGAAACTCATCGAGCTGATCACGCAACACCAAGGACTGCTGATCGCCTCACCCGAGTATAATTCCATGATCACGCCGCTGCTGAAAAACACGATCGATTGGTGCACGCGCGGTGACGACAACCCCTTCGAAGGAAAAGTCGCAGCAATCCTTTCCGCTTCGCCGGGACCATTCGGCGGAGTCCGTTCGCTGCAGCTCGCGCAACAGCTCCTTCTCAAACTTGGCGCTCACGTCGTCCCGTTGCCCACCATCTTGCCGCACGCCGACAAAGCCTTCGATGCGACGGGCCAGCTCACCGACGCACGCGCACTCAAAGGCGTTAAGGCGCTCGCAAACGCACTCGTGGCGACGACGCTAAAACTAAGCGCGTAGACGGCGACTGACAGGCGATTTTCTACCGCGGCCCAGTCAGCCGCGCTCCGAAATGGAGGAACGACTCGCCGCAGGCGAGCAAGCCCCTGTGCGCCTCTGGCGCATCCGTGTCGTCCGCGGATCGCGGACGGGACGGAGCCGGTCCCTCAGCCCCAAATCGCATCGCCGCCGAGCGCTGCGCGAACCTTCACTTGCGCTCGTCCAACGCAATCCGCACCGCCAATCCGCCCAACACGCCGCCCATCAGCCAACGTTGCGCACGGAGCCACAGTGGCCGCGTGGCGAAGAACGCCGCAATCGTTCCCGCCGTCATCACGATGACGAAATTCACGGTGAAACTGATCGTCATCTGCGTGAGTCCGAGCAGGACACTCTGAAGGAAAACGTGCCCGCTCTCCGGACGGATGAACTGCGGAAAAATCGAAAGATAGAACACCGCCATTTTTGGATTCAACGCGTTCGTCACAAATCCCATTCGGAAAAGCGTGGCAGGTGAATCTGTCGGCAAACTCCTCGTGGCAAATGGCGATGTACCGCCGGGCATCACCGCCTGCCACGCGAGCCAGAGCAGATACGCCGCGCCGGCGTATTTGAGAACTGCGTACGCGAACGGCACCGTTAGAAAAATCGCCGTCAACCCCGCCGCTGCGCACATGATGTGAAAGAGAAAACCGGTCACCACACCCAGCAGCGAAATGCACCCGGCCCGCCGTCCCTGACAGATCGAGCGCGAGATCAAATAAATCATATTAGGCCCTGGCGAAAGCACGAGCCCCAGCGCTGCCGCCGCGAAGACAAACCAATCATGCCATGGAATGATCATGCCCGCGATGCAGCTGAAATATTCATCGACGCGCAAGTTACCCCTCCGATCCGACCGGCACAGCGACACGATTTGATCGAGACGAAGTGTGAACGAGCTCCACGTTTGATAACTATAAATGAGATTGCACCGATTCACCGATTGCATGAATTCAGCACGCGATGAAATCCCGCTCCATCGCCCTGATCCTTAGTTTGTTGGTCTGCTCGCTGAGCTTGCCGGCACAAATTTTCGCCGCTGAAAAAGCGGCAAAGCCCGAAGGCGAAGCAGTCGCCGACGAAAAAGATTCGAAGAAGAACACGACCGTTCTCGTGTTGACCGCGAAGCCCGAAGCCATCCACGCGGCGTCGCTGGAAGCCCTCGCGGCAATCGGTTGCACGGTAAAGAAAGACAGCCCGACCTCGATCGAGGGTAAGCGCGGAAACAAAATTGGACTCGCGGTCGGCTCTGGCGGAGAAAAACTTTTTGTTACGATCAAGGATTTAGGCGAGGGCAAGACCGAGCTGAAGGTTGTAACCAAAAAAACCCTGGTGGGAATCGTAGGACAAAAACTCTGGAACGAGGAAGTCGCCCATCACGTCCGTGACGCCGTTAAATAACATGGTGCGTTGGGCTATTGTCGCGGTTTGCATTGGGCTGACCGGTTGCGCGAGCGTGCAGCCCACCGCTTTTCCGATCGGGAATCATCGGCTCGCTCCGAAACCTCCTCATACGGAGATTCAACTGTTTCGAGAAACAGCGCCCACCCGGAAGTTCGAGCCGGTGGCGCGGTTGAATGTGCACATCGAAAAGACGTTCTTCATTCCTTCCGCTTTTGCCGATGCGCTGCCTCAGCTGGAAGAACTCGCTCGAAGCTACGGAGCCGACGCACTCACGAAAATCGACGAAAAGAAATCACGATTAAACGAGACGTTTATCTACAACGTCTCGGCCACAGCGATCGTGTTCACTGATTAAGTCAGCTCGACCGCGCCCCACGGTGATGCCATCGCGCCGCGGACAAATTCGCCGTCACCAGACCCGATTAGCCTGCTGCTGCTCAACCTGGTGTTCGGTCGCACCATCGAGTTCGCGAAAAAAATCGAGGTGCGTGCGTCGTTGAATTTCGGCGACGCTCGTCAGATAGCTGGCGAGCTCGCCGCTCGGTGGCGCATCCTGCGGAATGACCAGCGCAAGCGTGCGGAGTTTCCCCTCCTGCTCGTCCACCACGATCATGAAGAACGCCTCGGGTACGAGCACTGCCCCGTGAAGTTTTTTGACATGCTCTCCGAATATCGGTCCGGCGAACACCCACACCTCTCCGTACCGCGCGGGATAACTCGTCGCGATTTTCATCTCGAGCTCCTTCCACAGACCGGCGTTGAGCGAATGAAGCTGCGGCGTGATGTTGGACATCAAAAATGTTTCCTGCTGCGCCGCTTCACCAAACCGCGTCGCGATGGCGTAGTTCGGCGCAAGATGTCCGCGATCGTATCCGCTGCCTGAATAATCTTCCGGTGAGACGCGCGCCGCAGTCCGGCGATCGACTTCAAATTTATCCGGGCGCGGTGGCGGCGAGCTGAGTTTTCCCAGATCACGCACGTGATACGCCACCCATGCGGGATCGCCCCACGCATCGCTATAGCCCACGACGTAGCCCCGGTTCGTCAACACGCGCAATGTCCCTGCGCCCATGTTGCCGCTGAGCGTCGGCGCGCCGCCGTAGACAATTGTTTTATCGCCCGCCGCGACCTGGCCGGTCGCGCTCTCCGCGTAGTAAAGTTGCCAGACATCCCATGCGACATCGAAAGCCGACACGTGCTTGTCATGCTCGAACGCGTTCCCAACGAGCCGCCTGACTTCACTCTGCCGGACCTCCGGTTGCGCGACATACCAGCCGCCGAGAATCAGCGCGACGATGAGGTTGAGACCGAGAAACCAATTTCCCGTGCGAGAGAGCGACCGACGTGATGATCGCTTGGAACGACGAACCATATCGCCGTTACCTCTCCGATTTTTCCGCCACAAACAAGCCCTTCCGCACCCCCGCCTTGCACTGCTCGACCTCACTCGCCCACACCGGCCAACCGCGACTCTTCGCAATCATCGGGTAACCTAATAGGTTACCCGATTCAAAACGAGAAAAGCCGTTTTCGCCTCATTTTCCCTCTAAAAAACGGCCGCAGCCCGATTTTTTTCGCGCCTCCAAACTCCAATGTCCGGCAACCTATTAGGTTACCGGGCCAAAAGGCGAAACCTGGTTTTTTTGCGCGTTTTCATAGGAAGAAAAGGACGCGCGCTATTTTTTTCATCTTCAAACTCCGATATCGGGTAACCTATTAGGTTACCCGTCAAAGTGAGATATCCCGGCCAGCACGCTTTTGGGTTAGCCAGTTTAGCATCTGAAGTGTCAGCTCCGCGTCGGGAAGTCTGTTGTGGCCGGTAAGGAAATTATTGAGACGCTGCTTGGGGATGCCGAGAAACCGCGCGAGCCGCACTTTCGAACCAAGCGGCCGCAGCTCTGCTCTCAATAACTCGACGCAGATGTTCCATAATGGCGACTCCTCTCCCGGCCGACGCGTCGCGTAAGATCCACGGCGACGTTCGCGTATCACTTTCTTCGCGGTTTTCGCCGCCGCTTCAGCCGATTCGTAAAGCAGGCCGCCAATATCCAGCCACAACTTGATCCTTGGATGAATAGGGGTGTTCATCCGGGTAACCTATTAGGTTACCCGATAGCGGCGAGCGTCGATTGACGGACAGAGCAGTTGGTTCAACCAGAGATCTGCGCGTCTCGCGCTACTCGCAGCGCAGCGCCACCAGCGGGTTCACCTTGGTCGCTCGTCGTGCGGGAAAATAACAGGCCAGCAGGGCGACCGTCGCGAGCATCGCGGCCACTGCCCCAATCGTGATCGGATCGCGGTCACTCACGCCAAATAGCAGCGAGGCGAGCAGTCGTGTTAATCCGAATACGCCGGCGGCACCCACAGCCAATCCGATCGCCACCATCGTCATTCCATTGCGCAGGACCAGCCGGAGGATGTCGCTCGCGCTCGCGCCTAGCGCTCCGCGAATGCCGATCTCGCGGGTTCGCTGCACAACCGAGTACGACACCACGCCGTAAATTCCAATGGCGGAAAGCAACAACGCCACACTCGCGAAAACACCCAGCAGCATCGAGCGAAGCCGGTTGCTGCCCATCGATTCGGTTTTGATCTGTTCCAATGTTTTTAAGTCGGCGACCGTCTGGTCCGGATTAACCTGGTGCACCGCGTCACGAATTGTGCGATACACCAACGTCGGGTCTCCGGCCGTTTTCACGATTAGCGCCTGATACAACTGCGGGCATTGTTCCGTGGTCACATAGATGCCGGGACTCTCCTCTTTGCTATCGAGCGAGCCGACCTTCTCATCCGCAACGATGCCGACCACTTCCCACGGAATTTCAGGACCGAGTTGCGGCTTACCGAAAACGATTTCCTGAATCAGAATTCGCTTCCCGATCGGATCTTCGTTCCCAAAATATTTCCGCCGCATCGCCTCGCTGATCACGGCGACCGGCGGCGTGCCTTTCACATCCTGCGCGGTGAGCGCGCGTCCGCGGATCAGCTTCATGCCGAGTGCGCGGAAATACGATGGACTCACCATTTTGAAAAAACACGCGGCGCGATTCGCGTGGTCCACCACCGGTTTGTCCGCGAGCTGAAACGGCATGCCATAGCCCCAGCCGCGCATCGGCAGCGCCGAAGTGAGCGCAACGTCACGCACCCCCGGCAACGCCGCCAGTCGCTCGGTGAGCTGCTTAAAATAGGCGTTAAAGGATGCCGTATCCGAAAAGCGCTTCTCCGGAACCGGCAGACCAGCCGTCAGCACGTTCGTGGCGTCGAATCCCGGATCCACATTCTGCAGCCGCGTAAAACTTCGGAGGAGCAAACCCGCGCCCGTGAGCAGCACAAACGCGAGCGCCACCTCAGTAATTACCAGCGCCGAGCGCACGCTGTGCCGACCTTTCCCCGCCGTCGCGCCACCGCCGGCCTGCTTCATTCCGGTGGTGAGATCCGGCCGCGTCGCCTGGAGCGCGGGAACGAGGCCGCACGCAATTCCCGTGAGCACCGCGAGCACGAGCGTAAAAACCAACACCTGACCGTCCATCGTAACGTTCGCCTCCGAGGGCAGCGAAAACGGCGGAAGCACCGTCCTCAGTGTTGCCATCAGTCCATAGCCTACCGCCAGCCCAAGCACGCCGCCACCAACCGAGAGCAGGATACTTTCCGTGAGGAACTGCCGGACGAGCCGTCCTCGCCCCGCGCCGAGCGCAGCCCGGATCGCAACTTCACGGTCGCGGGCCGCGCCACGTGCGAGCATAAGATTCGCCAGGTTCGCGCACGCGATCAACAGCACCATTCCCACCGCCGCGAGCAGCACGTAGAGCGATTGGCGCAGTTCTTTTCCCACTGTCTCCGTTACCAAGAGATCAACCGCCACGCCCCATCCTTTATTCGAATCGGGATAATCCTGGGCAATCCGCGCACCGATCGCATTCATTTGCGCGCGGGCCTGTTCCAAGGTGACGCCACGTTTCAAGCGCGCCATCGATCCCATCCAGTGAAAATTTCGCGTCTGCTGCTCCGGCGTAAATGCGAGGGGCCGCCAGATCTGCGGCCATCCGCGATTGAACGCGCTGTCCTTGGGTAAAATCCCGACGATCGTGCACGGTTTTCCATCGAGAATAACCACGCGACCCAGCGCGTTTTTTTCTCCGCCGAACTGATTTTGCCAGAGCGCATGGCTGATCACCGCCACGTTGTCGTGGCCCAGTTGATCTTCGCCTTCAGCGAACGTCCGCCCCAGTGCCGCACCCACCCCGAATACATCGAAGTAATGCGCCGAGACCCGCATGCCGCGTAACTGGATCGGTTCTTCAACACCTGTCAGCGTGACTGAACCGCCGGTCTGGGCCGCCATGTATTCGAAGACTTTATTTTCTTTCGCCCAATCAAGGTAGTTGAGCGTCGAGATTCCATTATGATCACCACCCGGCGGTTTTTCCAAAACACGCACGATCCGCTCCGGTTCGGCGTACGGTAGTGGTTTTAACATTACGCCGTTAACAAAACTGAAGATCGCGGTATTCGCGCCGATGCCGATGGCGAGCGTCGCGAGCGCGACGAAGGTAAATCCACGACTTTTGGCGAGCGTGCGCCAGCCGAATTTCAGATCCTGGAAGAGTTCAGTCATGGGGAAGCGGGGTAAGGCGACGAAAAAGTCTTCATGCGATTCGGCTCCGACAACTGGGAGTGTTGGGATAGGTTACTAAAAAAGTGAAGATAATGGATGTTTAGTTTCTCCCGAGAGTTCGGCGGAGAGTCGGCTGCCGGCTAGCTTCGAGCGTGAGCGAATGGTGGCTCGAATTGTAGGTCGCGCGCTCGTCGCGCTACAGGGTACGAACGTGAGAAAAGCCGGAGCACACACCCCGTCGCGTGGCCGCCCCCCCCAAGGGAGAAAGGGCGTCG
>CBRAFL010000150.1:0-12884 GCA_967755055.1 uncultured bacterium
CAACAACCCCCCACGGCGGATAAAGAGAAAAAGTGGCGCGGCGAGCGCGCAACCTACAACGGAGCGCGTGCATTCATTTCACCCACAACACCGGCTCGCGGATCGGAAAATTGCGGCGGATTTCTTCCACCTGCGGATCAGCGTCGAGTTTTTTCCATAGCCCCAGCCAGTCTTCACGTCCGGCGGCGATCGCTCCGAATAATAAAAAGGGCTGCCGCACCGGCCAGTCATTCCAATACATCACATCCGGTTTTTTCGGCCATTTGCTTTTATCAGCGATGAACGGCGCGAGATACTCCACGCCACGGATCAACGAGCGTCCGTCTGGCAACGTGAAGCGCATGAGATCGTCGGCTTTCGTTGAGAGCACTTCAGCTAGCGCCGTCATTACATCGAGATTGAAGATGGAATAACCGTACGGCTTCGTTCGCCGAAGCTCGTCCGGAAAACTTCCGTCCGGCGCCATTTGATTCGGCAGATGAACTTCAACGAGACGCCGACGGCAGTCGGCCAAAATAGCTTTGTCGCCGACCAGCCGCGCGAAGCACGCTGCCTGTAATGTCCAGCATGTGCCGTGGTTGTTTTTCGCCTGGCTTTCCTCGAGGCCGTACGGGTGCGTCGAGATCCAGTGCAGATAGTTGCGAAACCAATCGGTGACCGCGGCATCTTCCTCTTTCGTCAACGCTTTCGATCCGCGCAGTGCTTCGACGCCGAGAGCGACTTCGGCGAGATGGAGCGTATCAATCACTCCAATGCTCCGTCCGGTATTGCGGCCGTGAATCGCCTGACCGTATTGCAGGTTGGGATTCATCTTCGTCGCAGGGTCTACAAACCACGCGTGCAAATGCTGAACTGCGGCGCCCGCATAACGCTCCGTGCCGGTTATTTTGTAGGCGGCAGTGAGCGCACCGAAATGGCGGACGAACGCGAGGAGCAGTTGCCGGTGAGCGACGAAGTTTTCCGGATTCGTCATTCCGTCGCGTTGAATAAAAGGTCCATCCGGATGCTCCGGATCCGGCCACCAGTAATCGCCCTCCGAGGAAAAATCGTGCAGGCCACCGGCGCTGCGCGGATTGTGCTCCACGACAATTGTTTTGGGTGTGGCAAGAAGAGACTCGTCCGCGTTCCGAAGAATTCGCGGGCGCTCGTAAGCGGAGAGATCGAAACTGGCCAGAGTCAGGGAAGCGAAAAACGCGAGCATCGGGGTGGGTGGGTGGAATTACGACATTCGTGTCTGAGCGTCGTGCAACTCGGGTAGCGGTTACATTGTTGAGCGGTTGGGGCTCGAGTAGGGCAAGGTCTCCGACCTGCCATTCCGGAAGGCGGGTCGGAGACCTCGCCCTACTTACGAGCCGTCGCGCGGCGCTCGAGACAGTTAACGGTATAACTGCCGACGCCGTTGCCCGACTCCATCGCGAATCAAAACCTCGCCGCTCTGGTTTTTCCCAACCCCGCAGTCCCGCCCCAGTCATGAGACTTTATTCACTGTTGGTCGCCTTGCTCGCTTCGTCGCTTGTCCTTGCCGCCGCCGATCTGCCGCCGCCGCCCGGTTTGCGTGCGCTCGACGAACCCGATCCGGCGCGTGACGCACGAGTCGCGTGGCACCGCGATGCGCGCTTTGGCTGCTTCGTTCATTGGGGCGTATACTCCGGACCCGCGGGCGAATGGCAGGGCCGCAAAAGCGGCACGTATTCGGAGCATCTCATGCGGACGCTCCAGATACCGCGCGCGGTTTATCTCGATCAGATCGCGCGGCAATTCAATCCCACGCAGTTCGATGCCGACGCGTGGGTGAAGTTGATGCACGACGCGGGCATGAAGTACCTCGTCATCACCGCCAAACATCACGACGGCTTCGCGATGTATCCGTCCAAAGTGTCGGACTACAACCTCACCACGGTGACGCAATTCAAGCGCGACCCGATGGCTGAGCTTTCCGTCGCCTGCAAAAAATACGGACTCAAGTTCGGCTTCTATTATTCGCATGCGTGGGATTGGGAGAATCCCAACGCGATCGGAAATTTCTGGGATTACGGCGCGCCCGGAGGCGAGTCCGGCTGGTGGGAGAAGCGTCCCGATCTCATTCCAAAAGCGACCAAGTACGTTGAAGAGAAAGCGATCCCGCAAATTCGCGAACTCATCGCGATGTACCATCCCGATATCCTTTGGTTCGATACGTCGAGCAAAACGCCACCCGAACTTTGCCGTCGCATTCTCGCCGCGACGCGCGAGGCCGGCCCGGAGGTGGTGATCAACAGCCGCATCGGTGGCGGACCGTTTGGCGATTATCGTTCGACCGCTGATCGTCCGGCGTATTTCCCCGAGGTGTTCACCCATTGGGAAGCGATTCCGACCACCAACGAATCCTACGGCTACAAACCGAGCGATACGTCACACAAACCGCCGGCACACTTTGTTCAGCTGCTTGCGCAAGCTGTGGGCAAAGGAGGAAATATTTTGATGAATATCGGTCCACGCGGCGATGGCATCATTGACGCGAAGGACCAGGCCATTCTTCACGGCATCGGTGCGTGGATGAAAGAGAACGGCGAAAGTATTTATGGCTGCGACCGCACGCCCCTGCCGATTCAACCGTGGGGCGCTTCGACGCGGAAGGGGAACCGGCTTTATCTGCATGTGTTTCACTGGCCCGCCGACGGAAAGTTGCTCGTCGCCGGGTTGCGGAGCACTCCATTGGGCGCGCGGCTGCTTCATGGCGGCGAGGTCGGCGTTCACGCGATCGACGGTGATGATGTTGAGTTGACGCTTCCGTCCGCCGCGCCCGATTCCATCGACAGCGTACTCGTGCTCGATTTTCCCGCGCAGATTGCCGCGGATAAAGCGATCCGGCTTGCCGCCGGTGCTGAGCCGACGGTGCTGCACGTGATGGATGGGCGGCTCGACGGTTCCGGCATTCGTTACGGCGACGGAAAAACGAATCGCGATGTCACGGAAGAATGGTCCGGTGCCGCGTCGACCGTGACGTGGCTCGTGCGCGTGCCCAAAGCGACAACGTTTAAAATCGCTGCACGCTACAACACACTTGGGAAGGACAACACCGGCACGTTCTCGATCGAAGCCGCGAAGCAGTCGCTCGCAGGGAAAGTTGTGCCGACCGAAAACGTTAACACGTTCCGCTCGGACGCAATTGGCGAGCTCGTGCTGTCCGCCGGCGAACACACGATTGTGATTCGCCCAACTCAGATCGCGGGTGGAAATCTGATGCGCTTGCGTCAACTCGAGTTCACCTCGGTCGCGACGAACTGATGAATAGGAGAAGCGTTTTGAGTCCTCGTTTCTCGATAGGAATTGCGTTTGCCGTAGCCCGCTGGGGGAGCAGCGGGATGTCCCTGCGCTCACGCGCAGGGCTACGTCAAGTCGTCGGGGGCTTCCTTGTTTTCGGATCGCTCGCCGCCTCGCTCAACGCGGAAACCGTTGCGCTCTCCAGCGCCATCAATGTTCGCGAGGCCGATATGGAGCTCGCGCGGCCCGTGGCCAATCAGAGCACGGCGAATCAGCCGCTTCGGATTGCGGGGCAGACTTACGAAAAAGGCGTGGGCACGCAGCTTGAGACGACGATCTTCATCGCGATCAACGGCGCGACGCATTTCACCGCGCTCGCTGGAGTGGACGATGCGACGACGACGAACGATGCCGTGATTTTCGAAGTGCAGGCGGACGGCCAGATGCTCTGGCACAGCGCCGAACTCCGAAAAGGCCAGCCGCCGGTCGCGATCGATCTCGATCTCCGCGGAAAAAAAGAGCTGCGACTGCTCACGCTCGAAACCGGCCGTGCGCTCTCGCAGGCGCATGCCGATTGGGTGAACGCGAATTTCCAGTTCGAGGGTACCGCTCCAAAATCGATCCCATTTACCTCGCATCCAGAAACGCCCTACATCCTCACGCCCAAGCCCGGTCGGGCTCCACGGATTAATAGCGCCCGTGTCTTCGGCGTCCGTCCAGGCCATCCTTTTCTGTTCAACATCGCGGCGACCGGCGAGCGCCCCATGCAATTTTCCGTCGAAGGCCTGCCCGCAGGTTTGACGTTGGACGCGACGACCGGACGGATCACGGGAACGATCGCAGTGCCCGGCACGCATCGAGTCACGCTGCACGCGACGAATCGCCTCGGCTCGGTCCAGCAACCGTTGCGCATTGAAGTGGGCGAGCGCATTTCGCTGACGCCTTCGCTCGGCTGGAACAGTTGGAACTGCTGGGCGGAAGCCGTCGATCAGGACAAAATTCTCCGCTCCGCGCGCGCGATGGTCGCCAGTGGACTCACCGAGCACGGCTGGTCTTACATCAACATCGACGACGCCTGGCAGGGCCGACGCGGTGGTCCGTTGAACGCGCTTCAACCGAACGAGAAATTTCCGGATATGAAAGTCCTCGCCAGTTCCGTGCACGGGCTCGGTCTGAAGCTCGGCATTTACTCCACACCGTGGGTGACCTCTTACGCGGTCTACAATGGCGGCAGCGCCGAAACTCCCGAAGGCGCGTGGACGAAGCCGCCCGGGCCAAAGACGGTGAACCGCAAGATTTTCCCCTGGGCTATCGGTAAATATTCTTTCGCGGCGAACGACGCGAAGCAGTGGGCGGAATGGGGTATCGATTATCTCAAATACGATTGGTTTCCCAACGAAGTGCCCGAAACCGCCGAGATGTTCAGCGCGCTCCGCACCTCGGGTCGCGATATCGTTTACAGTCTTTCCAACGCCACTCCGTTTCAGTCGATTGGCGAGTTGTCACATCTCGCGAATTCATGGCGTACGACCGGCGACATCCGCGATTCCTGGGGCAGTATTCTTCGCATTGGTTTCTTCCAGGAAAAATGGCGGCCGTTTTCCGGACCCGGTCACTGGAATGATCCTGACATGCTCGTGGTCGGCTACGTCGGTTGGGGACCGAAGTTGCATCCCTCGCGACTGACTCCAAGCGAGCAATACACGCATCTTACGCTCTGGAGTTTGCTCTGCGCGCCGTTGTTGATCGGCTGCGATCTCGAGCGGCTCGACGATTTCACGATGAACCTCCTCGCGAATGACGAGATTCTGGAAATCAACCAGGACCCGCGCGGAGAGCAGGCCACGCAAATTCTCGCCGATGGTCGCCGTCAAGTTTGGGCGAAACAGTTGGAGGACGGCTCGCGCGCCGTCGGATTTTTCAATCTCTCGCGGACGCCTGGCACCGTTGCAATTACCTGGGCGCAGCTGGGGGTGAAGGGTCCGCAGCGCGTCCGCGATGTGTGGCGCCAAAAGGAACTTGGCACGCGCGCCGATGGTTTTGACGTCGAGCTGCCGCGCCATGGGGCCGCGATGATTCGCGTCTGGCCGGTGGAAAAATGAGCACCTGCCAAATACGTTTAGCCCCGCTTGCTGCTTCTCCGCGTAGCGGCAGGCCTCCGTGCCGGCCGATCTCACGCGCCGAAACCAGCAGGCAGGGACGCCTGCTGCTACATTCATACGCAAATTTCAACCGCCATATATAACCTCTCGTCCAGCCGCTGCAGGAGCAGCGGGAAAAATTTCTTCATGCGCTCCAAACTTATTCTTCTCCTCGCGCTATTCGCCGCCGTCACCGTTTCCGCGCAAACACCCGCCCGAGTGTTTGATGTGCGCACCTACGGCGCGAAAGGCGACGGCGTCGCTCTCGACTCGCCTGCCATCAACGCCGCGATCGAAGCTGCGTCCGCCGCAGGTGGCGGAACGGTCTTTTTGCCTTCGGGTAATTATCTGAGTTTTTCAATACGGCTTAAAAGTCATCTCACGCTCTATCTCGATTCTGGCGCGACGATCATTGCCGCCGAACCGCCCGCGGATCTTTCGAGTGGCTACGATTCGCCGGAGCCAAATCCGGTCATCGATCAATGGGAAGACTTCGGCCACTCGCACTGGCATAACAGTCTCATTTGGGGTGAAGGACTCGTTGACGTGTCGATTGTCGGTCCCGGAAAAATCTACGGCAAAGGATTGAGTCGTGGTTCTGGCCGACGCGATTTGCGCCCCGACGAACGCAAGCTCCCTGAAGCTCAGCGGCCGAACGTTGCGTTGCCCGCCGCGGCACGTGAAGCCATCGCCGCGCAAAAAGTCGGTCCATTTAACTATCCCGGCCGCGACACACTGCCCGCCGGCGTCGGCAACAAAGCGATTGCGCTGAAAAATTGTCACAACGTGATCTTTCGCGATTTCTCCATCGAGCACGGCGGGCACTTCGCGATCCTCGCCACCGGAGTGGATAACTGGACGCTCGATAACCTGAAGATCGACACCAACCGCGACGGTGTGGACATCGACTGTTGCCAAAACGTCCGCATGGCCAACTGCACCGTCAACTCGCCCTACGACGATGGGATTTGTCCAAAGAGCAGCTATGCGCTCGGCTACGCGCGCCCGACGGAAAACGTCACGATCACCAACTGTCAGGTCAGTGGGTATGATGAAGGGACGCTGCTCGACGGCACGCGTCAGCGCACCGTCCATTACAACCTGGGTCCGACCGGTCGGATCAAGTGCGGCACCGAATCGAACGGCGGTTTTCGCAACATCACGATTTCGAACTGTGTTTTCGAATACAGCCGTGGGCTCGCGCTGGAGTCGGTGGATGGCGCGTTGATGGAAGATATCGCGATTTCGAACATCACGATGCGCGATATCGTGAACGCGCCGATCTTCATTCGTCTCGGCGCGCGACTTCGCGGACCCGAAGGCACGAAGGTCGGAACCGCGCGTCGTATCAAGATCGACAATCTCGTCGCGCATAACGTCGCTGCGGAGAGCGGCATTCTCATCAGTGGTTTGACGTCCAACGCGATCGAAGACGTTTCGTTGTCGAATATCTTCATTGATTACGTGGGCGGCGGCACGAAGGAGCAGGGCGAGCGGACGGTCCCTGAATTCGAGCAAGATTATCCGGAGCCCGCCCGTTTCGGCATCATGCCCGCGTGGGGGATGTTTGTTCGGCACGCGAAAAATTTCAGCGTGGATCGGGTCGAGTTTCGCTCTGCGGCGGCCGATCTGCGATCGGCTGTCGTTCTCGACAGCGTCGATGAGACATCATTCGACAGCGTGAAATTTCCGGCTGCCGCGGGTGCTGCGCGGCTCGCCTTGAAGAACGTGAACGCGCTCGCGATCCACAATAGCTTTGGCCTGCCGGAGACGGCACGCAGCGGGCAGATCGCAGGAGAGAAAAAGTGACGCCTTTCCCTTGAACCAAGCCGAAGATTTGGCGCTCAGCCAAAGGTTGCGAAAGCAAATCAAGTAAAGATCTCAGACGAGGAAGGGAAACCGCTAATGAGACCCGACCACATATTCTGGAGGCGATCAGCCGGAAGGGTGACTTAAGGATCCGCCCATTGGCGGATCCCATTAGTGGTTTCTCCTCTCCGAAGTGGTTAATCCAAAACTCGGCGTGTGTGATTACGATTCAACTACGACCCCCGTTTCGCGCAGGTGAGCGTAGGTCATATCATCCACTCCAATCTCAGCGAGCACCTCGCGGTTGTGCTGTCCCAGACTCGGCGCCGGAGTTCGGATCGATCCCGGCGTGCCCAGCAATCGCGGCACGACGTGGTGCATCGGGATCGTGGTTGTTTCTGCGTCCGGATAGTCCGCCACAATCTCACGCTCGACGAAATGAGGATCCGACATGATTTGCGTGATGTCGTAGATCGGACCGACCGTAACATCCGCGCGCTCGAAGAATGCGACGCTCTCCGCCTGCGTGTGCTGCGCGATGAAGGGTCCGATAATCGCATCGAGCTCGTCCGCGTGTTTCACGCGATTCGCGTTGGTACGATAGCGAGGATCATCAATTAAATCGGGCCGGCCGATCGCGCGGAAGAGTCGTTCCGCCATGCCTTGGGTGGAGCCGGAGAGCGCGACATACTTGCCGTCTTTGCACCGGTAGACATTGCGTGGTGCAGAATTCGTGGAGCGACTGCCGGTCCGCGGCTTCACCGCTCCGGTTAATTGATAATTGGCGGCCTGCGGACTGAGAATTGAGAAAAGCGGATCGAGCAGCGGCAGATCGATCACCTGGCCGCGACCGCCGTTGTGCTCGACCTCGCGCAACGCGATCATCACGGCGGAGGCGCCGAACAGGCCAGCCACGCCGTCGGCGAGGTACATCGGCGGGAGGACGGGCTCGCGATCCGCAAAGCCGTTGAACGAGGCAAACCCCGACATGCCTTCGACGACGGTACCGAAACCCGGGCGCTGACTGTACGGTCCGCTTTGGCCCCACCCAGAAATACGGGCGATCACGAGCTTGGGGTTCAACGCGAGAAGCTCATCTGGTCCGAGTCCCATTTTCTCGAGCGTGCCGGGACGAAAGCTCTCGATGAAAATCGCCGCGGACGGAATCAGCCGCCGCACGAGATCGATCGCGGCGGCTTTGCGCAGATCGAGCGCGAGGCTCTTTTTATTGCGCGAATAAATTTTCCAGTGCGTGGAAATTCCGTTGGTTTGCCACGCGCGAAGGGTGTCACCTTCCGGCGGCTCGACCTTGATTACCTCGGCGCCGTAGTCACCGAGGATTTGAGTGAGCACATTACCCGCGAACAGCCGCGACAAATCGATCACGCGCACTCCCGTCAATGGACCACGAGCGTCAGGCGTGTAGTCACGTTTTTTCAGAGGCATGCGAGGAATTTGTCGGACTTTGGGCTGATAAGCGTACGAGTCGTGGAGGCGTGCCTTTCCATGCGACCGCCGCTTCCCAACAAATTCCTAAGCGGCACTTCGTGCCCTGCAAAGCCCGGATCTTTGGCGTTTCTTGCGGCACGCAGCGCTGCCTTAGCAGCCTGTTGGGAAGGAATCGTCGCTGACGGGACCACATTTTCGTCATGATGGGGATGTCCAATGGCTAAGTCCGACAGGCTGCTAGCGAATCAATTTGGCGGAGGAGCAATGTGCCGCGCTGTCGCGAGGATGGTGCGCGCACGTCGAATAAATGGTTCGTCGATCATGCGGCCATGCACCGTGAACGCGCCGAGGCCCTTCTTTTTTGCGTCGTCCGCCGCTTCTACGACGCGCTCAGCGAAGGCAATTTCGTCGTCGGTCGGGCGAAAAATCTCGTTCACGAGCGCGATCTGGCTCGGGTGAATGCAGGTCTTGCCGAGAAAACCAAGTCGTTTTGCTGCGAGCGCCTCGGCTTTGAAGCCGTCATAATTCGTGATGTCTCCGAACGCCGCATCGTAGGCCCAGATGCCGGCTTCTCCCGCGGCAAGGCGGACGGCGAGTTGTAGCTGTCGAACGGCGTCTGTGTTGGCGCGGTCGATACCGAGCGGTTCGAACAGATCGGCAAAACCGAGTTGCAAGCCGATGACTCGTGGATCGGCGCTCGCGATCTCGGCGGCGCAACGCAGCCCGCGGGGAGATTCGATGTTGGCGATGATTCCGATCGGCCGCACGAGACTGCGTTCAACTTCGAGTCGATGCAGGACTTTCACGACGGAATGAACATCGTCGGCCGATTCGATTTTGGGGACGTTCAGCAAATCGAGCCGCGCGCACGCGACCTCGGCCACGTCGACGTCGAAGAAAGACGAGCGGAGGGCGTTGACGCGAACGATGATTGTTTTCGGCGACGCGGCGAAGTTCGGTGCGCGCAAGGCACCGCCGACATTCGCGCGGGCCTCGCCTTTTCGCTCCAACGGGACGGAGTCCTCCAAATCGAGGGAGAGACTGTCCGCGTCACTGACCAGCGCCTTGGGAAAAAGCTCAGGTCGGCAGCCTGGGACGAAAAGTTTGCTGCGCATGGCGAGGGTTGAGGTGAGCGACTACGCTGCGTCGACGACGCAGCGGAAGCCAAGCATCGCGCTGCGATCTTTGCCGGGGGACATCAACAGATACTTGCCGTGCTGGTCGAGTTGATACGCCTGCGGGAAATACCAGTGTGACGTTTGTGGCTGGTAGGAACTGCCACCGCGCAGGGCGGCGGCGCGAGTGTGTTCGTCGACGAATTCATCGGTCCACTGCCAGACATTGCCCACGAGATCCATGACGCCGAACGGGCTGGTGCCGGCCGGATGCGCGTCGACGTCGGCGGGCGGCAGCACGGTGCGACCCTTGTTGCCGGCCGGCATGGCGGAGAGATTCCAATCGTTGCCCCACGGATAGAGACGGCCATCGGTGCCTTGAGCGGCATAGTGCCATTCCCATTCGTGAGGGAGGCGCTTGCCGGCCCAGGTGGCATAGGCGCGCGCGTCGTCGAGCGATATCCACGTGACTGGTTTCTTTTCCCAGCCCGTGGGTGGCGCGCCGTTTTTCCAATCGCGCAGGAAATTATGATCATCGCGCGGACGATAGGCGGTGGCGTCGACGAATTTTTTGTAGTCCGCGTTGGTGACCGGGTAGCGATCAATGTGGAACGACGGCATCGCCATGCGATGGAGATGCGAGCGGCGCGCGGAGTTTTCCCACGGATACTGAAAATCCAATCCTTTCCACGTGTAGCCCTCGATCTCGATGCCGGTCACCTTGAATTCAAATTCGCCAGCCGGCACCGTCACCATCCCGGGCGGAGTCGCGATGACGCGCTGGGTCGGAGGAATCGGCACGATCTGTTGTGGGATCGCCTGCCAAACATTGGACAAGGTTTGGAGCGGAACTTTATTGAGCTCCTTCACGCGCCCGAGAAATTCGGACAACCCGTCGATGAGTGCACCGTTTTCGATGGCCAAAACCGCGCCGAATCCGCGCGCTTCGAGTGGCAGTGCGATCGTGGCGTATCCACCTTTCACGCGCGGGCGAAGTTCGCTGCCGTTCCACGCGTCGAAATAACTTCGTCCTTCGCGATGCGGCACGAGAAGCTGGTCTCCGGTCATGTCGTATTCGTTTCGATTCACGATCGTCCAGAGCGTGGCGCTGGCGCTGGGGAATTTCGTGGCGAACACGCCTTGCTGAAGTGCAGTCGCGTAGGGCTCCCAGTCTGCACTCGTGAGGAGCGTGGCGAATTTACGCTGCAACGTGGCGATGCGACGCAGGGCTTCGGCATCACGCGGCGTGAATTGATTCCAGACGCCCCAGACATTTTCCCAGGCGACGTAGCCGAGGCCGTTGAAAAAGATGTAGTGGAAATCATCCGTGCGATCGCGCGCCCAACGATTCTCGACGTTGATCAGATGACGCGGTTCCAGCCATTTTAACTTGCTGACGGCAGGAATAATTTCGGTGGAGGCCTTGCCCCAGCTCTGGTTGTTCCAGATCAATCCTTCGTCGGCGGTGGGAACGGACTCGGGCTGAAACACGACCGGATGCCCGAGCGCCTGCGAAGCATCGAGAAAGGCGCGCGGCACGCCGTTATAGGTGTCGCCGTTGACGCCATCGGCGCCGACGGCCTTTGCGAGATGAAGCACCGCGTCCCAGTCGGTCGTGCCGGTCGGGCGCGTGCCGTTGTCCCACGCCATCGTCGGAATAAAAACTTTCACGCCGCGACGGTGGAAATCCGCGACGGCGCCTTTCAGTCCCTCAAGGCCGCCGGGCAGTTCGCTGGCAAGATCGGTCTGGTTGCGGTCGTCGATGCCAATGTTCGTGTAGACGTACCAGATCAGCACGCTGTCGATGCCGCCGAAGCGGCGCTCGAGATCGTCGAGGTATTTGTCGACGGTGTAGCGTCCCGCGACAGGATCATAAAAATACCGATCCTCGACCATCATCTGGGTGTGGACGAAATTGCGCTGCGACCAGGCGAGTTCTGGACGGCGATATTGCGCGTCGTCGTAGCCCATCCGAATGAGATGCTCATGGCGCCATTCACGCAGGTCACGCAGCCAGACGGCGGTGTTATCGTTCACGTCGATCCGCCATTGCCCGATATTATTCATCGGCCAGCCGGGCATTTTACCGGGAGTGGGGAGATGGGCGCCGGTCGTGAAGTGCGAGAGTTGATACTCGGCGATCTGGGCGACCGGCGCGCGCTGGGGTTTCCCGAGTGGCCGGGCAAGAGGAGAGTGAGCGTCGGGTTTTGCGGGATTCACTTCAGTGAAAAAGAAAACGATTGGCTGCGGAAAAGAAAGCCAGCAGGTACGGGGCTGAGCGGGGGGAACAAGCCGTGCGAAATTAAAGGCAAACGTTTGCGCGACATTTTCTGCGTGTCTACCAAATTGTGCCTGTTTTCTGAAGTTTGGAGGGCTGCGCTCCGTCGCAGCTGGGACCGACGCGAACAGCGCTGACGGAACAGCACCCTCCATTTAAGGTTTTTTGGTAGTCGGGTAGAGTGCGCGCAAGAGGCTTGCCACGTTTTCGGAGAGAGCTTGAGGTTGCGGCTTGCGCGGCGCGAATCCGCGGTTGAGTTTTTCCAGCAGCAAACGTTTGCCACCCCTTCATGAAACGAGAACCCAGCTTGGTTGATGTCGCTCGCCGGGCGAAGGTGAACATCTCGACGGTTTCGCGGACGATCAACCAGACCGGCAAGATCGGCGCGGAGACGCAGGCTCGCGTGCTCAAGGCAATGAAGGAACTGCGCTACAAGCCGAACCGCGTGGCGCGGCGGCTGCGCATGCGAGACGGAAGCACGCATCTACTCGGGCTGATCATTCCGAACATTCAAAATATTTTCTTTGCGGATCTCGCGCGCGGCGTTGAGGACGTGGCGTATCGAAATAATTTTGCGGTGCTGCTCTGCAACTACGACGAGGACCCGGACAAGGAACGGTTTTACCTCGATGTCATGCAGGCGGAGTCCGTTGACGGAATTATCCTGCCGCCGATCCACGAGAACGACCCGGCGGTTTTGCAGGTGGTGGAAAATGGTACGCCGGTGGTTTGCGTGGATCGCAGTTTATCAAGTGGCAATCTCGATAAAGTGGAAGTGGACAACCACAGCGGCGCGTTCGCCGCGGTCGAGCACATCATCAAGCAAGGTCATCGGCGGATTGGCTTGAT
>CBRAFL010000151.1:0-12650 GCA_967755055.1 uncultured bacterium
GTTAGCCTCCCGTTCATGAGACGTTTCCTTCCGCTGGTTGCACTCATGCTCGCGATGTCGGTCATCGCTGCTCCCTTCGCATTCGCCGCCACTGCCGCGAAACCGAACCCGACTCCCAGTGGGAATCGCTCTCCGGCGGCGCCGCTCGCGAATGCGATTTCCACGGTTACGGGCATCGCCATTTCGCCCCTGCTCGGCACCGGCGTTTATGGCGGATATCAATGGTGGACCGCTAAAGATTCCGCCGCGCGAAAGGCACTCCCCTGGTACGCGCAGCCGGGTTTCTGGATTCCGGCGTTGCTGCTCGTCGGCGTGTGCGCGGCGAAGGACGCATTCGGCGCGGTGATACCGCCGGGTTTTAAAAAACCGTTGGATGTGCTCGAGACCCTCGAGAACAAGGCGACCGGTTTGATCGCCGCTGGGGCCGTGGTGCCATTCACGATGGCGGCGATGTCGAAATTATTGGTGGGCTCGGCTGCGGCCACGACCAGCATGACGCCGAGCGGGCTCGCGATGTTGCCGATCGGTTCGATGGACATGTCGTGGTTTCTCAACGTGCTCACGATTCCATTTGGCATCGCGATGTTTGCGATCGTGTGGCTGGCGTCGCACGCGATCAACGTCCTGATTCTCCTCAGCCCATGGGGTGCGATTGACGCGGCATTGAAAACCGCGCGAACCGGATTGCTGGGAACGCTCACGCTGGTCTCCACGCTGAATCCGTGGTTGGGCGCCGCCCTATCCGTGGCGATTATCGTGATTTCCTATTTTATCGCCGGCTGGGCCTGGCGACTGACGTTTTTCGGGTCAGTTTTCTGCTGGGATTTTCTGACGCGTCGACGTCGTCGGTTTCAGCCGGCGGAAAATAATAACAAGATGTTTGCGGGCGGAAATTTTTCCAGCGTGCCGCCGCGGACGTACGGTCGTCTGGTGATGCAGTCGACGGGAAACTATGAGTTCCTTTATCAACCCGCGCCGTGGAAGCCGGTGCGCGGCGTGTCCGTTCCTGCGACGGGCGAAACGCTCGCGGTCGGCCGTGGATTATTTTTTTCAACGATCATCGAAGGCGAAGAACAAACGCTCTTTCTGTTGCCGCCGCGGTATCGAGGACATGAGGACGCGTTGGTGCATGCGTATGCGATGAACGGCGGCGTGCGTGACGCCGGCCTGCGCAAAGCGTGGAGCGTGTTTCGCGAGCTATTCGGCGGCGCAGCGGGTCGGGCGCAGGTCGTGTGAGCGGGTTCTTCAAAGCACGCAGCGTCTTCCTTGTAGCCCGCCGCGTGAGCGGCGGGATTCCCTGCGCTCACGCGCAGGGCTTCTCAACTCACTGTGCAGTGTAGGTCGCGGCTCGCCGCGCTACGTTCGTAATCCGTTGCGCGGCGAGCGCGCCACCTACGTCGATCCTCCACTCGCTCACGCTCGCAGCCACGATTAGCGCCGAGTTACTTTCCTGTCGTCATCGTCGGCGGTGAAAGCTGTGAGGATTGATACGCCACGAGTCGCCAAACGCCGGCTTCGTCGCGCCAGACCTCCAGGAATTGGAGCGTGAAAGTGACCCGCTGACCTTTCGCTTCGACCACTACGCGCGCGCGGCCGCTCAACACCGTGACACCTCCCGCGACGGATTGAAATTTCACGTCTTCGGGATCGACCGAAATATATTTGAGTTGGTGATTCGCCAGCGCGGCGATGAGTTGCGTCTTCGTTTGCACGCGGCCGTCGGAGTACGCGTAGAGCAAATCATCCGAGAGCAATTCACTGAGCTCGGCCGCGTTGCCTGTAATCGTCGCCTGGATGCGGCGTTGGTCCGCGCGGCGAACAGTAGCGGATTCGTCAACGCTGGCGATGGCAGCGGAAGAGAAGAGGGCGGCGAAAAACAAGAGATAGAGCGCGGGCTTCATCGAGCTGAGCAGAGCAACGGGTGCGGTGACTGGCGAGCGTTGCGTCGTGAAGTACTGCCGATCGGGTAGATTGCGCGCAGCGCAACTCAAGTATCGGCTCGATGCGGCCGGATTGATTTGGGAGTGTGGCGCCTCGACTCGATGCAGCACGGTACTTTTCAACGTTTTCTCGCTCTCACCCAGCCACACCGCGGACGCATCGCGTTCGGCGTGCTGCTGATTCTGGCGGCGACGCTGCTCACGCTTCCAGCGCCGTGGATTTTCAAACTGATCATCGACGAAGCACTGCCGCGTCGCGATTTGCGCCAGCTGGGCGGATTGCTCGTGGCGTTCACTGCACTTTTTCTTCTGCGCGGCTGGTTGACGATGGTGCGGAATCGCGTCCTTCAATTCACGGCGATGCGCATCGTGTGTGATCTGCGCATTGCGTTGTTCGCGCATCTTCAAACGCTTTCGTTGCGCTACTCCGATGCGAACCAGACCGGCAAGACGATCTCGCGCATCACGCAGGACACGAACGAAGTTTACCAGCTGACGAATGGGTTTCTGATCAATCTGATCGCTGATTCCGTCACTGTATTCGGAGTTCTGGGACTGCTCTTCTGGGTCGAGTGGCGACTCGCGCTGGCAGTGACGCTCGTGCTGCCGCTATTCGTAATCAACTATCTCTACAATCGCCGGCGCATGCGCGAAGAGAGCCGCGTGCACCGGGACAACTGGGACAAGGTGATTGGCTTCCTACACGAGCGCGTCGCCGCCGCCCGCGTGGTGAAATCGTTCACGCGTGAAGCGGCCGAGACGACGACCTTCGCCAGTGGGATCAACGCGGACTACTTTAATTATTCCCAAATCGTGATGCGGAACACTCGGCTCTCGGTGTTCGCGGATTTGCTCGGTGCGTTCGGCGCGTTGATCGTGCTCGGCTACGGTGGATGGCTGGTGGTGGACGGCGCGATGGAGGTCGGCACGCTGGTCGCGTTCAACGCGTACATTGCATTCGTATTTCCGCCGATCGTCCGATTTGTGGATCTGACCGCGGTGTTTCAGCGGGCGAACACCGCTTTGGAAAATATGTGGGCGATGCTCGACACGCAGCCGGAGGTGACCGACCGCGCCGGAGCGCAGGCTTTGCCGGTCATTCGAGGCGACGTGGAATTTCGGTCGGTGTGTTTTGACTACGAACTGGAGCCGCCGGGGCACGGTCGGCCACGAACGTTGACCGACGTGAATCTTCAAATCCCGGCGGGGCGGGTTGTCGCGATTGTTGGTCCTAGCGGTTCCGGCAAAAGCACGATCATCAATCTCGTCGCCCGCTTTTATGACGTGGCCTCGGGCCAGCTTTTGATCGACGGACATGATGTGCGCGACGTGACGGTTGAGTCATTGCGCCGGCAGATTGGAATTGTGCTGCAGGAGAACGTGCTTTTTTCCGGCACGCTCGAGGACAACATCAAGTATGGTCGAACGGAGGCGACGCCCGCGGAAATTCAAGCAGCGGCTGTCGCGGCGAACGCGCACGATTTCATCACGGAGTTACCCGACGGCTACGCAACGGTGGTCGGTGAGCGCGGCGCGAAACTTTCCGGAGGTCAGCGCCAGCGGATCGCGATCGCCCGCGCAATTTTGCGCGATCCGAGAATTTTGATTTTCGATGAAGCGACGAGTGCTCTCGACACCGTATCGGAACGGCTGATTCAGCAAGCAATGGTGCGTTTGATGAAAGGCCGCACCACGTTCATCATCGCGCATCGACTCTCAACGATCCAGAACGCCGATATTATTCTGGTGATGGAGCAGGGCCGCCTCGCGGAAAAAGGCACGCACGCCGAACTGCTCGCCGCCGGCGGCCTCTACGCGAAACTGCATTCGCTGCAGTTTCAGGAAACGGTGTGAGGCGCAGAATGCCACGAGCGACGAGCGCACATTCGCTACAGTCCGATAGCGGATGGAGGCGGCTCGATGGTCGATACCATTATGGTCCCTTCCTCACCGGCGAAATGTTTTCTTCTCTGCCGAATTCTGGTCATCGCGCTGATCGCGCTCAGCTTATTCGTTGAGGCGAGAGCCCAGGCGCCAGTGATCACGGAACAACCGCGAGCGCTCGTCGTGGGCCCCGGAGATCAGGCGGGGTTCGCCGTGACCGCGAGCGGAGCGGCACCCCTCAATTATCATTGGTATCGCAACGGAATACCTGTGCCGGATGTGTCGAGTGATCTTCTTCTGTTGCCGAATGTACAGGCCGCTCAGGCTGGAGACTACACCGTAACGGTGAGTAATCTGCTAGGCTCGGTGGTAAGTACGGCGGTGCACCTCGACGTCGCGGCTTATACGAAAGAAAGGATTGATCCGACTTTTCGCGCGACTGACTCCTCGATCAAGGACCCGATACTGCTGCTGCCGGATGGTCGACTGATCGTCACGCGCAATCAGCCGCTTGGACTTTTGGTTTGTCTAGGACCCGACGGTACTCCCGACCTCTCGTTTTCTTTCACGATGCCAAGTGAAGTCTTCGGGCCCTCTGTTTTTTGGACGCCCCTCAAGATGGCACAGCAGGACGATGGTCGTATTCTGATCATCGGAGCAATCGACGTGCTGACGCATGGAGGCACCTTTCGTTCATATCTGCTCATCAGGCTTAATAAAGACGGTTCGAGGGATCTCAATTTCACCCAGCCATTGGAGGCTGGGTCCTCGATCTCTCCGCAGGTGCTCTTGCCCGTTGGGGATAAGATCATCATCGCCGTTGCCGGAAAATTAGTGCGGCTCAATCGCGACGGTTCGGTCGATACCACTTTTGTGTCCGCGGCGGCGAACGCGCCAGGAGAGCAAGTGCCAGTCCTTACGCACGCCGTTCTGGACAAAAATGGCAATATCTTGGCCGGCGGTGGCAGCTACCTTTGGCGGTTGCATAGCGAGGGAGCGCGCGACGCTAGTTTTCCGTTGGTCGCGTTAGGCGGCACGGTGGTCGATCTCGCGGCGCAAAAGGACGGTAGCTGCTTCGTGGGCACCACGGAGGCCAGAAGCGGCAGCTATGATGTTACGTACCGTTTGCGACGGCTGACGGCGACAGGTGAGGTTGATGCTGGATTTCGGGAATTTAGCTGCGTGGCATTTGGAGCGACAAATTTTTCTGTGCAATTAGACGGTCGTGTCGTTGTTACAGGGGGTTTCGACCTACACTTGCCGACGGGAGAGGAGGGCCGTGAAGCTGTCCACACAAGGATCGTGCGACTCATGACCGATGGGTCGATCGATTCGACTTTCGCGCCGACAGACGACAACTGGTGGGGTAAATTGTGGATGCTGCCCGATGGAATCCATGCCTTGGCCAGCAATGGAAAGGGATTGTGGCGGCTGAATCTATCGACGCTTGGTGTGATCGAACCACCGCGCATCCTGCGAGTGACGCCGGAGCGCGTAACGACCCTGGCGGGAGACGACGTGACCGTGCGAGTCGCCGCGGTCGGGCCGAGTCCGATCCAGATCGGCGGGGGTGAATCAGCCACCACGTTGAGTGGGGATCTTCTGACTTTTCGCGATGTTCAGGGAGAATTGCAGGTAAGTGCCAAAGGCCCGGGAGGGCGTGCGACTCGAAACATCAACATGGATTTCTCGCCAAGTGCTCCAAGAATCATCGAGCCCACCGAGTCCGTCGTTGCGCGACCGGGCCAACAAGCGCTATTCACGTTGCTCGTGCGGGGAAGTTATCCGCTCACGTATCAGGTATTCAAAGACGGAGCGCTGATTTACGGGACGGAACTGAATCGCTATGACGAAGGTGTATTGGAATTTTCGGTGGGAGGAGCCGTTGCCGACGCGGATGTTGGCATCTACTCCGTCCGCGTGACGAACAGCTTCGGTGCGGCCGAATGCAGTTCGACACTGACGGTCGGATCCTCGAGCGAACTGGCCAATTTGTCGGTACGTGCAGCGGCCGGCACGGGCGACGACGTCATGATTGTGGGCTTCGTATTGAAAAATCGAAAACAAGTTCTCTTTCAAGCGATCGGACCGGAGCTCGTGAACCACGGCGTTTCCGGTGTCCTTGCGGACCCTACGGCTACGCTTTTTTCCTCTAATGGCTCGAAAACCTCGAATGATAATGGAGGCAACTTCACGCCGTGGGAAGATCCGCTCTACCGTCAGCTCGGCGCAACGCCACTCGATGGGCCCACCACGAAGAGTTCAGAGCTGCGCGGTGGTCTCCGACGCGGTGTGAATACGATCGTCGTATCGGGCGTTGGCGCCACTACGGGTGTGGCATTGGCGCAGCTTTTCGACGCGGACAACACAACCAATCGCATCGTTAATCTCTCCGCGCGGGTCTATGCGGGCACGGGTAGTGCAACCGCCATTACTGGATTTATCATTCGCGGGGATCAACCGAAGAAAGTGTTGATCCGTTGCGTCGGTCCGGGGCTGGCGGACGCGGGTGTCGCGAACCCATTGCTCGATCCGAGTCTCACGTTGGTCGATCAGGCGACACACGAAACGCTAGCGACCAACGACGACTGGGGCTCGGCGCAGAATATTGCCGAATTGAAAAGCGTTATGCAGGCGGTCGGGGCCTTTCCACTTGCCGTTGGAAGCAAGGATTCGGCGATGGTCATCACGCTGCCGCCCGGCGCATATACGGCGCTCGTGTCGGGTGCCAGTGGGTCGACGGGCTTGGTGCTACTCGAGGTCTACGATGTGCCTTGAAAGTGGGCCGGTCACTCAGCGCGCGTAGAAATTGTGCGGTTCCACCTCGCTCAGTTCAGCGCGGAGAAGAAGCGGCCGAAGCGCGGTTTTAGCCAGTGATTGAGATCACCGGAGACAACGACGTGGGTTGCCTGACCGACGATTTCGTTGCGCGCGACGAAGCCGAAAAAGCGCGAGTCCTGGCTGTTATCGCGGTTGTCGCCCATCAGGAAATAACTTCCGGCGGGGACGGTCAGGGGACTGAACGTGCGGAGAGCTGGTTTGCGCGGCAAAACCATCACAGGATGTGGATGCATCGAAAGGTCTTCGCGTGCGAAGAGGGCTGAGTGACGCTCGGTGTCTTCGAGATAGCTCGCACCGGCGGCGGCGCTTTCGGTGAGTGGCGAATAAGCGAGCGGAACGCCGTTGAGCACGAGGGTTTCGTGGCGTAATTCGATCGTGTCGCCCGGCAGACCGATGACTCGCTTGAGGAGCCGCGTGCCATTGTCGGGCGAGAAACAGACCACGATGTCACCGCGCTGCGGGTTGGCCCACTCCGCAATGTGGTAGGTCGTGAAGGGGACTTTCAAATCGTAGGCGAGCTTGTTGACGAAAACGACGTCGCCTTCGAGCACCGTGGGTTTCATCGAGCCGGTCGGAACGGGGTTTATGTCGGCCAAGGCGGATTTGGCAACGGTCACGACGATGAGCGGAAGAGCGAGCGGGCGAATCCACTCACGCCAGAGGTAGCGGACGAGTTTATGGCGGTGCATAGCGAACGGTTGTCATGGCCAACACGGTCGGGCGAGCGCGTCTGGATCAACGGCCGGATAACCGTGCTGGACGGCGGAGGTCCGCTCTTTTACTCGCGGTTAAACCGACTGCTATGGGAGGGCCCTACGGCCCGATCGTCGTCCCGCCTCGGAAAAGTCGGGGCGTAAAGCCCCTCCCACAATTCATCTGCACGAGGCGGACGCCTTTTCGTTTTGCTTCTGTCATAACGCGGGCGATACTGCGCGTCATGCCCAGTGCTGGAACCGCGGCTTTACGCCGTTTGTTTGATGAAGTTGGAAGCGTTGACGCTGTCGGAATCGAGGAGCGGGTGGCGAAATACACCACGCGTTCGATCAAGAAAGCGTCGAAGCTGTGGGGACTGAAAACCGCTGTCTCCATGGTCGACCTCACGACGTTGGAAGGCAAAGACACGCCGGGGAAAGTCGCGTCACTTTGCCGCAAGGCGCTGCGTCCGCACGACGATCCGGGCATCCCCCAAGTCGCGGCGGTGTGTGTTTACCCTGCGATGGTTCGACACGCCCGGCGTGCGCTCGGCGCGGATACCGCGGTGCGCATCGCGTCCGTGGCCACGGCGTTTCCGTCGGGTCAGGCGCCGCTGAAAACGCGGCTCGCAGAAGTGAAGGCAGCGGTGGCCGACGGCGCCGACGAGATCGACATGGTGATCAATCGCGGAGCGTTTCTCGCAGGGGAATTGGGCGAGGTGCAGGACGAGATCGCGGCCGTGGTCGCGGCCTGCGGCGATGCGACCTTGAAAGTCATTCTCGAGGTGAGCGAGTTAGAGACGTTCGATAACATTCGTGCGGCATCCTTTCTCGCGATGCGCGTGATTCGTCCCGGTGATTTCATCAAGACCAGCACCGGCAAAACGTCGGTGAATGCCACGTTGGGAAACAACCAGGTGATGCTCGAGGCCATCCGTGATTTTTATCTCGATACGGGCGTGGCGATCGCGATGAAACCGGCCGGCGGAATTCGCACGGCGAAGCAGGCGCTGCAATTTCTCATCGCGGTGAAAGAAACGCTCGGCGATGCGTGGCTGAATAATTCGCGCTACCGCTTCGGCGCGAGTTCGCTCCTCAACGACCTTATCCGCCAGATTGAAAAAGAAAAAACGGGAGCTTACCAAGCGCCGTACTATTTCAGCGAAGCGGCGGAATCCTACTAATCTGGAACGCTCAGCTTCGCAGGTTGGACTCCCAAAATCGAATTTCTCTTCATGGCCACTTTAGCTTCAGAAAAAAAGAAAACCACGCGACCAGGTCGCCCCGTGCCCGAACTGATTTTCGGCGATCTGTGGGAATTTGATCCTTCGCCGGAAACGGCCGATCCGAAGCTGAAGCCGCGTTACGAGCTGTTCATCAACGGCGAATTCGTCGCGCCGAAATCGGGAAAATATTTCGATTCCATCAATCCCGCGAACGAACAGAAACTGGCCGAGATCGCGCTGGCCGGCGCCGCCGATGTGGATGCGGCCTATCAAGCGGCCCAGCGCGCGTTTGACACGACGTGGAGCAAGCTGGCTGGGCGCGAGCGGGCGAAATATCTTTTCCGAATTGCGCGGCTGCTGCAGGACCGCGCGCGGGAATTTGCGGTGGCCGAGACGCTCGATGGCGGCAAGCCGATCAAGGAATCGCGCGACTTCGATGTGCCGATGGCAGCGGCGCATTTCTTTTATCACGCTGGCTGGGCGGACAAGTTGGGCTACGTGGCGCCGGGTGCACATGTCGCACCGTTAGGCGTGGTCGGTCAGGTCATCCCGTGGAATTTTCCGCTGCTTATGCTTGCCTGGAAAATCGCGCCAGCTCTGGCGATGGGGAATTGCGTCGTGCTCAAGCCGGCGGAGACCACGAGCGTAACCTGCTTGAAACTGGCGGAGATCATCCGCGATGCGGGGCTGCCGCCAGGCGTCGTGAATTTTGTGTCGGGCGCCGGCGAAGTCGGAGCGGCGGTGATGGCGCATCCGCTCGCGGCGAAAGTGGCGTTCACTGGTTCGACCGAGGTCGGCAAGATCATCATGCGTTCGCTCGCGGGGACCGAGAAGAAGATGACAATGGAGCTCGGCGGAAAAGCGGCGAATATCGTGTTCGATGACGCGCCGCTTGACCAGGCGGTCGAGGGAATCATCAACGGGATTTTCTTTAATCAGGGCCACGTGTGCTGTGCTGGATCTCGTTTGCTCGTGCACGAGCCAGTGGCGGATCAAGTCATCGCGAAGTTAAAAAATCGCATTCGGGTTCTGCGCGTGGGCGATCCGATGGACAAGAACACGGACGTTGGAGCGATCAATTCGAAGGAACAGCTGGGCAAGATTCGTGAACTGGTGGACGCCGGCGTGAAAGAAGGAGCGGAGCTCTTTCAATCGCCATGCCGCCTGCCGACGAAAGGCTACTATTTTCGGCCGACGATCTTTACTGAGGTGACCATGAGTCATCGGATCGCCCGCGAGGAAATTTTCGGACCGGTGCTGAGTGTCCTCACGTTTCGCACCGTGGACGAAGCCATCGAGCGCGCCAACAACACCGCGTATGGTTTGAGCGCCGGCGTGTGGACAGACAAAGGCTCGCGCATTCTGAAAATGAGCACGGAGCTGAAAGCCGGCGTTGTCTGGGCGAACACGTATAACAAATTTGATCCGACGTCACCATTCGGTGGTTACAAGGAAAGCGGCTTCGGCCGTGAGGGCGGCCGACAGGGTCTGCTGGACTACTGCAAGATCATCTAACGCCTCGTCCTCGTAATCGTTCTCTTTTCCTGTTCTCTCGCGCGCGGCGCAGGGCGGAAAGTGACGAGAAGGGGACGACAAAGATTACGAGAACGAGAACGAAAACCATGGCTCAACCTTATCTCACCGCCCCGCAGAAGCTGACCACGATGCCGCCGGGCATTCCTTACATCGTGTGGAACGAGGCGGCGGAGCGTTTCAATTTCTACGGCATGCGCGCGGTGCTCTTCGTCTTCATGACGAAGTACCTGGTCGACAGCTCGGGTGCGTCGGCGCCGATGAATGAGAACGACGCCAATCGTTGGTATCACGTTTTTCTGTTTGCCAATTATTTCGTGCCGACGCTTGGGGCGATTTTATCGGACGCATTCTGGGGAAAGTATCGGACGATTTTCTGGCTCTCGCTGGTTTATTGCTCGGGCAGTTTGGTGCTGGCGTTCGATCACACCCGGCTCGGGCTGACGCTCGGGCTAACGCTCATCGCGATCGGCTCGGGTGGCATCAAGCCCTGTGTGTCGGCGCACGTGGGCGATCAGTTTTCGACGACAAACCAACACCTGCTCGCGCGCGCGTTCGGGTGGTTTTATTTCGCGATCAACGCGGGTTCGTCGGTGTCGATGTGGATCGTGCCGATCCTGCTCGCGAAATACGGCGCGGGCTACGCGTTCGGCCTGCCAGCGGCGCTGATGCTTGGGGCAACGTGGGTGTTCTGGCTGGGGCGTTACAAGTTTGCGCACATTCCGCCGGGCGGAAAAACGTTTTTGCGGGACACGTTCAACCGCGAAGGATTCCTGGCGATCGGGCGGCTCGCACTGATTTTCATGTTCATGATCGCGTTCTGGGCGCTGTGGGACCAGAGCGGCAGCGAATGGGTGGGGCAGGCGGATAAAATGGACCTGACGGTCACGGCGTTCGGTTTCAGCTACACGCTGCTTTCCTCGCAGATCCAGGTCATTAATGGCCTGATGATCGTCGCGTTCATCCCGGTGTTTCAATACGGCGTGTATCCAGCAATCAACCGTGTGTGGCGGATGACGCCGCTCCGGAAAATAGGCTTGGGGATTTTCACAATCGGGTTGTCGTTTTTCGTGAGCGCGTGGATCGAGAGCCGTCTGGCGGCAGGCGTGAAACTGAACGTGCTGTGGCAGATGCCCGCGTACGTTCTCCTCACCGCCGGGGAAGTGATGGCGTCGATCACGGCGCTGGAGTTCGCCTACACACAGGCGCCGACGAAAATGAAATCAATTATTCAGTCGCTCTACCTGCTCGCGATTTCCCTGGGGAATCTGTTCGCCGCGGGCGTGCATTGGATCATCGCGAATCCGGACGGCACCTCGAAGCTGACGGGTGCGAGTTACTACACATTCTATGCGTGGTTTTCGATCGGCGCGGCGGCGGTCTTCACGATCTTTGCGCTGCGTTACCGCGAAAAAACGTATTTGCAGGATTGCGCGCCCGGTAACGAAGTGGCGGCCGAAAATGTTGCGAACCTATGAACCGTCTCCCCATCACCAAAACTCCGAAGCCGTACGTCGGTGGTGCGTTTATTCGCTCTGAAAGTGGACGCACGTTTCGCGTCGACGACGCGGAGGGAAATTTCTTCGCGAACATTCCGCAGTGTACGCGGAAAGACCTGCGCAACGCAGTGGAAGCCGCCGCGAAGGCTGGTCCGGGTTGGGCGAAACGTACCGCGTACAACCGCGGACAGATTCTTTATCGACTCGCGGAGATGCTGGAAGCGCGGCGTCAGGAAATGATCGATACGCTCGTGCTTTTTGGCGGACCCAAAGCTGGCGCAACGAAGGGAGTCGATCTGGCGGTGGATCGATTGATTTATTACGCCGGCTGGGCGGACAAGTACGAACAGGTGTTGGGCAACGTGAATCCAGTCGCGGCGCCGTATTTCAATTTCACAGTAACGGAGCCGATGGGCGTGATCGGCGTGATCACGCCGGACCTTCCGCCGTTGCTGCCGCTCATTTCGCTAATTGCTCCGGCGATTGTGAGTGGCAACACGGTTGTGGCTTTGGCGTCGGAGAAAGTGCCGTATCCAGCAATCTTGTTCGGGGAAATGCTGGCGACGAGTGATCTGCCCGGCGGCGTGGTGAATCTTCTCACGGGTTTCCGCAAGGAGCTGATTCCGACGTTCGCGACGCACACGCATTTGCGGGCGGTCGTGGCGGCCGTGGGGCCGGAGGATCGAAAGGCGCTCGCGCTCGGTGCCGCGGAGAGCGTGAAGCGTACCCATTTCGTGGACGCTTCAACCGACTGGTTCGCGGACGCCGCGCAAAGCCTCTACGCGATCCGCGACACGTTGGAGTTCAAGACGACGTGGCATCCGGTTGGGGCTTAGCGGAGAATTTTTAAAACACACCCCCCCGCCCTTCGGGCACCCCTCTCAAGAGGGGACTTCGGCTACTCGTGCGGTAGAAAATCCCCTCTTTGAGAGGGGTGGCGCGCAGCGACGGGGTGTGTGATCGGAGTTTCCACTCGCTCGCGCTCGCAGCCACGGCCGACGTTTCACCGAGGCGCGGAGGTCTTCGCGGTGTTTC